>NZ_JADWYR010000002.1:0-354459 GCF_015831355.1 Panacibacter microcysteis
CTACGAAAAAATAAAAGTGACACTTTACGAGTGACGAAAAGCGAACGCACAACATTGGGTTTTATGCAAGTTGGGCTTGACATTGTAACATCAGCTAATTGCAAATCCCAGCTTCAGTTCCAGCAGACGAATAACTATCAGGTTTTGTACATAAATTCATCAACATATTTTCAATCAGCAGCGGTTGTCAGCGGACGGAATACTAATTCCCAACCTGCATAAAGCCCTGCTCGTTAGCTGCCATAATAACGAACACCCAACTTCTTTGAACGACTCAAATATGAACATACTTTTTTGCGACAATCCATTTGAGAATAAAGCATCAGTAGACATAGACTACGAAGACGAATCTGTATCTGCAAAACAAAACGGTTTTGCGACACAGCTTTTTAGTTACGAGAGTTTGACAAAAGACAAAGACGCTGAATTTGCAACCAGACGGATAAAGCACAGTGACACTCTGCAAAAAATAGTCTACCGAGGTTGGATGTTGAAACCAAATCAATATACTTCACTTTACAATGCACTTTTGACAAAGAATTATAAACTCATCAACTCACCCACTGAATATCAAAATTGCCATTACTTACCCGACAGTTACAAATTCATAACTGGACATACACCAAAAACAATTTGGCTGACAGTTGAAAATCAGCAAGTCGACTATGACAAGGTATTTAACGACATTGCAACATTCGGAAATTCGCCATTAATCGTAAAAGATTTTGTAAAATCACAAAAGCATTATTGGGACACAGCTTGCTTTATTCCATTGGCGACTGACAAAGACAAAGTAAAATCCGTTATTGAAAAATTTGTAGGATTGCAAAATTCAGATCTTAATGAAGGACTTGTCGTCAGAGAATTTATAGAACTCAATGACCTGACAATTCATTCCAAAAGTGGAATGCCTTTAAAACAAGAGTATCGCTTATTCTTTTTAAATGGACAGTTGTTGGGCTGTTACGACTATTGGGAAGAAGGTGAATATTCAGCAGACGAACATCCGCCGCTTGACATCTTCAAGAACATTGCAAAAAATATTGAAAGCAACTTCTTTTCTATGGACATTGCAAAGACAAAAAGTGGAGAATGGATTATTATAGAATTGGGTGATGGACAAGTTGCAGGGCTTCCAGACAAAGTGGATAGACTTCAATTTTACAACCTTGCAAGACAATATTACGGCAGCTAACATGGGGTTTGGCAATATTGGGGCTGGACATTGTTAGCTTCAACATTTTATCGCTATCGGCTTTTGTACCGGCTGGACGTTCTTTGTTGGGCTTTAGTTCTTAACATCAACTTTTAATTATACATTTAGCTTCGGTTCCGGGCAGACGTTTTTCAAAATCCCAACATCGCCAAGCCCTGTACGTTGTGTGCAAGGCTAATGCAACATTGTACTACTTATGAAAATCTTAATTACATCAATATTGACACTGACTGTCTTCTTTAGTGTATGTGGACAGACAAAAGAAATTGTTGAGGCGAATATTTATAACATAAAATCAGTTCCCTCATACTATTTAAAAGGGTTTGTCTATAACGCAAAAGTTAAACGACAAGACCTAATTAAAGACAGTTCATATTTACACATAACAAGACTTGACACAAACGCCTTACGGTACTTAATCCCATTTTTGGGGGACACAACATTAACAGAAATAAACAATGAATGCTTGCAGACAAAATTCAAGATTGCTGACTTAGCATTTTTTCTTATTAACGACATAGAACCCGTTCCATACGCACTTGTGACAGATGGACAATATTGCACTTGGGGTGAATGTGGTGATTTGCCTGACGGTTTTCTTTATTTTATAAATGCTCAAAGACTTCGTTTTAAAAACGACTATGTCAACTACTTTTATGGTGACAAAAGAAACCAATGGGTGAAAGAACTTTATCGAAAGCCGACAAAAAAGAAAAAGAAACGTGTTTGACAGAAGCCCAGCACACAACAAAAGGTTTGCCGCAAGGCTGGCGGACGTAATAACAATCATCTGTTGTACTACTATCAGCTAATATCGGGCTTGACCGAATTCTATTTAGCTTTTAGTTGTTAACTTTAACATCATTTTTCAATCGGCTTCAGTTGCCGGGCTGACACAGCAACAATTCCAGCCCTGCGGCAAGCCTCGAACGTTAGGCGCAATATATTTTTAGATCGATCAATCCTCTTTGTATGAATAAGCTTTTGATTCTTGCACTTACTTTTTTCTCTATTAGTTTTTTAAACACTAGCCCCAAAAAATCAAATAAAACAATTTTAGCGGTCGTAGCCCATCCTGATGATGAAATGTCAATTGCAGAAGTTCTAGTGAAATACGGAAGGCTTGGGTACAAAGTATTTGTAATGATTGCTACAGATGGGAAGTATGGAACAAGGGTAACATCAATTCCTGAGGGCGATTCGTTGGCTACCGTCAGAAAACAGGAAAGTACTTGTGCTTGCGAAAAGATGGGAATAGAACCGCCCATTTTCTTATCCATTGACAGGTTAGACACCAAGAATGGTGTTCGCAATTATTTTCTTTCGCATAAACAACTACGAGAGTCATTGATACAAAATATTCCCATAATTAATCCTGACATTATTATAACGTTTGGCCCCGATGGAGATACGCATCATGCAGAACATATTGTGATTGGAGGTGCAGTTACTGAAGTAATTTTACAGAATGGCTGGGTAGACAAATATCCTCTTTATTATGTAGCTTATGATCGTACTTCTCCTGGACTTGAAGCAGTTGGCTTCATGGATTCAAAATATATAAATGTTGAAATTACTTACAGCGAAGAAGAAGAATTAATCGGACTGGCTGCGAACAAATGTTATGTTAGTCAGATCGCTCCTGCAGAAATGCAGGAAGACTATGATAGAAAGAGAAAGGATACAATCAATAAAAGCTTTTTCAGAAAGTTTGTAATAAAGGAAGGCCGGCAAGTAAACTTTGAATAACCATCAAAATAGTACTAAAACACTGCGCCTAACATTGGCATTACCAAAAGTTTGGCGGATTTCTATGATCTCACCAAATAAAAAATCAATCTTATTTACGCCGCCTTTTCGTAGTTATTCACATACGGCCTGTCATTTTTCACCACAGCAAATGCCCGTAATACGATCTTGTTTCTGATTGCATTCAGAATAGCCATCGGATGTTTTCCTTCTTGTTTTTTGCGGTTATAATAATCTTTAAATTCGACGTAATGCTGTATCGCTGATAATGCACACATGTGTAGTAATTGTTTAAGTTCTTTGTTAGCCATTTTATGAACTCTGTGCTTTCCCTTTATACTGATCCCACTTTGGTGATCAAATGGCACCACACCACAATAACAGGCCAGCTGCTTTCCGGAGGTGCACATCGTAAAAACATTGGAGCAGCAGATAAGATAGATAGCTGTTACAGGGCCAACTCCAGGTATTGAAATCAGTAATTGATAAACATGTAATAGTTGATCATCTTTTTTGATAAGTGTTGTTATTTGATCTTCCACTTTTTTCAATGACTGTTTAAGGCCTTTGATGGCGGGTGTCAAAAGCTTTTCGGATGTTCTTATAAAGGATACAGGACTAACTACCTTCAATTCGTTAAAGGCTGTCTCGATACTTTTTAACTGCACCAACAATTTGTTGCGTAGTGTGATCAGATCTTTGAGAGCCAATACATGCTGATGCAGAACAGGAGAAGGTTTCAACCGGTCTGAGTGCCTGGCAGCATAGAGCGCCAACCGACGGCTGTCCACTTTATCATTCTTCCCTCTTGCAATACCCAGGCTCCATTTTACCTGGGCTGCATTTTCAATACAAAGATCAATTTGCTGCTTTGAAAAGAACTGCCATAATAAACGATGATAGATGCCAGTATTTTCTACCACGACAATGGTTTGCTGATTAAGTGGCACGTTCAGCTGTAGTAACCATCGTTTCATTTTTTGTAAGCCTGCCAATGTATTATCAAACTGTTTTCATACCGGAGTGGAAAAAGATTCATTGGTTCGAATAATAAAGGCAGCGTCCAGTGTTTGTTTGGAAACATCAATTCCAATAAAATAATTTTTTGTCATAGCTTAGCTTTTAACTGTAAAAAAGGCTAACCAAATTGTCTGAAATTCTAGTCCTTGATAATGGGTATTGAACCCTAATTTCTATATGAATATTACAGGCAATCAAAAGTGGCGGCAGATTGTATCCGCCCATGGGTATGCATCCCTACGGAAGTCATAATGCGCTGCCGCCATTGGTTAGTTTATTCACAAATTATTGTGGATATTAAAAAGAAAAAAGAAGCAAAAAAGAAAAAGTAATAATAGTAGTTATCTTAAATAAATTATATTAAAACAAATCTAAAGGACGGAAGTCTATTTCCCAGCCTTCGCCAATACTCGGTCGTTAGGGACAATCTTATGACAACACCCTGTAACTTTAAAATGGAATGAAATATACAAATCAGTTTTTATTAGTAGTAGGACTTTTTACATTTTCACTTTTGACATCTCTCACAGGGTATTCACAAAAGCAGCCAGCAAAACAAACAATCTTTGCTATCAAAAATGTGAATGTCATAACAATGACATCCTCAAATACAATTTTAGAAAACGCAACTGTGGTTATTTCTAACAATCTCATTCAATCCATAAATGGAGCAATCCCTAAAAATGCTACAATCATTAATGGCAAAGGAAAGTGGCTTATTCCCGGGCTTATAGATGCTCACGTTCATTTACCTACTGATGGTTACCTTGGACAAAAATTTCCTACTCAAATACCCGACTTATCTTTCAACACCCAAGATATTATGACACCGATAATAGCCAATGGTGTTACTACTGTGTTAGACCTCAATTCTACAATGGAAACCTTTGGACAAAAAAAATTAATTGAAAAAGGTTATATCGTTGGACCTCGTATTGCACTTGCTGCACTCATAAATGGTGGCAATGGACAAGGCAGAATTGCCAACACCGCAGAAGAAGGAAGAATAATGGTTAGAAATGTAAAAACTGAGGGCTACGATTTTATAAAAGTTTATTCCAAATTAAATATTGAAACCTACAACGCTATTGTTGATGAAGCATACAAACAAGGAGTAAAAACTATTGGACATATTCCATATGCTTTCAAAGGAAAATTGGAACAAGCATTTATACCTCATTTTGGAATGGTTGCCCACGCAGAAGAATTTTCTAAAAACTCTGATAGTTTTTGTGTGCAAGATGCAATAAAATTTGCAAAACTTTCAAAAGACAATGGTACTTGGCTATCCCCTACTTTAACCACAATGGTTTGGATTGCAAAACAGACACACTCTATTAACAGCATCAAAAACTTAACCTCACTCAAATATGTTCATCCACTTTTACAAAGCAAATGGCTAACTGCCAATAACTATGTTAAAAATGCTTCGTCTGAAAATGCCACCTACTTTGACAATATGGTGAAGTTCCATTTTCAATTAGTAAAAGCTTTTAATGATGCAGGGATTCCAATAGTTGCTGGAACAGATGCAGGGGTTTCGGGAGTTGTAGCAGGTTTTTCACTACACGATGAGTTAGAACTTTTGGTTCAAGCAGGACTAACACCAAAAGAAGCTTTAAATTCAGCGACATTATTATCTGCTCAATGGCTTGGTATTGACAAACAACTTGGAAGTATAGAAACAGGAAAATTTGCAGACCTTATTTTGCTTGACCAAGACCCACTTACTGACATAAGAAATACTCGTAAAATTGCAGGTGTATTTGTAAATGGCAATTGGTTAGACAAAACAAAACTAAATTCAATGCTTGAAGACTTGGCAAATCGTAACACGGCAGACAAAGATCAATTTGATTGGAAGACATTTATGAACAAGAAGAAATAAGAGAAGAAAAACTGTGCCTAACATGGGTTTTTAGCGGGCATTTTAAAGCGACATGTTTTAAAATTTGACACGAGAATGATGAATCAACAACTATTAGATAGCTCGATTTAAATCCATGATTAAACACCTACAAATATAAATTGGGCTTTTGAATGGTTTCAAACAAATCTTTTCATTGACCGGAGATACCAAACGATAAAATCAATATGGCGATAAAGGGAACATCAAGGACTTGTAAAAATGGGCACCAATTCAAAAAAAGTAACGACTGTCCAACTTGTCCAATTTGTGAACAAGAACGTAAGCCAAAAGACAGTTTTTTGTCTCTTATTGTTGCACCTGCAAGACGAGCATTAGAAAGAGAAAATATAAAAACCTTGGAAGACTTAGCAAAATGGACTGAAAAAGACATTGGCAATTTACATGGTATGGGACCGAGCACATTACCCAAATTGAAAAAGGCTTTAAATGACTACGGACTTTCTTTCAAAGCGTAAAAATCGATTGCATTGCGACGACTTAAAAAATGTCAATTTAATTTTAATATAGAGGACAACAAACGGCTATCATCGGTTTGGCGATAGTGAGGCTGACAGTTGTAAATTCAACATTTGTAATTCTATCTGGCTTTTGTGCAAGGGTTGGGCTGATGGTTTTCAAATGCCCACCATCGCCCGGCCGTTAACCGTTGTGCGCTGTGCTAAACGACATAAAACCGGTTTATTGGTTAGACTTTTCATAAGCTTTTTCTCTTGCAGATAATCAACTCTTGATCGTTTTTGTCTGATATTTCTGTTGGGCGCAAACCTGGTGGTGCGATCACAATCTTCAACGAATCTCCCTCTAACTCATAAGCAATGCTGATAGGCGCCGAAATATTAAGCGCCGCATCTGGCTGAATAATAAGGAAGTTGAGACTGTCAGTAGTGTCCAACTTGAAAGAATACATAACTTCCTTTCCGGTCTCGTCTGTGAAAAACACTTTATCTCCTCTGAAGACATATACGAAAGATACATTCCATTTCTTGCCGTTTTGGCTTTCAGATTGCGCCAACCAGGTTCCTTGTAAGCTTGATTGGTTGGTAGAGTTTGTCGCATCGCCGGCTTCCCCACAGGACAAAGCGCAAACAAGTTGCAGCACAATAAGGTAGATATTCATGATGTTTTATTACCAAACGTATAACTATATAAAAAGTTACAACAACACACTACACAACAGTGCTTAAAATTAGTTGTTACTGTCCTTTATATGCCGCCTGATTCGGCGGATTTTTGTTTTATGCTAAAAGACAATATTCGCTCCTGGATAGCTGGAGCGCAAAACTTTATCATTGGTCGTACATTATATCAGCAGCTTGGGGATGATGATAATATCAAACAAAAGTTGTTAAAGGGTGAGAATGCCACCACTAAACAATTGCTATGGAATTCACTGGAGAATTTATTACGGGAACCCGTAAAAGAGGCAATTATAGTTGATTCTACAGCCTCTGAAATGCCAGCTTCTGATGATACAGTATTGGAAGCTTTACGCGACGAATGGTTGCCATTATACACTCGCATGAACTATTTGCGTGCACGCATTGATGAGTATGGTGAATCAAATGATCCCGAAACTATTACTTTGCGTGAACCAATCGCTTTCGAGATTCTTTCTCTCGAAGATGAATGCGAACAGATATGGGTTAAGCGTGATTATTATTTGAAGCATGGCACTTTGCCTGAGTTTGATGAGAAAGAGTTTGTAATCCCTAGCGATCCTAAAGAACTTGCGAAGTTGCTGCAAAGCATCCCCCGCAATATAAGGCGCAACAGGCTGAAGATGCAACAACCAGGTGCGAAAGCACTGTATGCGCAATTGTATGTCCGCTACAAAGATTTGTACAAACAGATAACCGGTAATGAATATGTCGAGAAGGATTGATTTTGAAATGTACAAGTCAGAAGTTGCTATTTCATCTGTGAACGGTGTGGTGCCTGCTGATCTGGCGCGGTTGTATTGTAAGGCTACTGAACTGCAGATGGTGAACGTATTTTTATTACTGCAAAAATGCTGGAAGTAATACGTGTTGGCTGTAAAGATGATATTGAGGAGTATATTTTTTTTACACCCTCACATGATGGCAGCGGCTCAATCATGGCGGCATTTACACCTGTTCGTATTGTTTGCAATAACAAGTTGAACATGGCTTTGCGTAATCACTCAAATGCCGTGTATATAAAGTATACAGCGAATGCAGAAGATAAGTTGCAGGAGGCCGCGCGGATTATTGCGATATCAAATAAGACCAGTGAATTACTGGAAACACTCTTTGATAAATGGGCAAAGGTTTGTATCAGCGATGCAGAATTATAAAAGCTGGTTCAGCTTGCTATGTCTCCCAACAAAGAAGTATTTAATGCTGTTCCCACCAATGATAAGGCTTATGAATTTTCAAGGCAGTTTGATGATGTTTGCGGAAATGTTTTCGATTATGCGATGCCCTCACCTATTCGACAAATGGAAACAACCGCCGGTACTTTGTTTGGTGCTTACAACGCAATTCCAGGTTATTATCAAAATGTCAAAAAGTATAAAAGCGAAGACGCAAAGCTGAATTCAATTTTATATGTTACAGGTCTTGACCACACAAAAAAAGCTTTTGAACTTTGTATGTCTGCGGATGATTACTTGAATTAGCTTTTCACTGCATACAAAGTGAATGTTTCACGGTAGCCTGGGCTTTGCCCAGGCTACTTTCTTTTTTATGCTCCACTTCGCACAGCTTCGTTCCGCACAAAAAAGAAAGTAGCAAAGAAAAAAGTCGCTTCGCTTTGGAGAAGTGGCTATTTTTTATTTGGATATTAATAACTTATCTTGTCCCTGCTAACAGACTCAACTTATCAAAATCGAACTCCAACCATCCATTCGCTATGAATAACAGAGTGATCTTAATTACTTTGCCTGACACCAACACGTGTTTAATGGAATATTACTATGATAGAAAGGCATATATCGGGGTCATTCATGCTAAAGCCAACATCAACTTTAAAATTTTCTTCATCGAAGAGGGATTCATCATTCGAACAGACCCATGGCAAAATCATAAGTTCCAGGATATTATCGCAATATCAATCAGACAGAAAGAAGGTTTTTAGAAAACTGGTTGATTGCTGTGAAAATTCTCATCAAAATTTGTGAAAAATCACATTGCAAAACTGTAAGATTTTTTTCACTTTTATACTGTCCGTTGTTTAACACATTAACTGTGAAGACGTTTAATTATTTATATGCTGATAACTCAACTCGGCCCGGTTCCCCGGGCTGTTTTTTTTAAGGGATTAATTTTTCACTAAAAATGCTTTTCCTGTATTTTTAGTGTTAACCTTTAAAAACTGCCAGCAACATCGAAATGACCAATTCAAACCGACTTTCTATTAAACTATTAGATGATCAGTTTTATGATATGGAAATTCGTCCTGTGAAATCCGGGTTCACTGGTCTGATTTATGCAAATCACACTATAGAATTCAGTGTTAATTTCACCGATGATGGCTATACCTTCCATAGCTTGCCCGAAGTACATAAGCGTCTTGAAATCGTCATAATCGAAAAATTGCGGACAACTCCGGCATACCTGGATGGACTGATCTTCCAAATAACTTAAGCTTTTTCTTTCCGCGCCTACATCTATAAAGTTGGCATCCTGGTTTTGACTATCTGGCTAAGAACTTTTTTGTGTTCGTCCACATAAACTTCGGTTATGCTTTTTGAAGAATGACCCATCTGTAATTTGGGTAATTCAAGCAAATCCTGCACCCCATGGGCTACCTGCAGTTTCACCATATCATTACCTGCAAGCTTTTTAAGGCTATACTGTGTAACGTCTAAGCCAAGTTCGATCTTAACAATATTTCGCCACCACCGTGTTGGAGAATTCGAATGCATCCGGCTTTTCCCAGGCATAAACATCTTTGAACCTTCTTTCCCGGAAAAAATGTACCAGTCAGGATCACAAGACTGCAGGTTCAAGTCATTCAGCATTTGCATAAGCCAGTCAGGGATCACAACGTCACGCTGAGCTGACGTTTTGGAATTTCCTTCTTCCTTGTCGGGAATAATCCGGAATATTTGTTCAGACCTGACGAGATGTTTGACTTTAAGCCTGGTGATTTCTTTAGGTCTCAGGGTGCAACCATACAATACACATATGAACCGGTAATAATTGTAATAGTCAGTTTTTATTTTGTCGACGATAAGCTTACGCTGCAAGTCTGTAGGCGGCTTGTGTGCGAAAACCTTTATTTCTTCTTTCGACTTCAATTTGTGCACAGGATTATACTCAACTATTTCAAATTCTTCCAGCTCTGAAAAAAACTTGAAAGCGTTTCCCTGTATTTGTTGTACCCTTTATTAGAAAGATTACGGTGCTCTTTTACCTTGTCTAACATCAAACGGCAGTGCACGCGTTTTATCTCCTCTATTGGCTTGAAATTGATCATGAGCAGCACTGCAGCTTCTTTCAGATACTTCAACATGGATGCATAATCCTGCCTTGTCTTGGGTGACCAGTCGGCTTTCTTCTTGTCGTATGCAAACTGCAAAGCGGTTGTCAAAGGCATAGCCTTTAGGGAGTCCAGATCATAATCCTCCGTCGGCTGTTGAATAGAGTAAGTGTTGTCAATGGGATTCCAACCCTGGTAGATCAGTTTGAATTCTACGGCATCGTGCAATGCGATCAGCTGTTTTTTCCGTTCAGAAAGTGATAAACCTTTACTGTTCACGCCAATTTTCCGGATCATTAATTTCCAGGTAGCGGTTTTTGGATGGTAATACCGGAAACGAACATACCAGCAGAGATGCTGGTAATATTTCAGTGAAGTCAGTGTCAGTTGTTTTACTCCCTTGGGAAAAGTCTCAAGGTTTTTGAAGTTAATCTTGTCATTCATGTTCAACCAATTTTGTTAACTTTTTTGTTAACCTTTTTGGCTGTGATGCTGCGAAATCCATGTCAGACAAGGGTTTTCAAGAATTGTGTTGCGAGGGAAGGGTTCGAACCTCCGACCTTCGGGTTATGAGCCCGACGAGCTACCGCTGCTCTACCTCGCGATGTATATTTTCAATCTCTTTATTCGCGTTTGGGGCTGCAAAGATAAGAGCGAGAACTTTACATTCCAAACAATTTTACATTAATCTCTTTTCTTAATGCTCGATCCCCCACTGGCATCAACACTTGTTATCACGCCGCTGCCTTTATAGTTAATGATTGATCCGCCACTGGCATCAGCTTTCATCTCTTTGGTAATAGACAATGAAATGATGCTTCCGCCACTTGCCTCAACACTGCAACTGTTTACTACCAAATCAAAATCCTGGAAAATACTGCCACCGCTGGCATCAATACTTGCGTTATTAAAGGAACCATGAATTTTAAAAATACTGCCGCCACTAAGCTCAGCATTGATGTTGTTACCCCGCAGGTCTCCCTCTATAATGCTGCCACCGCTTGCATCCGTATTAATAGCATCTACTTTTATGCCATCGGTAATTTTTGCAATCGCACCGCCCGATGCACTCAGGTAATCGAGCGTTTTAATGGTTACATAGGCCTTTAGTTTCCTGTAGCCCCAGTTGCCCCATGGTTTATTGTCAACCCGTATTTTTAAAATACCATCTTTCACTTCTGTGATCATTTTTTCAAGGTCTTTCTCATCTGCAGCACTTACAGCAACCGCATCTTCATTACCCTGCGATAAATATAGTGTTATGCCACTCCCTACAGAAACGCCGTGAAAGCTGCCCACTTTTCTCTCCTGAGCATTGGCATCGTACACAAGATTTTGGGCATGTATGGTACCCGCAATCATCAATACCAGCAAGCTTCCTATAATTTTTTTCATAAATCGTTTTTTGTGTGGAACGTGAACTTAGCAAAAAATGTTACAATCAAATCAAAATTTCTGCCATTACTTTGCACGCATAACAATGAGCCGGTTGGATAAGGGTGGCACAGGCTTTAGTCCGCTTTTCAGCACCTGTTGTGTCACTCACTTGTACTGCAGCAACTTTATTCAACTGCAGCGATCAGTGTACGGTTAGCAAAAGTGGCAACACGCTCAACCGAATATCCGTCCGGCAATATGTTGTTTCCCGGGGTGCTTCTTTAACAAGAGGCTGAGATTACACCCGTAGAACCTGAACAGGGTAATGCCTGCGAAGGGAAGGTGAACACCGCATGCATGTTCCTCTCCATCAGCAATTTTCCCTGTTCCCAAATTATTGTACGAAAAAATGAGTATCATGAAGAAGTTTTTGGGAACAATTGCAGCTTTTGTGCTGGCTGTTACAACATTTGCACAAATCACTGTCTCTGGCATTGTAACTGACAAAAACAACAAAGCATTGCAGGGCGTAACGGTTACATTAAGTATCAACGGAAAAAAAGAAAGAACATCACTGACCAACACCGGCGGCGCATTTGAGTTTACAAATGTTGCAGCCAACAGTACATGTAAACTGGTAACACAGTATGTAGGCCTGCAGGCAGTAACAGAAAATTTCACAGCATTGGCAAACAGGCAGTTTAGCATTGTAATGCAGGAACTGGCCTACCTGCTGGAGCCGCTGGAAGTAAAGGCTGTGCGTGCATCTGAGCGCTCACCATTCACAAAAACAGACCTTGGTAAAGACCAGATTGTAAAGCTTAACCAGGGGCAGGATATTCCTTTCCTGCTTAATCAGACACCTTCTGTTGTGGTAAACTCCGATGCAGGCAATGGCGTAGGTTACACAGGCATACGCATACGGGGAACAGATGGCACCCGAATAAACGTTACACTCAACGGTATTCCTTACAACGATGCAGAAAGCCAGGGTTCATTTTTTGTAGACCTGCCAGATTTTGCTTCTTCTGTAAACTCCATACAGGTACAAAGAGGTGTAGGTACTTCCACCAATGGTTCAGGAGCGTTTGGGGCCACAATCAATATGAGTACAAACGAATTCAATGAAAAAGCCTATGCCGAAGCCAATAACAGTTTTGGATCATTCAATACCTGGAAGAATACTGTAAAAGCGGGTACCGGTTTGGTTAATGACCACTTTACTTTCGATGCAAGACTAAGCCGTGTAAGCAGCGACGGATATATTGACAGAGCTGCCAGCAGTCTTCAGTCATTTTATTTTTCGCCGGCTTATACCAGTAAAAAAACCTCTGTGCGGTTAAACGTCTTTTCCGGCAAAGAACGCACTTACCAGGCATGGTATGGTGTACCGGAAGCTTTACTGTCAACAAACAGGACCTACAACCCTGCAGGAACTGAAAAAGCAGGAGAACCTTATAACAATCAGACAGACAATTACCAGCAGGATCATTACCAGTTATTCTTTAACCAGGTATTGAGTGATAACTGGAGTTTAAACATTGCCTCGTTTCTTACACGTGGTAAAGGTTACTACGAAGAATACAAAGCAGAACAAGGTTTTGAAAATTATGGATTAACCAACCCTGTTATAGGCGGGGACACCATTACCAATACAGACCTGGTGCGGGACCGCTGGCTCGATAACTATTTTTATGGCCAGGTATTTTCGGTACAATATAAAAAAGCAAAAGATGAATTAACGGTGGGCGGCAGCTGGACCAAATATGATGGAAAACATTATGGTGATGTGATCTGGGCAAACCTGGGCATTCCAAAAGATTACCGCTACTACAACCTTACGGCGTATAAGTCTGATGCGAATGTTTATGCAAAATGGTTGCACCAGTTCAACCCTAACTGGAACATTTTTACAGATGTGCAGTACAGGCGTGTGCAACATACAATGAATGGGTTTAAAGACAATCCCGGATTGTTGATCAACCGTAAGTTCAACTTCCTCAATCCAAAAGCCGGCTTCAGTTATTTTAACAACGGGTATCGTATTTATGCCAGCTACGCATTGGCACACAGGGAGCCCAACCGCGACGATTTTGAAGCCGGTGCAACAGAACAACCAACTTACGAAACACTGCACGATGCAGAACTCGGCGTAGAAAAAAAGAACCGGCAGTATAGCTGGGGGGCCACTTTTTACTACATGTACTACAATAATCAGTTGGTACTAACCGGGAAAATTAATGATGTGGGCAGTTATACGAGGATCAACGTGCCGTCCAGTTACCGCATGGGTGTTGAACTGCAGGGCGGTGTTGTACTAACAAACTGGCTGAATGCAAATGCGAATGTAACACTGAGCAACAATAAGATTAAGTCTTTTACCGAGTATATCGATAACTGGGACGATGGAAAGCAGCAGGCTGTTGAACATTCCAATACAGATATCTCTTTCTCACCGGCAATAACCGGAAGCGGTAATATTACGCTTACACCGGTGAAGAATGCGGAACTATCGCTGCTGAGCAAATATGTTGGCCGGCAATATATGGATAACACACAGAATAAGGCACGGAGCCTTGATGCTTACTACCTGCAGGATGTAAGAGCTATCTATACCATCAATAACATGTTGTTTAAGCAGTGGAACATTATCTTCCAGGTTAATAATGTATTCAACAAAAAGTATGAACCGAACGGGTACACTTATGCATACTATTATGAAGGAGCATTGATAAATGATAACTATTATTATCCGATGGCCGGTACAAATTTCATGCTTTCTGTAAACATTAAATTGTAACGGGGTTTATATAAAACCAAAGCGGTCGCGGCGAAAGCCGCGACCGCTTTGGTTGCTTAAATTAAATGTCTCTGCATACGCTTAACGGTGCCATCTTCTTTTACAAGTGCTTTGTAATGTTTTTTACCATCTGTAAATTTTACTGCGTATGTTTTCGTTATAACGTTGTGTTTGTCCTGCAAGAATTCTTTATCTGATGTGATAGCGGCGTTTACATGTTTTGAAACGATTGCCTCTTTCACAGCATCAGGAATACCTGCATCTTTTACCATTTCCCGGTAGCCCAGCAACCGGCCATCTTTTGTGTAGAAGGCAGTTTCACCAAAGTGTTTCCCGGACATCATAACCATGTAATCTGTGGGTTCAATATTGTCGTCTGTTTCATTTTTTATCTCCAGCTTATTATTAAGCGTGATGGTTGAAGGAACAGTAGCAGTGATACCAGGAAATTTTTTTGATAATGCCTGGTAATCGTTGTTTGCTTTAGTATTATCAGCAGATCTTTTAACTGTGTTTGCAAATGATGCAGAAATAATCATGATTGCGGCAGCGGAGAGCATTATTCTTTTCATTGTGTATGTTTTTAATCATTTAAAATTGTAAACCGTTGTAACAGATGAAAAGAAAATCGATTGGTTTATTTGATACATGGCTATTAACTGTGCATTAACGTAGCCTATGCAGGGCAGGTTATTTGTGGCATCTTACACTAATAATGCAGGTATTGTTTTTTACAAAGCAGGATAGCCGGAACCCGTAGATGCCATGAAAAACCATAGGCACAAGTGAGTGACACAACCGGCGATGCCATGAAAAGCTACAGCAGACATATACACTAATTCAACTGCACCGAAGGCAGCCTGTATAATTGTCCATCGTACACGAAGAGTTCTTCCACGCTGTAATCCCAGTATTTCTTAAGCGGAGATTTATCGAGGTGGGTGCTTACCTCTTCTTTGGTTTCGGCATTAAAAGTGATCCATACAGTTTGTGTTTCCATGCTAACCACGTAACTGTCTATGATATTCTTGTTAATGAGATAGTTGATGTAGGTACGGTGTGGTGGCACGAGGCTCATAAACTGCTCGTCCATATCAAAATGAATGATTGCCTGAAATTTTTTCATAACTCACAAATTTTACAAGCGGCAGGCTTTCGTTAATCAAATGGCCCGGTCAACAATATTGTTTGCCAGGGCCGGTTGATAAGGTACTGTAATACGGATATAATTGTCGGTATAACCTTCCATCATGCCGTTCTTTTCATGACCTTCGAACAACACCTTTCTTGTTTGACCGGCATGTTGTTGTGTAAAGAACTGCATTTTCATATAGCTCAAGTTACGCAAAATCTTATTGCGCTCATGACGAACATTTACCGGCACCACCGGCTTTATCTCCAATGCTTTTGTGTTGTCTCTTTCTGAGTAGGTAAATACATGGAGGTAAGAAACATCCAGTGCATGCAGGAAATCAAATGTCTCTTTAAAATCTTCTTCCGTTTCCCCGGGAAAACCAACTATAACATCTACACCTATACAACAATGCGGCATTAAGGTTTTGATTAACCCAACACGTTCTGCATATAGTTCCCGTTTATACCGCCTGCGCATTGCCGCAAGCGTTTTATTGCAGCCACTTTGCAGGGGTATATGAAAATGCGGCATAAACTTTTTACTGTTGCTTACAAATTCAATGATCTGGTTGGTAAGCAAATTGGGTTCTATCGAAGAAATACGGTAGCGCTCTATACCTTCCACCTCATCCAGTTGCCTGATGAGTTCGTAAAAGTTTTCTTCCCGGTCGTTTATACCTATACTTACACCAATGCCATCCGGCCCTTTCCCAAAATCCCCAAGGTTCACACCGGTCAATACAATTTCTTTTACACCACCTGCGGCCAGCTCCCTGGCATTGCGCAACACATTTTCAATAGTATCACTGCGGCTTTTGCCACGGGCCATGGGAATGGTGCAAAAAGCACAATTGTAATCGCAACCATCCTGCACCTTTAAAAATGTTCTCGTTCTGTCGTGTAAAGAATAAGAGGCTGTAAAACCGCTTACCTCCTCTATATCGCAACTGGAAATTCTGGCAGAGTCACCCTTGGCAAGTTCTCTTATATGTGCACCAATGTTAAATTTCTCAGCAGCACCCAATACAAGGCTTACGCCCGGTATTTCAGCAATCTCTTTCGGTTTCAACTGCGCATAGCAACCCGTAACAACCACCAGGCTTTGCGGTGCCTTACGCTGAATGCGCCGCACAATCTGCCTGCACTCCTTGTCTGCATTATCTGTTACAGAGCAGGTATTGATCACATACACATCAGCCAGCTCATCAAAATCTTTTTTCTCAAAGCCATCGTTTTCCAGCATGCGGCTGAGTGTAGAAGTCTCCGAAAAATTGAGCTTGCAACCTAATGTATGAAATGCTACCGTCCGCTTTTCCATAAGGGCGCAAAGATAAGAAGACTTCACATTTATCAGTCCTTTCTGCAGGGCGGTGTTTTTGTAGCTGGAGGTGTGCAGCAGTGCATGTGGCATCGCCTGTTGTGTCACTCACTGCACCGTTCGGTACGTTAATCAACAGGGTTCGCAGCGGCACAGTTTTCTTCCGTTGTCATTAAGAGCTTATATATTTACTATTTTTACCACGTATGAAAAAAGCATTACCGCTCATGCTGCTTGTTGTGCTCGCCATCATTGCATTAATATTGAAGCAGTGCAACAATACCAATAGCGGAGCGGTAAAAGAAAGCAACCCTGCCCAAATGGAACAGCCTGGTAAGCGGGGCCTCAACCGCAACCCGGCCGTTATTAATTATTCCAGACATGCCCGCTGCCGGATGAATTGCAGGCATATCAGCGAAGCAGAAGTAAAAGATGTCTTGCAAAAAGGTAAGGTCAATTACACAAAAAGCGACCTGAAGGGAGAGGAGTGTAAAAAGCGGTACGCGGTAGAAGGCAATACAAAAGATAACCAAAAGGTAAGAATCATATTTGCGCCCTGCAACGATGAGGTTACAGTAGTTACGGTGATAGATTTAGGAAAAGAATGGGCGTGCGACTGTGAATAAATGCCTTTTACTAATAGTGTAATGAAGCACGTGTGTCGTTGCTGAAATCCTTTGTGCAATGGCAAATCCGCCTTGTTGGTGTAAGCAGCGCCAAGCCTGAATCACAGCGAATACTTAAAAAAAATCTTCAATTTTCGATTTCAGTATTTTTACGATAGGTTTGCGACACTTTTTAAAAACCATAAACCGGTATGAATTTCAAGAAGACCAATGTTGTTACGGGTTGGATTGTAGGGTTATTCGCCTGTGCAGTGTATATTTTGACCAGCGAGGCTGGCGGCAGCTTTTGGGACTGCGGTGAGTTTGTGAGCAGTTGTTTTAAACTACAGGTTCCACACCCGCCGGGTGCACCGTTATTTACGATGCTCGGCAGAATATTCGTTGTGCTTTTTGGAGATGATCCAAATACAGCTGCGAAAGCGGTGAATGTAATGAGTGCGCTGGCCAGCGGCTTCAGTATTTTATTCCTGTTCTGGTCCATTACCCATTTTGCAAAAAAAATGGTTCAGCCTGATGATGCGAAGCTAACATCTACACAGCTTGTAAGTATTATGGGCGCCGGTATTGTAGGTGCATTGGCTTATACCTTTTCAGATTCATTCTGGTACAGTGCTGTGGAAGGCGAGGTATATGCAATGAGTTCGTTCTTTACTGCTATCGTATTCTGGGGTGTACTTAAGTGGGATAGCCAGGCAGATGAGCCGGGTTCAGACAAATGGATTGTATTCATTTTCTTCATGATCGGTCTATCCATTGGTGTGCACCTTTTGTGTTTACTTTGTTTACCTGCTATTGTACTGGCCTTTTATTTTAGAAGAAGGCACCTGTTCAACTATGCAGCCATAAGAAAATATTTTATCTGGACAATTATTGCAGGCGGCGCCGTTGCCTTTGTTCTGGCGCTTATAGGTGCACAATCTGAAGTAAACGCAGAAAGAGGCGTTACACTCGATGGTACTGTTGGCATGCTAATGTTATTGGGTGCCGCAGCGGCTATCGGTTTGTTATCACTTGTTGAGCGTATCAATAAAGAAAAGAAAGAGCTATACGGCGGAGCCTATATATTCCTGGTACTTGGTTTTGTAGTAGTTGGCATTGTGCAGATCGCCGTAATACAGTATACCATAAAAGCCGCCGGGCAGTTCGATATCCTTTTTGTGAACAGTTTCGGATTACCATTTTTCTCAGGCTTCACGTTCTTTTTTATCCTCGTTGCGGCGGCAACATGGTACGGTTTAAAATTTGCTTCCAAGAAAGGACTGTCTTACCTGCGCCTGGCACTTTGGTGTTTCACTTTTTTACTGATTGGTTACAGTACCTATATTATTACAATGATCCGCAGTAATGCAGATCCTTCAATAGATATGTATAATGTAGATAACCCTATGAGCCTTGTAGGTTATCTCGGTCGTGAGCAGTATGGTGACTTCCCGATCCTGTATGGACAAACATTCAATGCAAGCCCGGCCAACTACGCAGAGGGTTCTACAAAATACACAAAATCCAATGGCAAGTACCTGGAAATAGGTAAAGATGTAAAATACGTGTACCGTAAGGAAGATAAAATGATTTTCCCCCGTATGTGGGATGCCAGCAATGACCAGGGGCACGCAGATTATTATGCCTATTTTCTTCAGATAGGCAAAAGCCAGGACGGCCAGTATGAGCGTGGGCCAACATTCTTTGAAAATATTAAATATTTCATCAGTTACCAGACATACTTCATGTATATCCGCTATTTCATGTGGAATTTCAGCGGTAAACAGGATGACCTGCAGGGCGTATTTGCCGGCAACGTAAGAGATGGAAACTGGATTAGCGGCATCTCCATTATCGATAATGCATTGTACGGGAACCAAAGCGTGTTGCCAGACAGCCTAAAAAATAATAAGTCGCATAACACCATGTTTATGTTGCCGTTTATCCTCGGCCTGATTGGTATGTTCTACCATTTTAAGCGAAAAGGCAGTGATGCACTGGTAAATATGATGTTGTTTATCGGAACCGGTTTTGCTATCATTATTTACCTTAACCAGCCCGGCTATCAACCCCGTGAACGTGATTATGCTTACGTGGGTTCATTCTATGCATTTGCAGTATGGATCGGCCTGGCAGTACCATATTTTATAGACCTTGCCACACGGTGGGACAAAAAGCTTTTACAGGATGTTCTCGTAGGTGGTTCTGTAGTAGCATTTATATTTATGTTTTCCATTGGCCTGGCAGGTTATGGTGGCACTGCGGGCATCACGGTTGGTATAGGCTTCTTTGTTTTACTTGCAGCAATAGCCGCCGGTATTCCTTTTATACTGAAAGCGGTGAAAAGTCCGCAGGTAATTACCTACGGGTCGTTCATTATTGCATTACTGGTACCTGTATTGATGGGTGCACAGGAATGGGATGATCATGACCGCAGCAAAAAGCAATTGCCAAGAGATATGGCAAGAGATTATCTTGAAAGCTGCGCGCCGAATGCGATCCTCTTTTCATTTGGCGACAACGATACTTATCCATTATGGTATGCGCAGGAAGTGGAAGGAATACGTACTGATGTGCGTGTGATTAATACCAGCTTACTGGGTATCGACTGGTATATTAATCAGCTTCGTTACAAAGTGAATAACAGCGATTCTATTGATGTGATCTGGTCGAAAGCCCAGATAGAGGGCCGCAAAAGAGATTACATTCTCTACCAGCCAAAACCACAGTTTCCTGAAAATCGTTATTATGATCTGTATGACATGATGAAAAATTATGTCGGCAGCGATGACCCCAATAAGATGCTGGTGAACGGCGACGACAGCTACAATACCTTCCCTGTACGTAAAGTTTCTGTGCCGGTAGACCTCAATACCGTAAAAGCAAACGGCACGGTAAACGCTAATGACAGCGTGGTGCCGGAACTCCGGTTCGATCTTCCCGGCAGGAATGCATTGATGAAAAATGATCTTGCTATCCTGAACATTATTGCAGCCAACAAGTGGAAACGTCCTATTTATTTCACCATGCAATATGGTGAGCTCGGATTCCAGAACTTCCTCAGGAAAGACGGTATGGCTTACAGGCTCGTGCCGGTAGAAGGGTCGCCTATTAATACAGAATGGATGTATAAATTATTGATGGATCCAAACAAATGGAAATACGGTAATGCAAACCTGCCTGGTGTTTATTACGATGAAGAAAACCGCAGGCATCTGAACGACATCAGGAGAGCAGATATTGAACTTTCGTTCGACCTTATCATGAAAGGCAGGGAAGAAGATGCCCGCAAAGTATTGGAGAAGTCTGATAAAATGATTCTTGAGGAAAACTATGCGTACGGCGAAGTGTCGCGCAACAACGAACACAACAGGTTGTCGCTCGCATTCCTCGAAGCTTGTTACCGTGCGGGTGATCAGAAACTGGCAGCCAAGGTTTCCGCCTCAGTAAAGAAAGATCTGCAGCAACAGGTGCGTTATTATGATGCTCTTACAGATCTTAAGGCAGAAAATATGGATTACGAGAAACGCACTGCTGCTGCGCTGCTGCAGCAACTCGATCAGCTGGAAAAAACCTTTGGCCCCGGTAAATCAGCTACTCCGGAAAGCGGTTTAATAGGTACAGATTCAAACGGGGTGCTGCAACCCGATACTGCCCAATAAGCCGTTTCGTTTATTCAACATATTCATCCCCGTGAACAATGATCACGGGGATTTTTCTTTTGAAAACTACTCACAAGACAAAAAATAATTATTGAAATATTATATATGTTAAAATGTTTTTTCACTTGCCGTAGTGGCACAGTCATTGAAATAATCCTCTCCGCTAGCAGTTAGAAACACTATTACTTAACGATGATTAAATGATAGCATTATGAAAAACACAAAACTGGCCCTCTTGGCAATGGTAAGCTCAGCAGCAATGCTTTTTTCTTTTAACGGGTTTCAGACAAAAGCCACGTTGAAGGGCTCTGTAACGCCTGCGGAAAAAGCTACTACGGCCTGGGCAATCTCGTCAAGCGATACCTTGCATGCAGATATTAAATCCGGGACATTTGAATTTAAAGATGTAACACCCGGTACATACTCGGTAATTATTGAAGCGCAGGAACCGTACGCAAATACAAGAAAGAAAGATGTAGTGGTTGCTGAAACAGAAGCTACCACTGATGTAGGTGAAATTAAGCTACAACCAAAGTAATCTAAAAACAACTATGAACAGTGTATAGGTTGACCCCGCCAGAGGCGGGGTCTTTTATTTTTACATGAGATCAGGTTGCTACCAGGTGAACCTTCGCACCTGGTGCGTAAAGTTCCTGCAGTACAAGAGTGCGACGCAACAAAAGCTTAATTCTGAGACTACAACCCGGCCCATCATTTTCTTCCACATATTAACTTTTACGATCAACTGTTGCAGATACCAAACAGTACCTTTTTACGTTTATGAAACTTTAAAAACATTTGTGGCTTATTTTCGCTGTAACATAACCTTATGTGCCTGAAAAAGAACCTGCTTATTGTGATGTTGTTTGCCGTTGCGGGTGCTTCTGCGCAGTTCAGGAAATATTCCAATGAGTTCTTAAATATTGGTGCCGGTGCCCGGGGCCTTGGCATGGGTGGCGCACAGGTTGCCAGCACAGAAGATGGCAGTGCAGGCTATTGGAACCCTGCCGGGCTGGTATATGTGTACGAGCATCCCGCCATTTCTTTTATGCACGCAGATTATTTTGCCGGTATTGGCAAGTATGATTACCTGAACGGTGCATTTCCACTTAATGATAAATACAAAACGCTTGGTATTTCTTTGCTGCGTTTTGGCGTGGACGATATTCCGAACACGCTTTACCTTGTTGAGCCCGATGGTTCCATCAATTACAATAATATACAGAGTTTTTCCTCCGCAGATTATGCTTTTATCG
Organism: Panacibacter microcysteis; assembly: GCF_015831355.1. NCBI lineage: Bacteria > Pseudomonadati > Bacteroidota > Chitinophagia > Chitinophagales > Chitinophagaceae > Panacibacter > Panacibacter microcysteis. The sequence continues at coordinate 22,511 of NZ_JADWYR010000002.1, forward strand.
TGTCTTACTCGCACCTTTTTAAAGATGATGAAAATACCGGCGTACAAATGAGCTGGGGTGCCAACACAAAAATCATTTATCGCAAAGTAGGCAGTTTCGCCAATGCTTGGGGTTTTGGTTTTGATGCCGGTTTTATGTACAAAACACCGAAGTGGCGTATTGGCATTGCAGCGAGGGATGTAACCAGTACGTTTAACGCCTGGAGCTTCAGCTTTAACGAGCGCGAAAAAGAAATACTCTACCTTACCAATAACGATATCCCGGTGCGCAGCACAGAACTTACATCGCCAACATTGGTCCTGGGTTATGCCTACAACTTCAGGCTGGCCGAAAAGCTGCACCTGCTGGCAGAAGCCAATTTCAATATGACCTTCGATGGTAAGCGTAACACTGTATTAAGTGCAGACCCGGTAAGTATAGATCCTAAATTTGGTCTTGAAGCAAACATTAGCGATGTGTTTTTTCTGCGCGGCGGCATCTCTAATTTTCAACAGGCATTGGCCGATGGTGATACATTGAACCAGAAAAAAGTATGGATATTTCAGCCCAGTATCGGCGCGGGTTTTAAATTGGGTAATGTAACCATCGATTATGCATTTAGCAACCTGGCCAACCAGGGCAACCCGTTGTATTCACATATCTTTTCTCTGCGTCTTGATCTGTTGCCAAAGAAAAGTGGCCCTAAAGAGAAAAAGGATGATGGTGTACCCGCTTTGCAGCGGCCGCAGAAAGAAAAAAAGCAAAAATTCTATTACCCGGGTTAAGCTGCAGCGTGCTGCAATGCGTTATTAAGATGATAAATAACTTTGTTCATAACCGCCTATCGCGTGTAGTAAGGAAGTGAAATTTATGTACCAGGCTATACTGCAAATATTAAGCTTTTGTTGCGTCGCACTCTTGTGCGTTCTGTTCGCTGTGCGGCATATGCGCAGGGGTTCAGTGTTACCGGCTGTTTTAAAGTCTGCCTTGTTTGCATGTTGCGTTATAGCGTTTGTACAACAAAGCAATGCGCAGTACAATAATGAGTGGATAGACTACAGCAAAACTTATTATAAGTTCAAGGTTGGCAAAACAGGTCTATACAGGATCAGCCAGCAAACCCTTTCAGCAAATTTGTTAGGCAATGTTCCTGCAGAGCAATTCCAACTGTGGAGAAATGGTAAACAGGTGCCGATTTATACAAGCGTGTTAACAGGCGTTTTACCAGCAACAGGGTATATCGAATTCTGGGGCGAGCGGAATGACGGCAAGCCTGACAAAGCACTTTATAAAAACCCGTCAAACCAGCTTAGTGATGTGCTAAGCCTGGAAACGGATACAGCGGTGTATTTTCTTACAGTAAATGCAGCCACTGGCAGCAATCTTAGAATAGTAAATGCGGTAAACAATGTTGCCGGAAATACGCTGGCCCCGGAGCCGTACCTGTTATACGAGTACCGGCAGGATTACCAGCAAAGACTCAACTGGGGCAGGGCAACCTATTTTGGTGAGTATGTATATTCTTCAACCTATGACGTGGGCGAATTCTGGGCAAGTAATGATGTAACGCAGGCTAACGCACTGCAATTGAATGCAGGAAACCTTTATGCTTCTACCGCGGCAGGTGTTCCGGCACCTTCGCTAAAGGTAAGTGCTGCAGGTAATTCTGTTTTTGATTATAACCAGCAAAACAGCAATCTTGTACGCTTTGTAAGGGTTGACCTGAATAACACCAAAGTCATCGATAAACGTTTGACGCAGATGAGCGCTGCGGTGTTTTCAAATGAAGCGCCCATCGGCCAGTCACTGCTCAACAATACAGCCAGTAATTTTACAATTTCTATCTACAACACCAGTACAAACGACCGTGTGGCTGTTGGTTTTGTAAGCCTTACCTATGCAAGAAGGTTTCACTTTGGTGGTGCTGCCAGTTTTACTTTTACATTACCTGCTTCAACCCAGGGAAATTACCTGGAGATAGATGCAAATGGTTTTAATAGCGGCGGTACTGCTGTGCCCGTTTTATACGACCTTACCAATACCAGGCGATACACCGCCATATCCAACAGCGGTTTTTTAAAATTTGCTTTACCACCTTCTGCCACAGACCGCAAACTTGTGCTGGTTAGTGAAGACATTAGTAACATACAAAGTGTAACTGCACTTACATCAAAAACGTTTGTCGATTTCAGCAATACGGCTAACCAGGCAGACTATATTATTGTTTCCAACAAAAGACTGCAAACAGGTGCAGAATCTTACAAAAATTACAGGGGTTCTGCCCCGGGCGGTGGTTACAATACAAAGGTCTTTTATATAGATGAGCTGGTAGATCAGTTTGCGTATGGAATAAAAATGCATCCGCTTGCGGTAAAAAACTTTTTAGGTTTCGCACGGTCAAGATTTACTGTTACACCAAAATTTGCATTGCTCATCGGGAAAGCTGTTACGTACAATGAGTATCGTGCACGGGAAAGTTCTGTGTTTGATGATCAGTTGAATCTTGTACCAACATTTGGCTGGCCTGCTTCAGACGTATTGCTCGCCAGCAGCGATCTTAATCCTGTACCTGCTACGCCAATTGGTCGCATTGCTGCTATTAGTTCAGATGAGGTGGAAACTTATCTTTCCAAAATCCGGGAATATGAAACCCGGCAGCAAACAGGTAACCAGACAGTAGCAGACAAGCAGTGGATGAAAAACATGGTACATGTAACCGGTGCCAACAGCGATGCCGGCCTCGATGCTGCGCTTACTGCTCATTTGAACGAATACAGGGATACCATACAGGGGCCTTTATATGGAGGAAGTGTATTTAGCTTTAACAGGGTGGCCACCGGTTTGGAAACGCCTTACACGCAAACACTGATGGCTAACCAGTTTAATAACGGCCTTGCATTGTTAAATTATTTCGGTCACTCCGCGGCAACACAACTGGACTACAACCTTGGTGAACCTACAACATTTAAAAACCAGGGGAAATACCCGGTTTTCCTGGTTAACGGTTGTAATGCCGGTAATATTTATTCATATGACACTTCGCGGCTTACACGCATTACCTCATTGTCAGAAAAATTTGTGCTGGCAAAAGACCTTGGCAGCATCGCTTTTATAGCTAGTACCCATTTTGGTGTTGAAAGTTACCTGCATGTATATAACCAGGGTTTTTATGAATCACTTTCAACAGTTGCAGGATATAACCTGCCGGTTTCCAAAAACATGAAAGATGCAGCAACCTATCTTTTGAATGTTGGATTCGATTCAACCACCAAATACCTGCATGCAGAACAGAATACTTTGCACGGAGACCCTGCTTTAAAGATCAATGCATTTGCAAAACCAGACTTCGCAGTTGAAGAGTCAAAGGTATACGTGGAGCCAACTTTTATTTCTGTGGCAGACAACAGTTTTAATATTAAATCTTACTTCTTTAATCTTGGTAAGGCAGAAGGTGATATGGTCAGGATAACGATTAAGTGGCAACATCCCGATAATACGATAACAACGCTCGTTGATAAGGACATCGTTGCTGTAAGATACATGGATTCTTTTGCCATGACTGTTCCAATCATTGCTTCAAGAGATGTTGGTTCCAATAAACTCATTGTGTCTATAGATGGCCCAAATAAATACACCGATGAAATGAGTGAATCCAATAACCTTGTCACAAAAACATTCTTCATTTACGAAGATGAACTAAAACCTGTTTATCCATACAATTATAGCATCGTCAATAAGCAAAATATTAAGTTGATCGCTTCAACTGCAAACCCGCTAAGCCCGGTTAAGCAGTATGCAATGGAAATTGATACAACTGAGCTGTTCAATTCAACATTAAAGCGCAGGGAAAACATTACATCTGCAGGAGGGGTGTTGGAATTTAATCCCGGTATTAGTTTCACAGACAGTACAGTGTATTACTGGCGTGTGGCGCCGGTGCCTGCCGATGGCAATTACATCTGGAATAAAAGTAGTTTTGTTTACCTGGCAAATAGTAGTTATGGTTATAACCAATCACATTTATACCAGCACCTGAAATCTGCGACTGACAGAATTTACATAGACAGCAACAACAGGAAATGGACGTTTAGACAAGACACTTCCCTCTTAACAATTTTGCATGCCATATTTGGTGCGGGTGGTGGTGGTTCAGCAAGCCCGGGAGACTACCAGGTTCAGATTAATGGTCAGACTATTACGGCTAGTGCTTGTCTTGGCCATTCGGTTATATTCAACATATTTGACCCTATTACACTTAAGCCATATTATAACCAGGCAAACCCTTCTACATCTCCTTCAGGAACGTATGGAGGTTTCATGGGCAGTTACAATCTTATCTGTAATTCATCAGGAGGAAAAACCGGCACAGAGTACAACTTCGAGTTTTCGTATCTCGATTCTGTTCCCGGGAAAGCGTTTGGCAGAAGGTTGATACGAGACTTTATGGATTGGATTCCCGATGGTGCTATTGTTACTGCACGACAGATATTTGATGAACCATTTAATGCCCAGCCACTGGTTGACCATTGGATAAATGATGCCAATTATTTCGGACAGGGAAATACTGCATATGCCCGTTTTAAATCAGCCGGTTTTGCGGGTTTTGATCAGTACACCTATCCACGTACCTGGGTGTTTGTGTACAAAAAGAACGATGCATCTCTTGCTCCTGCCTGGAAACTCACCGATGGGCTTTCCGACAAAATTGCTTTGCAGGTAAATGTTCCCACCCCTGATACACTCGGGTATATTACCTCACCACCTTTCGGCCCTGCTGCTGCATGGAAACAGGTTAAATGGCGCGGCAGCTCATTAGACAGCAAAGCAGGAGATCTTGCTACAATAGATGTGATTGGCGTGAATAACAGTGGTGTTGAAACAGTACTGTATAACCTAAGCCCCTCACAACAGGATTTTGATATATCATCTGTCAATGTATCTTCTTATCCCTACATAAAACTGCGCATGCGCAATGCCGATAGCGTTAATCTCACAGCTTACCAGTTAAGGTATTGGCGTTTGTTATACGATCCTGTACCGGAAGGAGCACTGGCGCCAAATATTTTGTACAATTTTAAAGACACACTTAGTATAGGAGAGCAGACCAATTTTCAGATGGCATTTAAAAATGTTGGCGATGTTCCTTTTACTGATAGCATAAAAGTAGATCTGACCGTTTATAACGCTTCAAACGTTGCGAATCAGCTTGCTGTAAGTAAGCTAAAAAAACTTGCACCGGGCGAAGTTGATACTGTGAAATACACATTCGATTCCAAAAATTTCAATGGAGACAATAATCTTTTTCTTGATGTTAACCCTGAGAATGATCAGCCTGAGCAGTACCACTTTAATAATTTTCTTTACAAAAAATTCAAAGTCACTACAGATAACTTTAAGCCGGTGATGGATGTCACTTTCGATGGTGTACATATCTTAAACAATGATATTGTTTCGTCGCAACCGCATGTACTTATCAAGGTAAAAGATGAATCGAAGTTTCTCTTACTTGACGATACTACACTCTGCAAAGTGCAGCTCCAATATCCTGACGGCAGTATCAGGCGCTTTTATTTCAATACAGATACTTTGAGGTTTACCGGAGCAACGCCTACTTCGGCAGATAATACAGCGACAATCGATTTTACTCCATATCTTACTTCAGACGGAACTTACCAGTTAATTGTTCACGCAGAAGATAAAACCGGCAACGCGGCCGGCGGTACAGACTTTACCGTCTCTTTCATGGTTTATAACAAACCGATGATTTCAAACATGTTCAATTACCCCAATCCCTTTACAACAAGTACCGCGTTTGTGTTTACCATTACCGGCAGCCAGGTACCTCAAAACCTGCGCATCCAGGTACTAACCATCACCGGCAAAATAGTAAAGGAGATTACAAAACAGGAGTTGGGTAATTTACATGTGGGCAGAAATATTACAGATTATAAATGGGATGGAACAGATCAATATGGGCAAAAGCTGGCAAATGGTGTGTATCTGTATAGGGTCATTACAAATCTTAATGGCAATAAACTTGATAAATTCCCTTCATTCGATCAATACGGAAACGAAGTAGATACTGATAAATATTTCAACAAAGGATATGGTAAAATGTATTTAATGAGGTAATCTTTGCAATATGAATCGTGTTGGCGTAGGCACCAGGGTTATAAACTTTTTTCTAGACTCACTCATAGCCGGTATCATTACTTTTATTCTAAGTAAGGTGTGGAATTTTTACGTTGTGTATTGGAGCTATCCATATATAAATACGATTTATATCTATGGTGGTGTAACATTGGTTTATTATACTTTTTTTGAATCCATTTGGGCCAGAACCCCCGGTAAGTGGGCATCTTACTCAAAAGTTGTCAATAAAAAAGGCCTTAAACCACGCTTTCATATAATTTTTCTACGTAGTATTGCAAGGTTGATTATTGTAGATTGTTTTTTTATTCCGTTTTTAAATAAAACACTACATGATTACGTTAGTAGCACAGAAGTAGTTGAAATATAGTTTTTCTGTACCGGCTACAAAACAGGAATGTAGCTTTGGTTGTGTCACTCACTTGTACTGTAGTACATAACTCAGCAGTTCTAACCCGGCCAGTATCCAGGAAACCAAAACGCTTAACATCTCTCCTTTAGAGTCCAGTAAAACACAGAACGTACCCAATATCCAATGAATTTAGTTCTGTAATTAAAATGTTTTAGACAGTATACCCCCTGTCCTGAACAAAATTTTAATTATTCAAGGTTTTACTCCTGCACAGCAAAACAGGCTTCGTGCTAGGTTTAAATCCCCGGAAGAATTATAAAAGTTGGAAACAAAAAAAGAAAACATACAACCCATTTCACGATTTAATGAACTGGAATCATATTTAATCCGTAAAGAAGTACTATGAAAACAAAATCTACACTGTTTGTTGCATCCATTTTTTTATTATTCGCCAGGTTTTCAGCTAATGCCCAATGTTCGGTTACCATTGCGGGCTCCACAACATTGGGGGGGCAATTGGCCGCAAAAACCGGTGATTGCCATGTAGAAGTTTTACAGTGGCAGGTCAATGGCCAGGATGTTTATACGTCCTATCAAACACAGTATAAAAGAAAAGGTGCTGTTGTTGCCGGTGGCAACGATTATGGTGCAACGTCAACCCAGCTTGCATCCCCTGGTGATGTTCATGTTGATGCTGCAGGTAATGTGTATGTGCTTGATGGAAACAATAACCGGGTGCAAAAATGGGCGCCTGGTGCAACAGAAGGAGTAACGGTAGCCGGTGGTAATGGATTAGGTTCCGCATCTAACCAATTATTCCTTCCACAGGGTTTTTATGTAGATGGTATCGGCAATGTTTATATAGCAGACCTTTTTAATAATCGTGTTGAAAAGTGGGTGCCCGGCGCTACCTCAGGGGTTATCGTAGCAGGAGGAAACGGTTATGGGGCAGGCGCTAACCAACTTGCAAGCCCCAAAGATGTTTTTGTAGATGGCTCCGGCAATGTTTATGTAACCGATGCTGACAATAACCGCGTACAAAGATGGGCACCGGGAGCTACAATGGGTGTTACTGTTGCGGGTGGCAATGGTTACGGTTCAAATGCCAACCAGTTTAGAAATCCTTTTGGCATTTTTGTAGATGCTGCAGGAAATATTTATGTGTCAGACAGATCTAATAATCGTGTACAAAAATGGGCTCCCGGAGCTTCCGCCGGTGAAACGGTTGCGGGAGGTAATGGCAGCGGGGAAGACAGCACGCAATTAAATGATCCAAGAGGGTTATTTGTTGACAATATGGGTAGGGTGTATGTATGTGATTACTTTAATAACCGTATACAGAAATGGGTTACCGGAATGAATTTCGGTGTTACCGTTGCAGGTGGCCGTGGTGTCGGTAGCCAGCCAGGTCGCTTAAATCATCCTGCAGGTTTGTCTATTTCAACCTCCGGGGATATGTATGTTGCTGACGAAGGTAATAACCGTGTTCAGAAATACGAGGCCCTTAACTTCATCAGAAATAAGTTTACCGCATCAGCACCGGGTAAATATCGTGTTATCGCTGTTTGCTCTAATGGTCTTGTAGATACAAGTGCCGAAGTTGAAATAGGCATGAGTGTAGCTATTGCAGCACCTGTGTCTGTAGAACATGCAACAGAAGGCTACAAAGGCAGATCATCGGTGTTTCCTAACCCGGCAGCAGATTTTACCACGGTTAAATTTTCTGCTGCAAAGCAGGAAACAGCAACCATACAGGTTATCGACATCTCCGGTAAGGCTCTTATTCGTATAAACTATAATACGATCCCAGGAATTAACCAGGTAAGATTAGATGTAAGTAAACTTTCAGCAGGAACCTATGTTATAAATATCATTAGTGAAAACAAAGTTCAGCATGCAATGAAGTTGAATAAACTTTAGGGACATGGCCTATAAGATATAATTGCCCAACAATCAATTCTCAATGCCCGGCACCAGTATATTACTGTTTGCCGGGTTATTTTTTTTGTAACTTATCAGGACAGAATCTTGTGGCACCACAAAGTTTTCAAGTATCGAAGAGTCCTTCATAACAGCTTTTCCGGCATTAAAGGCATAGCAAACCATCAGCTTGCCCTGGCCGGTAAGTTTTCGCTCAAATATGTAAGCTTTTGTTTCAACATAGCCGGTATTGCAGGCTGGCAGCAGAAGAGTGAGTGAAGCAATAAGTACGGTTAGTTTTCTTTTGAGCATGTTTTTCCGTGCACAAAAAAAGGGCCATGTTTTACAACATGACCCTTGAAAATTTTTTAGGCAGCCTGCTTTTGCTTTTTACGCTTTATCTGGTTTACCAAAGACTCCAGTGCAGAATCGAAAGATTCCTCAAAAGACTTGGAAGAAGCCTTTACGAAGAAATCATGACGCGGTACATGCACCCTGATTTCTGCAATCTTGTCTTTGATCGTGTGAACTACATTATCAAGTTTCAGGAAAACGTCCACTTTAACTATTCGGTCATGAAATGTGCTAAGCTTTTCCAGTTTTTTGGTTACGTACTCAACGAGCTTAACATCTGCATCAAAATGAACAGATTGGATGTTTACATTCATAGAAAATCACTTTTAAAGATGAACAATAAGTAAAGAACTTCTGGCTGATTTAATGCCATAGGATATCTTTTAAATCAACTTCAAGTTACCGAAACGGCTTTATAAAATCAAATTTTGCGGCGCTTTTTTGGAGTCATCTTAACAGTAAATTTTGCTTAAAGCAGTTAAGTATTTTAAGCCTTTGGATGAGCTTTTTTAAATACATCTTTTAGCTTTTCAATAGTGTTGTGCGTGTAAACCTGGGTGGCCGCAAGGCTTGAGTGGCCGAGTAATTCTTTCACTGCATTTAATTCTGCACCATTATTCATAAGGTGTGTGGCAAATGTATGTCGCAATACGTGCGGGCTTTTCTTTTCCAGGGTTGTTACACCATTTAAACCTGCTTTTACGGTATTGTAAACATACCTGGCATAAAGCGCTTTCCCTTTTTCGTTCACCAGTACAACATCAACATCAGTGAGCCTGCACGGTTTGCTTGCTATATACGCTGTCAGCTCCTGCAACAGTTCTTTTGAAACAGGTATAATTCTCTCTTTGTTTCCTTTACCAAGAACTTTTAGCTGGCCATAGGAAAAGTCTACATGTTTCTCTTTCAGTTGAATCAGTTCACTCAGGCGCATCCCGGTTTGGTAAAACAAAGCAAGAATCAACTTATCGGTTCTTTGTTTCCATGTCTCTTTTTCATTTGGAGGTGTTGCAGTCCTGTTAAACAATTGCTCGGTTCCCTTTTCTTCTATAAAAGATGGAAGACGTTTATTTGCTTTCGGAGAACTTATTGTAGTCATCGGACTCTGCAATATGATGCCCCGTTTAAGCAGGTATTTAAAATACGATTTAAGTGTAGAAATTTTACGGTTGATACTTCTTGATACCAGTTCTTCACTTTTTAACGTTGCCAGCCAGGAACGTATATACGTGGCCTTTACAGTTGCAGGATCTGTTTCGCTGAATTCTGTTTCAAGAAAGCCGAAAAATTGTTCCAGGTCTGTCTGGTAAGATATAAGTGTATGCTGCGAATACCGCTTTTCAAATTGCAGGTAATCTAAAAACGGTTGTATATGTGGTTGAGACAATGGCATAAAAAAACAGCCATAAAGATAAACCTTATGGCTGTTACTATCTTAGGTATTAAAACTAATGATTAAGCTTCGATCTTGCCGCTCGCTATCTTCTGCTTGTATATAGCTTTCAAAACCTCGCCGCGACGTTTAACAGATGGCTTGGTGAAACTCTGGCGCTCTCTTAACTGCAACAGAACTTTACTTTTCTCAAATTTCTTCTTGTACTTTTTGAGTGCCTTGTCAATGTTTTCGCAATCTTTTGAATCGATAATTAGCATAACTTATATACCTCCTTAGGTAGTTTTTTGGAGCGCAAAGATAACGATAAAAATAAATTATCCAAATTTAGCAGAGAGATATTGATGGAGAAAAGACTGGCTTTTTTTCCGGCGGGGCTAACGGGTATGAAATGGATACCTGCCCGGAAAAAATTTCAACACAAACCGTCATCATACGTTGCCCGGTAAAACAGAACGCTGCAGCCGCTATAAAAAGGGAACGCTCACATGTGCGACGCAACAGGTGATGCCACGAAGCTCCATGCCGGGCCCCAAAAATCTTCTTTCTACTACTTTTTAAATTGCAGCAAATCACTGTTCTTTGCGCCATGTATCCGCTTATACGCAGCATCTTATTCAATTTTCCGACCGAGGATGTACATTATTTCTCCATGAATGCGTTGCGCACAGCCTGTAAAATACCGCCGGTCAAAAGCATCATCCAAAGCAATTTTTCATTTAACGATGCTGCATTAGCAAAAGACCTTTTTGGCCTGCATTTCAAAAACCCAGTTGGTCTTGGCGCTGGTTTTGATAAGAATGCGTTGTACCTGACAGAACTTGAGACCCTGGGCTTTGGTTTTGTTGAAATTGGAACGATAACGCCGAAGCCACAGGCAGGCAACGACAAACCACGTCTTTTTCGGTTGCCGCAGGATAAGGCTCTTATAAACAGGATGGGTTTCAACAACGACGGCGTGGAGATTATTGCAGAAAGGCTGGCAACATGGCGGGGGGAAAATAGCCATTCAGCAATGGTCATAGGCGGCAATATTGGTAAAAACAAACTGACTGCAAACAAAGATGCATGGAAAGACTACGAAATATGTTTCAGGCAGTTGTTTGATCATGTAGATTATTTTGTTGTAAATGTCAGCAGTCCCAACACACCTGGCCTGCGTGCTTTGCAGGAGAAAGATGCGCTGCTTAAAATACTTGGCAACCTGCAGCACATCAATAACGGCATGAACAAAAGAAAACCGTTGCTGTTGAAAATTGCACCAGACCTTACGAAGGAACAACTGGATGATATTGTTTCGCTCGCCCTTCAGGTTAAGCTGGATGGTCTTGTGGCAACCAACACCACCATTAGCCGCGAAGGCCTGTTAACGCCTGGTAGCGAGGTCGAAAAAATTGGTGCAGGCGGCTTAAGTGGTCAGCCATTATTGAAACATGCTACAGAAGTGTTGCATTATCTCTCTGATCAGCTGAATAACGAGATTCCGGTAATTGCAAGCGGGGGAATTTTTTCAGGGGCAGATGCGGCGCAAAAGTTTGCTTCCGGCGCATCTCTGGTACAGGTATGGACGGGTTTTGTTTACGAGGGCCCTGCCATCGTAAAAAATATCTGCACTTATTTGCGTAAGAATAGATAGCACTTGTCAACTTATTATAAAATCTTTTGAATGGAACATTTATTTACAAGCGAAAGTTTAATCAGTTTTTTTGTATTGGTCATTCTCGAAGTTGTGCTGGGTATTGATAATGTAATTTTTGTAAGCATTATCATGAACCGCCTTAAAGATGCGAAGCAGCAAAAAAAAGCACGACGCACATGGATGATAACCGGCATAATTTCCCGCAGTTTACTTTTGCTTGCGCTGGGTTGGTTGTTGAGCCAAAAAGGTAAAGCGGTGTTTACAATTTATGGCAAAGGTTTCGACCTGGCAAGTATTGTAATGCTTATTGGTGGCTTGTTCCTGATCTATAAATCTGTAAAAGAAATTCACGGAAAGCTGGAAGGAGAAGATCCGAATATGGATGTAAAGAACAAGCCGGGCTTGTCTTTTGGGCAGGCAGTGGTGCAGATCATGATTATAGATGCAGTGTTTTCTTTTGACAGTATCATTACAGCCGGCGGCACGGCGCAGCACGTGGAAATAATGATTGCGGCCGTGGTACTTGCCATGGTCGTAATGTTTTTGTTCAGTCCTAAAATTGCAGGTTTTATCCATAAACACCCCACACTCAAAATGCTGGCGCTGTCATTTCTCGTAATGATTGGTCTAAGTCTTATCATAGAAGGGTGGGATTCTGAAAAAGCGCATGAACTACACCTCAAGAACTACATCTATTTTGGTATGGCCTTTTCATTTGCCGTGGAATTGCTGAATATGACCATGAGAAAAAGAATAGAAAGAAAACGCGTTGTTACATTGAATGAACCAAGGCTGGACGAACATGCGAATGACAACAATTATTCTGACATGGCCCGGTAGCGCAGGAAATTTTTTTTAGCAGGCAGATGTACACGCATCGGGCTTTCGTTGTGTCACTCACTTGTACGGCTGTGCTGCTGTTGAGCGATAGCGATCAGGGTTACGTCACCACGCTTTTTTCAGCAGCAGGGTTATAATGCACCTAAAGAGTCCGGGCTGCTTTACTGCGCCATACTTGTTCCTGTATCAGCATACTACACCAGACTGAAATAATGGCGATCACAATGCCGGCGGCAACATCTACCGGGAAATGTTGGGCAAGATAAATGCGTGAGTAACCAACACCTGCTGCATATAGAAACCCCACAGCAATCCACCATTTTTTAGGAATGAGTAAACAAAGCAAAAAATAAATACAAAACGCAGTACCTGTGTGGCCGGAAGGAAAGCTGCCAATGCTATGTACATCAACACCTGTTACAGTATGTATAAGAGAGATGTCTGCAATAGCCTTGGTAGGTCTTGGCTCACCGGGAAGAATAAAGTTTTTGATGCCCTGTATAAATATGGTAGATAAAGCAAATGCAGATAACAGCAATATAAAAGCGTCTTTTCTTTTAATGATAAACAGCGTGAGCAATAACGCAGGCAGCCATATAATGCCGTCACCACCAAATGTAAGCATACTAAATATCGTATCAGCTAATGGTCCTTCATCGCCGTTAAGCACAAGAAACAACTCATCCTTTCCCACGTTGTAGGAAAAGAAAAAAAGTACCAGTGCAAGTACGAGTGAAAAAACAGCTGCTGTAAAAAAATTTTGCCGGTTAAGGTGTTGTTTCATGTTTTAGAATAACTGTTGTAGGCAATTCAAAAATATCATGGTGTCTGGCAATCTCTTTTAGCGGTAAACCTTTCAGTGAATCAAGGTAATCTGTCCTGGTAATAATGATGGCATTAGAGGTGCTGTCCAGCCAGTGCAAAATAGTACCCCTGTCAAACGCCCGTGGAATATTTTTATCCAAATAAAAACGGTAGCCGGGGTTAAAAATATCATAGGCGTACACGTTCGGCGCATCTTTCACAAGATGGATTGTTTTACTCACCGGGTTCTGATTGTATAATGCCGGGTATGCAAAACACAAACCCCCGATATTCAGTACGGTAAACGATAAGAGTATGAATGCCGTTTTTTGTTGCCACCTCGCCGCTATTACGGCGGGTATCATCAGCAGGCCCGCCGGCAAAATAAAGAACGGAAGACTCGTAGCAAGCTGTGCAGCTTCGCCTTCGGCCTTAATGGCAAAATAGGCCGCAACAGGCAGCGCAAGCGTAAAAACCAACAGTATGTATACGGGGTACTTTTTGGAAATAATATCCCTGTTTAGCAGCCTTGATAAAAAGCTGCCTAACACAACCGCCGCAAAAGGATAACAGGGCATGGGGTAATTGGGCAGCCTGGTGCTGGAGATACTGAAGAAAACAACAAATATTATCGTTACAAGAGCACCAAATCTTGTTACAGGGTGTTGAAATACTTTTCGTCTTTGTTTAATGGCTTCGCCAATAAAAGACATAAATGGCAGCAAGCCAATAAGCACGAATAATAATGTAACCAGGAAAAAGCCGCCATGCCCTTCCTGCGGATCAGAAAAACGGTTTAGGTTGTTGTCAATAAAAAAGCCTTTGGTCCATGCGCCATCAGTGGCTTTGTCAACAGCATAATACCACGGCACTGCAATTGCCAGTAAAAGCATACCGGCCGGTATAAGATGCCAGGTAAAAATGGTGCCCCACTTCTTTGACAATAGCACCCATAATAAAATACAGAGGCCTGGCAATGCAAGTGCTACAGGTCCTTTTGCGAGTATAGCTAACCCGAGTGCAGCGGCAGCTACATACAATTGCCGTGCATTCCCTTCCTGTAGCCACGTAAACGCACTAAAAAGCCCAAGCGTTATAAAGCAGATCAGGTAGGGGTCGGGCACACTAAGCCTGAATTCGAACAGGAAATGTGTGCTGGCTACCAATACAAGCGTAGTACAAAATGCCACGTGGCGGTTGTATAAGCGTTTGGTATAATAGAACGTAACAAAAACGGTAAGCACACCCATGATTACCGAAAAGAACCTGGCAGCAAACTCACTTACACCAAAAATGTTGTAAGCAGCAATCATAAAGAAATAATGCAGCGGAGGTTTATCTGTTCTCAGCTCACCATTAAATGTCGGTACTATCCAGTTTTTCGATAGCATCATTTCCCGGGCGCACTGTGCATTTTTCGCTTCATCCAGGATGTAAATAGGTGTTGCACCTAACCTGAACAACAAAACGAAAAGGAGTATAAAGAAAAGCAAATACGTATATGCCGGTCTGTATGCTGATTGATTGATCAAAATAAATTTCGTTTTACAATGAAAATCTTTTGAATGGTGCAAAACTATGGTAATCGCTATATTAGTTTTAACTAATTATGTTATATAACAGGCATTCTTTATGTTCTCTGCCAGGCAAACCCTCATCATGAAGCAAATTTTAGCACTCTTACTCATTGCTGGTGTTACCGCATCTGCACAACCATATACTATTGATACTTTACCCGGCGCATCGGCGTTTATCAGCTCTTTTGCGTTGGCACCATTTACCGGCGTAGCTTCAAATGGCAATACTTATATAACCGGTTTTATAGAACATACAGACCAGCATGGAAATGCAGCAGACCTTGAACTGGTAAGAATTGAAACGCAAACTAAAAAAGCTGAGTACAAAACTATTCGTGGTTTTAGTGGTGGTAAGGGCTATTACTGGAATCATACGTACGATAAAGAAGGAAACATATACCTCTCCATGCTCTATCCCCGCAGGAAAATGCTCAAACTCAACCTTCGAGATTCTATTTATTATGAAGATCTTGGCAGCCCCTTTATTAATAATAATGCATTGACTTATGCATTGTCTGCCGGCAACAACCAGCGGCTATATTTTGGCAGCAGCAGCGGCGGTACATACTGGAGTGAATATGACTTGCAGCAAAAGCAATTCATTAAGCATCATTTGATTGACAGTAATAACGACTACGTACTAAGTATAACCGGCGATAAAGACTATGCATATGCACAAACCGGCCAGCGCAGGTCTGTAAACCTGTGGGCTATTAATAAGCAGACAGAAGAAAAGAAACTCCTGTTTTCAATTCCCAACAATACCCGGTTCGACCTTAATGCCTTTGAAAATGGCGTGTATGTCGGTATCAATACTGATACACTCAAAGGATTGTTTAAATTGGAAAAGGGGCAGCCATTTGCCGTAAAAGAAAACAAGGGTGGTAAAAGTATTGCCACGCTGTTTGCACCACAGATCAATCCAAACTTTTCACGGTATTACGATCCTTCGTCTTCACGCGTTTACTTTTCCTTTGATAACAAAAAATACGATTACGTCACTGTAAAAAATGCCGCTATACAAACAGGTATCAAAAAGCTTTTTGCTTTCCCCAATGATGCGGATAATATTTACTATGCCGGCGATTATTATGGCAATTATTACCGCTATAACCTAAAAGAAAAACGTGCTTACCTGTTGGGTTCCACGGGCTATAATATTTATTCTTCTGCAGCGCTTAATGACAGCATGATTTATTTGTCTGGTTACCCCAGTGGCTTTATAATGCTTTGGAATAAAAACAGGCCCTGGACTACACAAACCACCATCAATGGTAAACACGTAAATGCACAGGATGCAAATGCTAATCCCCGCATCCTGCATTTTTGGAAAAGTGAGGGTACACCGGCTGCAGGCTTTCATCATACGTTTCAAATGGTGAAAGACAACAATGGCAACCTTGTAGGCGCCGGCGATGTAATACGTATTGGAAATGCCGCATCCATCGGTGTGTACAATGCTGCTGCCGGCAAAATTTATGGCATAGATTATACACCTTTCACCGGTTTTAATTTTGCCGGTATTGCTACGTGGAAAGAGCTGGTCGTTTACAGCATGAAAACAAAATTCAAGAGATTGCCAAAGCTGTATTTTTATCATCCCGGCCTCAATAAAATGACCGACAGTATAGATCTTGGTTTCAGGAATTACGGGCTCATCTTTATACAAAAGAACGTACTCACCGGTATAGCCGATAACCACATTTACAGCGTAGATCTTACCACTAAAAAACTTCTCTGGAATTATGAGATAGCGGGCAATATAAGTGGTGCAAAGCTCTTGCACAATGGCCGTTTCGTGGTTTGCACCAGTGCAACGCTGCCTGCTGCACTCACCAATTTTACTGCTTTGCCGGTTGCCAGTTATCTTGAGGCAAATAACCAGTTGTATGCGATATCCGGCCGGCATATAGTGCGCATTCATTTCAAATAACCGGTAGCAGGCATGTGTGTATGATAAATGTTTCAGCAGTAGTTTTCATGGCATCTCCTGTTGTGTCACTCACTTGTGCGTTCCGTTTTTATGGCGGCTGCAGCGTGCAGTTTATACCGGCATGTTATAGATACAAAACAACGTTGTAACAACTATATTCTAAGGTTACATACGCTTATCAAAAATGTTGATTGCTCTTATTGTCGCAATCTGCCTGCATATTTGTCTTTATTGCCCCTTTTATATACAAACCGGTACAATTAATTTTGGTAATAGTGTGGTGGGACAGCAGCATGCCGGCAGCAATGGCGAAGATACACCCGGAGCAGTTGAAGTGTGCTTTGCCGTACAAGAGTGCGACGCAACGATGCTACATTGAAATACAAATGCCGGGCTCCAAAAACTGCACTGTAAATTTTGTGCGTAATCGGATATCTTTAAGTAAATGATTGTTTGACAAGATGCCTGTAGTAAAATTCACCAATGCATTAAAACGATTTTTTCCCGCATTGCAGGAAATGCCCGTAAGTGGTCATTCTTTGCAGGATGTACTGAATGATGTGGAAGCGAAATATCCTGGCTTAAAAAGTTATTTACTGGATGAACAGGGGCAATTGCGCAAACATGTAAACATCTTCATAGATGGCAACATGATTAATGACCGGGGTACACTTTCTGATACCTTTAATAACAACAGCGAGATATACATTATACAGGCACTTTCCGGTGGTTAGTGCTTTTTTTAAATTTATAACTGCTATGAAAAAAACGTTGCTGCTGGGCACCCGTAAAGGTTTGATGGCCTATCGTTTTGAAAACGGTAACTGGCAGGCCGAAAACCTGTCGTTTGAAGGTGTACCCGTATCCATTGCTTATGCCGACCCGCGCAATGGCAGGTGGTGGGCTGCGTTAGATCACGGGCATTGGGGTGTAAAACTGCATCGTTCCAACGACCGCGGCAAAACATGGGAAGAAGTGGCCGCACCAGCCTACCCCGAAGGTGCCGAAGTAAAAGATGGCGTACCCGCAGCCACAAGATATATCTGGTCCATCAGTCATGGCGGCAACAATCATACATCAAGAATATGGCTGGGCACAGACCCGGGCGGTTTATTTGTAAGTGAAAACGGTGGCGACAGTTTTGAATTGGTTGAATCGTTGTGGAGCCACCCCACACGTAAAACCCAATGGATGGGTGGCGGCAGGGATTTGCCGGGTATTCATTCGATCGTGGTAGACCCGCGGAATGAAGATCATGTGTACATCGGTATCAGTTGTGCCGGTGTTTTTGAAACGGTGGATGCGGGTAAAACATGGCAAACAAAAAATACTGGTTTGCGCGCCGATTTTTTGCCTGACCCTTTTGCAGAGATTGGTCACGACCCACATATTGTGGTGGCAGCACCCGCAAACCCGGATGCGATCTGGCAGCAGAACCACTGCGGTATCTTTCGCACTACAAATGGCGGCATGCAATGGCAGGACATCAGCGAACAGCAGGGGCCTGCAAAATTTGGTTTTGCTATAGCCGTGGCAGACGATAGCCCAGACCAGGCCTGGGTAGCACCGGCAGACAGCGATGCTATCCGCGTATCTATTAAAGGTGCTTTGTGTATTTGCCGAACAGATGATGGCGGCAAAACCTGGCTACAACAACGCAACGGCCTGCCACAGGAGAATTGCTATGATATTGTTTATCGTCATGCGCTTGCCACATCGGGCAATGCCGTGGCGTTTGGTACAACAACCGGTAATCTCTTTGTTTCACACGATAAAGGAGATAGCTGGCAGGTAATTAATAACTATTTGCCGATGGTTTATTCTGTGCAGTTTGCCGACTAAAAAAGCGGGCCGCCCTTGCGGGCAGCCCCGGTGTTGATCTCCATAGTGGTTAACAACAGGTTAGTTTAAATGTCAGTTGATTCGTCCGTAATGAATATGATAGATAACTTATAAAATTATGTGAAAAAGCCGGCAATTGTTTATTAAAGTAGCCCGGTGAACAGTAAAAAGCAAAACAATTGTTGATCGTATTTACTGTTGTTTGTAAAACAAATGTATTAAAGGTTATAGCGCAGGAAAAGGTGATAATTCACTACAGGCAGTGTGATTTTTCACGCTGTTTTTTTCAGGGGTGCTTTGTAAACCCCATACACGCCGGCAAATGAAATAGCAAGTGTAATAAGATAAAACGTAATACTTATACTTACAGGTGTAGCATCATTGGTAAGGTGAAGAATGGTATTACTGCCCCATAAGAAAACTACTTCCCTGGCTCCCAAACCACCAATGGTCAGCGGCAATATTGCAACAATCGAAGACAATAAAAAAAGGAGTATGTAAACCGTTTGGTGTTCATTAATATGCAGTGCCTGCATTATAGCATAAGCACAAAATACCTGTAATGCCTGTACCGCTAAACCAAGCCATAGCGTAGACCAGAAACCTTTTACAAAAGAGGGAAAAAATTTCTTTACAATAAAATAGTATAGCACCAAACCCGGTACTGCGGCTATTAATAAAACGGTTGCATAATTGCCACCTTCAAAAACAGCAAAGTAATAAATAACCGCAAGTATGCCCAGGCCAACAACGCCACTAATCCTGTCGAGCAAAATTGCCGCTGTCAGTTGCTTTGCAGGGTATTGAAAAGTTCGGTTGAGTAGTATCACCTTGTACGCATCACCACCTATACCGCCCGGTAAAAAGAGATTGTAAAACATGCCCAGCCAATAAAGCTGCATGTTCTTTTGTTCGGAAAGCTGTACGCCAATATTCCTGAAGTAAATATTCAATCTGAATGCAGAAACAACTTTTGATGCAGTAAACAAAATGGTGGCAAAGATCAGCCACCACCAGTTGCTTTGTTGTATCAGTGAAAAACTCTTGGCCCAGTCGACCTTGCTGCTTACATACCACAAGCAAACCACTGTAACAGCAATCTTCAGCAGGAGTTTCAGAAACGATTTTACGGAATTATTTGCCGCCATGCAATACAGGCTTAACTAAGCATTTGGTTGTTGTGTCCACACCTTTCTTACCTGGTAGGTTTTTTTGTTGCCGCTTTCATAGTACGTACGCATACTTACTTCGGCAAGAATGCCAATGGTTATCAGTTGTATGCCGCCCAGCAATAAAATCATACCAAGCAGGAGCATAGGCTTGCCCCATATATCCTCACCCATTATTTTAAGCACCAGCATGTATATGTTGATGATAATACCCAGGAACAAACTGATGAAACCCATGGTGCCAAAGAGGTGCATCGGCTTCTGGCTGTATTTTCTAAAAAAGACCATCGTTACCAGGTCGCTCATTACCCTGAATGTTCGGCCCAATCCATATTTCGATTGCCCGAATCTTCTTGCGTGGTGCTTCACATCTACCTGCACAATACGTGCGCCCTGCATGCTTGCCAGTACAGGTATAAAGCGATGTAGCTCGCCATACAGGCCAAGGTCTTCCGCAATCTCTCTTCTGAAAACTTTAAGTGTACAACCGTAGTCCTGTATGTACACTTTAGTCATGCTGCGAATAATGGCATTCGCAATTTTACTGGGTATTTTGCGTAGTACAGCCCCGTCTTTCCTGTTTTTCCGGTTACCGGCCACAACATCCCAATCTTCCGCTTTCAGTTTCTCCAGCATCATGGGTATGTCAGATGGATCGTTTTGAAGATCGCCATCCAGCATGGTTACATATGTACCGGTTGAAAAATCAATACCGGCCGCCATTGCAGTACTCTGGCCATAATTTTTTCTAAGCTCAATCAGTTGTATTCTCTCAGTAAGATTTTCTTTAATGCGTTGGCGTGTTGCATCAGTAGAGCCATCATCCACAAAGATCATTTCATAATCGTAGTGTGTCAGTGCCGCATCAACAGCTTCTATCATTGGCTTTATATTGTCTTCCTCGTTCATCACAGGAATAACAACAGAGAGTTCCCTCATATAATTTGTTTGCGCCGCAAAGGTAAGCAATAGCCGTTATGGTAAGTATTCGTAATACGCAGGCTTACCGTATCATTACTTGTGCTTATGAACAGAAAAGTATATTTGTTTGCAGGCTTTTGTATGTTATGGCATCGCCTGTTGTGTCACTCACTTGTACGTTCCACCGTTGTGGCGGCTGAAGCGATCAGTATCTTGCTGCGTAAACAGAAGATGGGGCATTTGTGTGTCTGTTTTTTCTCGTACCCGGGCGGCCGTAAAATAGTTTCTACACAGTACAACAATAAGAACAGTTGTTTGTAAGGAGAATGTTAATTGATGTCTTACGGTGACGGTATCCAATTGTTTTGACAGACCTTGCAACCTCGTTTGTGGCAGCATTCTTGTCTTTTAATCAATTACTTAGAAAGGCGTTATCAATTTCAATGCACATTGCGCGGTTCTCATACGGGCCCGGCCATAACGGATAATTTTTTCATTATAACTCTAATGCACCATGAAACTTGTTTTACCTGTTCTCCTCTTATGTTGTTTTTGCAATCATCTGTTCGCGGCTCCTGCAGGCGACGATGATAAAGTGATAAAAGTAACAGGTAAAATACTTGACAAAAGTAACAACAGTGCCATCTCCGGTGCATTGATACAGATCGTTTCAGACACTAGCAGTTCCAACAATTTTACGGCATATGCCGTGGCAGACAATGAAGGCAGGTTCGTTGTTGATAGTATGCCTTATGCAAAAAAATATATCATGATCATTTCGGCGGTAGGTTATGGTTCAGAAAGTAAGGCACTTGTGTTTAACGACGAAACCGGCAGATCAATGATTGTTAAAAATGTTGAGGCCATTGCAATGGCGCCGGAAGCGAATACCCTGGCAAATGTGGTGGTTACTGCAACGGCTAAGCCGGCTATGCAATTTGGTATAGACAGGAAAATTTTTAACGTAGAAAAAAGCATTACGGCGCAGGGTGGAACCGCGGTAGATGTAATGCGCAACATTCCGTCAATTACTGTAGATGTGAACGGGAATGTGCAAATGCGCAACAGCAGTCCACAGATATTGGTAGATGGAAGGCCAACCATTCTTACGCTCGACCAGATTCCGGCAGACGACATAGAAAGAGTGGAGTTACTTACCAATCCGTCTTCCAAGTTTGATGCTTCCAGTGCAGGCGGTATCGTAAATGTGGTACTCAAGAAAAATAAGCGTAAAGGTTTCAACGGACTGGCGTCTGTTGGTGGCGGTACACCTCAGGTATTGAATGGCAACCTGAGTTTAAACCTGCGCCAGAAAAGCTTCAACTTTTTTGCAAGTGGCAATTACAATCAATCCGGCGGTATAGCAAGGGGAGAAGCTTACAGGGAGAATAAATCTAATAATGTAATCACTGACTATTTTACACAGGTATCCGAGAATGAACGCAAACGAAAATTCAATTCTGTTCGTTTCGGTGCAGATTATTTTATAGACGATAAATCAACCATTTCTTTCACACAAGGTATAACCAACGGAAGATTCAACAACACTGAATTACAGGACCAGCAATATTTTGACCAGCAATTTATACTTGATTATACCGGTACGCGGCTATCTGAAGGCAGTACAAAATTTCAACGCAGCAGCAGCGTGCTGGCATTTGACAGGACTTTTAACCGGCCTGATCATAAACTTACGGCTGATATAACCTATAATAAAGGCAGCCGTACTTCCGGTACACAAATCAATACAATTTTACTGGATACAGATGGCAGTCCATATGCACCGGATACCCGTGTTCGTAATGAAGGTTCTGGTGATGATGATCAGCTTACCATTCAACTGGATTATAGCAACCAGGTAAATGAAAATAAAAAGATAGAGTTTGGATTAAGAAGTTTTACCAGTAATTCAACCACAACGTTTGCTACTTATGCGCAGAATGGCAACAGTGAAACAAAGCTGCCCTTAAGCAATAATTATAAATACAGGGAGACAGTGAATGCCGGTTATTTCAACTATGCCAACAAATGGAAAACATTCAAATACCAGTTGGGTTTAAGAACGGAGCTTTCAAAACTTGATGGCCAGTTGCTGGATAGCAATACACATTTTGGTTATGCATATCCCGCCAGTTTTAAAAACCTGCTGGATGGTTTGTTCCCCAGTTTATTCCTTACCAAAGAGCTTGATGCAAACCAGGAGCTCCAGTTCAATTATTCAAGAAGAATACGCAGGCCAAGATTCTGGGAAGTAAATCCATTTGTAGATATTGATGATCCGTTAAATATTTCGCAGGGCAATCCTGGCCTTATGCCTGAGTTTACCCACTCGTTCGAGGTAAATTATTTTAATAAGATGAAAAACGGGAGTTTTTTAGGTGTGGTATATTTCCGTAATAATATCGGTGATGTTACAGAATACAGCGACACAATATCGGCCGAGTTATACGATAAACTTAACAATGCCGCAGTGTCACCAAACGCAATACTCAGTACGTTCATCAATGCAGGTTATACCAACAGACTGGGTACAGAATTTACACTACAACAAAAGTTCTTTAAAAACCTGGATCTCACTTACAGCATCAATCTTATGTACAGGAAGACCAGTGCAGATGTAAAAGGAATCAACCTTAGTAATGCAGGTTTTAACTACGACACAAAATTTATTGCCAATTATAAAATCGTTTCTGATCGCAGCAAGCTTTTCAACAACCTGAGTTTCCAGCTTTTGTCAGAGTTTGAATCTCCCGAAGTAATTCCGCAGGGCAGGAGAAAAAGCCAGTTTGTCACCGACTTTGCATTACGCAAAGAGATGCTGAAGAACAAAGCCGCGGCATTATCATTTAGCATCAACGATGTTTTCAACACACGCCGTTACGGAACTATATACGATACAGACGATTTCTACCAGGATTCTTACAACCGCTGGAATGTGCGGACGTTCCGTTTAACCTTCAGCTATAAATTTGGTTCTTCTGATTTTGATCTTTTTAAACGCAGGGAAAGTAATGACGCTGGTGGAGGTCAGGAGGGTTAAGTAAAATTCCTTACACCAATAAATAATCCAGGACACCAATTCACGGCTTGTACACTTGTTTTACGCCTGGTTATGATGTAATGATACCGGACTTCGACGCGTTGCCCCGTTTACTTACTGCAGTACAAGAGTGCGACGCAACAAAAGCTTAATGCATATTCTGCTGCCCGGCTCCATATTTCTGTCCTTAATTTTTCTTAAGGTTATTCAATTTTGGCTGTAAATCAGCATTTTTGCAACAACCTTAAACGCTTTTCATGAAACAAATAACCCTTTACCTGGCCTCCCTGTTTTTTTGTATTAGTCAACTTACTGCTCAACCGGATACTGCTGCTGCAGCAATCGGTGATTCAACTGAAGAAAGTATTGTAGCATACCTGAAGACTGCCGATTCTGTAAATCGTGCGATGAAGTATGAGCATGGAGTAATAACGCTGAATGGTGGTTTTGCAACACTAAATGTTCCGGCAGGGTTTAAATTTTTGGATGCAGCACAAAGCCATTACGTACTGGAAGAACTGTGGGGTAACCCTAAAGACGCAAGTGTGCTGGGTATGATTTTTCCGGAAACATCTTCGCCCTTTACTGACAGCAGTTTTGCTTTTGTTGTTACATTCCAGGACCTGGGATATGTAAAAGACGACGATGCAAAAGATGTGGACTATGACGAGATGTTGAAAGAATTGCAGGACAGTGAAACTGAAGATAATAAACAACGTATGGCAGAAGGCTACCCTGCAATACATATGGCAGGCTGGGCGCAAAAGCCTTTTTATGACGATAAGAGAAAAGTATTGCATTGGGCAAAAGACCTTGTTTTTAGCGATAACGGGGGTGTACATACGCTAAACTATGATGTGCGTGTGCTTGGCCGCAAGGGCGTGTTATCGCTTAACGCGGTTGCTTCTATGAATGAACTGCCCCTGGTAAAAGAAAATATTGACAACATACTAAATATGGCTTCTTTTACAGAAGGCAATGCTTATGCAGATTTTGATGATAATACAGATAAGATAGCTGCTTATACTGTTGGCGGTCTGGTAGCGGGCAAAGTGCTGGCTAAAGTGGGCTTTTGGGCCCTGATACTTAAATTCTGGAAACTGATTGCAGGTGGCGCCGTTGCTGCATACTACGGCATAAGAAAATGGCTTACCGGCAGAAAACGACCTGAAGAAGAGCTGGTGCCAGAGCCGGTTAGCAATGAAGAAGATGAAGTGCCCAACAACCATACAAACGAAGTTGCTTAAAGTGGTATAACAGGCAAATGAAAGTCCCGCAGCAATGCGGGACTTTTCAATA
Organism: Panacibacter microcysteis; assembly: GCF_015831355.1. Taxonomy (NCBI): domain Bacteria; kingdom Pseudomonadati; phylum Bacteroidota; class Chitinophagia; order Chitinophagales; family Chitinophagaceae; genus Panacibacter; species Panacibacter microcysteis. The sequence continues at coordinate 47,723 of NZ_JADWYR010000002.1, forward strand.
TAAAACACACTCAATAAAGATTACACGATTCCCGCAAGCTCGAGGCTTCTTTTTTTCAGCCCTCTTATTTCAATGTCTTCAATGATGGGTTCCGGTGTAAGGATAAATGATACGCCATGTTGTTTCCACCACTTGTCATTAACCAGTTTGTTGAAGTTGATCACACCGATCAGGTAACTTCTGTCCTGCCCGCCGTGCCATTCTTCTATCCATTCAAAATCTTCTTTGGGTATATCTGTCAGCTTATTAAAACTTACATAAGCTCTTACATAAAAGTCATTGGTGAGTTCGCCGGGTGTATGGTAATATAGTTTCTTATACTCGTAATGGTAATCGTAACGCAATGCAGATATATCACTCAGCACAGCAGACGCAGTCGGAAAACTGCCGGCGCCTTTGCCGTAAAAGAATTGCTTGTCTGCAAAACCGCTTTCGATTACCACGCCATTGTATTCATTCTTTACAAAGCTTAAATGATCGTCGTGCGGAACAAATTGCGGCAACACAAAAGCTGCCACTTTGCCACTCTTTAATTTCTGCGCCTGCGCCACGAGTTTAATATCATAGCTTTTTTCTTTAGCTACGGCAGCATCGGCACCCTGTATGTTTTGTATGCCGGTAAAAACAATGTTTTCTGATTTGGTTACAATACCGTAAGCGTGCGTAAGTAATAAAGTCCATTTATTCAATGCATCGTATCCTTCCACATCCAGGGTGGGGTTACTTTCTGCAAAGCCAAGCTGCTGCGCCAGCAATAACGCTTCGGTGTAATCCAGCTTGTCTTCAAACATTTTGGTAAGTATAAAATTGGTAGAGCCGTTTACAATAGCTTTTATACCATGCAGCAGGTCATTGTCGTAATATTCTTCCAGGTTTCTTATAACGGGTATTGATGCGCATGCGGCGGCTTCGCAAAGAAAAGGCAGGCCTGTTTCTTTCTGCAGGGCCAGTATTTCGGGTAAATGTTCAGCGATCATTTTTTTGCTGGCACTTACCACGGCCTTGCCGTTTTTAAACGCTGTAGTAACAATATCAAACGCTGCATCAGCATCGTCAATTACCTCTACTATTACATTAATATTGCTATCGTAAAGCAATTCATCTTTATTGGTTGTAAACAATTCATCCGGCGCATTTCTTTTTTTGCCGGCATGTTTAATACAAACTTTTTTAATGGTGGCTTTTAATGACGGGGTTTGCTTTAATACACGATATAAACCTTCACCAACTACGCCAAAACCAAATAAACCAATTACCAGTTGCTTGTCTGTGCTCATTTTACTTATTGTTACTGGTTACCGGTAACAGGTTGCCGGTAACTTGTGTTAATAAAATCTTTTACTAAACTTTCTATTGTTTCAAATTCCAGCAGAAAACCATCATGTCCATAGTAAGAATCTATAACCGCCAGTTTAGCGTTTGGAATATATGCGGCAAGTAATTCCTGCTCGCTGGTGGGGAACAATACATCTGATGAAATACTGATAACCAGCGTTTTTGCTTTAATGCTCTGTAATGCAGCCCTTACGCTATCCCGCCCTCTGCCTACGTTGTGTTTATCCATTGCATGGCTGAGAAAATAATAGCTGAATGCATTAAAGCGCTTGGCCAGTTTTTCTCCCTGGTAGCGTTGGTAGCTTTCTGCTTTAAAAATTTTGTGGTCTATGCTTTTTCCTTCTGTTGCTGTAGTAAAGCCCTGCTGGCTTTTAGAGTACGCTTCATAATGCCTGTAAGAGATCAGTGCAATACTGCGTGCAATCTTCATTCCTTCAAGCCCCGCATCTACCTGTTCTTCTTTCCATGTAGGATCGTTTTCTATGCACATGCGCTGAGATGCATTGAAGGCCACACCCCAGGGCGAGTGCTCTGCATTGGTGGCTATCGGAAAAATAAATTCAAACAGATCAGGGTTTTCTATGTTCCATTCCAGTAATTGCTGGCCGCCCATAGAACCACCGATGCCAATCCAGATTTTATCAATGCCTAGATAAGTTCTCAAATGTTCATAAGACCTTATCATGTCCCTCGTTGTAAAAAAAGGAAAATCATGATAATACGTTTTGTCTGTAAGCGGGTCGGTATCAAGCGGGGCAATGCTGCCGTAGCAACTGCCGGGCATATTTACACAAACAATAAAATGTTTGGACGGGTCAAACAATTTTGTTTCGCCCACCAGGCCAGACCACCATTCTGCAGGGTTGCTGTTGGCTGTAAGCGCGTGGAATATCCATACCACATTGCTCTTAGACGCATTAAGTGCTCCCAGCGTAGTATAGGCCAGGTGAAAGCCGGGGATTGTTCTGCCGCTCTCAAGTGTAAATGAATTGTTGTAATAAAATATTTCCGGTTGCAAAGATTTTTTTGTTTGGTACTTAACTGTATTACTACTATTGGGCTCCTGTTGTGTCACTCACTTCAACGTTCTGGTCATTATGCTGCAAGGGGCACAACCTTGTTTACCGGCAGCCACCTTGTAATGGATGTATCAGTTCCGGGCTAAGGCCCGAAACTGATAATATTTAGTTCATTCAATTACTTTGAACAAAGTTCGAACCGCTGTTGCTGCATAAAGTGCCAGGCGTACAAGAGTGCGACGCAACGAAAGCTATATGCCTGCACTTTAGCCTGGCTCATAAAACATACTTAATTCAGCGCAAACTGTGGTGTACTCACTTTTTGAAAAGCCTGTTCAAAGTCTGCTTTTATATCTTCAATGTGTTCTATACCCACACTTACACGTACCTGGTTTGGTAATACGCCGCTTGCTTTCTGTTCTTCTTCGCTCAGTTGTTCGTGTGTGGTAGACGCGGGGTGAATGACCAATGTTTTTGCATCGCCCACATTTGCCAGGTGGCTGGCAAGTTTAAGTTCATCAATCAGCCTTGCTGCTTTTTCTTTGCCGCCTTTTATACCAAACTGCAGTACACCGCCAAAGCCGTTGGTAAGGTATTTTTTGGCCTCTGTATAGTAAGGGCTGCTTTCCAGGCCCGGGTACCAAACATATTCAACAGCAGGATGTTGTTCCAGCCACTGAGCCAAAGCCAGTGCATTTTGTGCGTGGCGTTCTGCACGCAGCGATAACGTTTCCACGCCCTGCAGCAGCAGGAAGGAGTTGAATGGTGAAAGTGCTGCACCAAAGTCGCGCAGCCCTTCTACACGTGCACGAATAGCAAATGCAATGTTTGGTAGCCCTAACGGGTTGCCTTCACCAAACACATCCCAGAATTTCAAACCATGATATCCTTCTGATGGTTCGGTAAACTGTGGAAACTTGCCATTGTTCCATTTGTAGGTACCCGCATCTACAATCACCCCGCCAATGCTGGTACCATGGCCGCCAATCCATTTTGTGGCAGATTCCACAACAATATCAGCACCCCATTCAATGGGTTTGAAATAATAGCCACCGGCGCCAAAAGTATTGTCTACAATAAGCGGCAGGTCGTATTCTTTGGCAAGCGCTGCAAACTTTTCAAAATCCGGAATGTTGAGCCGTGGATTACCGATCGTTTCCAGGTAAATAGCTTTTGTATTTTTATCAATGTGCGGTACGAAGCTTTCTACATGATCTCCATCTGCAAAACGTGCTTCAATGCCCAGTCTTTTAAAGGAGACTTTAAACTGGTTATAAGTGCCGCCATATAAATAAGAGGTTGAAACAAAGTTGTCGCCCGCCTGCAGTATGTTGTTGAGGGCAAGAAATTGTGCTGCCTGCCCGCTGCCTGTTGCCAGCGCAGCCACACCACCTTCCAAAGCAGCAATGCGCTGCTCAAAAACATCAGTGGTAGGGTTCATAATACGTGTGTAAATGTTGCCAAATTGTTTCAGTCCAAAAAGATTGGCAGCATGTTCTGCATTATCAAAACCATAAGATGTAGTTTGATAAATAGGTACTGCACGGGATTTTGTGGTAGGATCAATCTGCTGACCTGCGTGCAGTTGCAATGTTTCGAAATGTTGCTTGCTCATGATAATTTGTTTTGTGCCGCTGTACGGCGTTTAAAAAATGTTTTTGTAATTCCTTAATCAAAACTTACCAGAGATCAGAACAATCGGCGGGCTTTGTTTGCAGCAAATAAAAAAGCCCATCCGAGAGTCAGATGAGCTTAATATGTTTAGCGTTTGTACGCAATCAATCAAACTTTACTCTGACTTATCTCTGCCCGCAACGCGGGCCGGAGTTGGCACCTTCTTACAAGTGAGTAGCTTGTAAGGGTTGCCAAGGCTTCATCGGGCCTAATCCCTCTGCCTTTCTTGATAAGTATTTAAAGAACTGTCGCAAAGGTAAATGCCCTGTTCTTAAACTGCCAAATTTTTTTCTTAAATGAATTAAGTGGCTTTTAATCCGAATGTCTTTTTGGTACAGGATTTTAATATATGAGTAAATATTTGCATGATACTTTTGTGCCAGTAATTCGTACCAGGAATCATAAACCTTTTAAAGATGTACCTTATGAAAAAGAATTGGCTTTTAATGGCATTGCTGTTTGCATGTTCATTCGTTAACCAACTGCATGCCCAGTCTTCCGAAAAAGATTCACTAAACATTACCAACAGGCTGTACGATGACAGGCCGCTTGTAAATCCTACATCCAACGAGTTTTCTATTACAGAAGGTTTTAGTATTTATCCATATGTAGTAAAAGACGAGCTAAAAATTTTTGGGTTAGATCCCGCTGTTAAAACGCATATCACCGTTACGGCGGTATACGGCAAAGTGATATTCGAAAGCCGCTCTTCCGGCGAAGAAGCCTACACGGCCAACGTAAGCAGGATATTGCCTGGCGCATACTATGTAACCATAAAAGAGAAAAAGAAAACGGTAATGCTAAAGTTCCTCAAGCAATAAATTTTATAGCATTTTTATCTGAAAGCACAACCCAATGTTGTGCTTTTTTTATGTTGTGTAGCCGGCAATAGTAACACTTCTCAGCTTTGGTTGTGTCACTCACTTGTACTGTATAACAATGTGCATCTGCAGGCTGCGGGCTTTGCCGGTTGCATCTTTATTCAACTGTCACAGGCACATACTTGCGAAAAGTTCCTCACATCAATTGCCGCACTGCATATTCATTGCTATGCGCCTATGTATTACACTAACAAATGTTATCTTCGCTGCTTCAAATTATAAAAGCTATATGAAAGAAGTTGTAATTGTTTCCGCTGTACGCACTCCCATGGGCAGTTTCGGCGGCAGTTTGAAAGATATATCAGCAACAAAGCTTGGTGCTGTGGCCATTAAAGCAGCAGTAGAAAAAGCAGGAATACAACCAGGCCAGGTACAGGATGTTTTAATGGGTTGTGTAATACAGGCAAACCTTGGGCAGGCACCTGCCAGGCAGGCTGCAAAATTTGCAGGCTTACCCAATGAAGTGAATTGCACCACGATCAATAAAGTTTGTGCCAGCGGTATGAAAGCAATTGCACAGGCAGCGCAAAGTATTGCTTTGGGTGATGCAGATATAGTAGTTGCAGGCGGAATGGAGAATATGAGCAGCGTGCCCTTTTATGTAGAAAATATGCGGTGGGGTAATAAATATGGTAACGCTGCTATGATCGACGGACTTGCAAAAGACGGCCTTACAGATGTATACGATGGAAAAGCCATGGGTAATGCTGCAGAGCTTTGTGCAAAAGAATGTGGCATAACCCGCGAAGACCAGGATGGTTTTGCAGTAGAAAGTTATAAACGCAGCCAGGCTGCTTGGGAGAGTGGTAAGTTTGATAATGAAGTGGTGCCTGTAGAAATACCACAACGCAAAGGGAACCCTGTTATCTTTGCAAGAGATGAAGAACCGTTTAATGTAAAGTTTGACAAGATACCGACGCTTAACCCGGCGTTTCAAAAAGATGGAACTGTTACCGCGGCAAATGCAAGCACCATGAATGATGGTGCGGCTGCACTGGTGCTGATGAGCAAAGAAAAAGCAGCAGAACTGGGGTTAAAGCCTATTGCAAAAATCAAAGCTTACGCTGATGCGGAGCAGGCACCGGAGTGGTTTACCACAACACCGTCATTGGCGGTTCCTAAAGCAGTAGAAAAAGCTGGTTTGCAAATGAGTGATATTGATTTCTGGGAACTAAATGAAGCGTTTAGCGTGGTTGGTATAGAAAATACACGCCGCATGCAACTAGACCCGGCAAAAGTTAATGTGCATGGCGGGGCAGTTGCTTTAGGCCACCCATTGGGTTGCAGTGGCGCAAGAATTATTGTAACGCTTATTAACGTGCTGAAAGCAAACAATGCTAAATATGGCGCGGCCGGTATTTGTAATGGTGGTGGTGGCGCCAGTGCTATGGTAATTGAAAATATATAATCATTTGCAGTATAACCTGCAATACGATTGCGTTGTTACCCGGTAGTATTCACGAAGAGCAAAACAAAACGTTTTGCTCTTTTTTATACCATCACTTTTATAACTACTTTTTTGACTGTTGCCGGCGTGGCTACTTTCACGCAGGGCATGTGCAGGTCAGTAGGATAAAAGATCATAAAATTACCTGCAGACAAAGGCGCGAAGCATACCGGTGGATCGCTTACTTCGAGGAAGTCTTTTGTTGCATCGTATGGTAATGCAATTTTTTGGTTGTCAAAGAATGCCAGGCCAACCAATTCTTCGCCCTCGATCATGTATTGTATGTCAATGTACTTCCTGTGTGCTTCCATGTGCAATGCAGTAGCATCTGAAGTTTCGTATTGCTGCACAATGGCGAAAAGTTTATCTCCTTCGATTTCGTATTTACCTGGTTCAATGTTTGTGTTTTTTGCGGCGTTCAACCAATCAAATGCTTTTGAAAACAACGGATGCAGTATACTGAATTTATGGGCGTGCTGAAGATTTTCACTTATCATTTTTATGCTTTTAGAAGATGGCTGTTGCTAACATGCGCTGTTACACCCGGGGCTGCTGAGACATGCAATACAGTACAAGAGTGCGACGCAACAGGCGCTTCATACATGTACAAATGCCGGGTAAATAAAATTTAGTAATGTAAATTATAGAGGTATTCAACATCCTCTTTACGGCACAATTCTGTACCATGATTCATTGTTGCTGCGGAGCCACACATTACACCATACTTTACGGCCTCTTGTAATGACCTGCCCGCTGCAATGCTGTAGACAATACCTGCAACCATACTATCGCCTGCGCCAACAGTACTTTTTCTTTTAACTACGGGTGCAGCTATTCTTTCTGTAATGTCTTTGGTAACAAGCATAGCACCTGCTGCACCCATAGAGATAACGATTATCTCAACTTTTCCTGTAGCGATAACTTTTTTTGCGGCTTCAACAGCGGTATCGGCATTCAATTCTTCATAGCCGGCAAATGCACTAAGTTCGCCAAGGTTTGGTTTCCACAAGTACATGCCTTCATCCAGTGCATGCTTAATAGCCTCGCCTGATGTGTCAACAATATATTTTGTGTTTGTATTCTTTACCGTTTTGCCGAGCCTGGCATAGAAGTCTGCACTTACACCCGGAGGCAGGCTGCCGCTTGCAATGACAAAATCTGCATTGATGCCGGCTACTGCTTTAATGCATTCGTCGAGTTCGTGCTGAGCTATATGCGGGCCTGGCATTCCAAAGCGAAACTGATTGCCTGAAGATGTTTCGTACACAATAAAATTTTCTCTTGTAAAATCTTTTATAGGTATGATAACCGGCTCAATTTTTTCTGCCCGCAGCAGGTCATGCAACATTATAGAAGCAGGACCACCGCCGAGATAAACCGGCGTTGATAAACCGCCAAGTTTTTGTATTGCACGACTGATATTAATACCACCGCCACCGGGTTCAAACTTTGGTGTGGCACAGCGTAGTTTTTTTTCCGGTACCAGCCTGTCTATACTGCTGCTTTTGTCGATGCAGGGATTAATGGTAATAGTAACTATAGATGCCATGGTTATTTTTTTCAGCTTCAATGATAGGAAATATAGTTTGACCAGCTATACGTTTTTTTCTTTTTTGCGATGATGTATTTGTAAGTGATTTTAGAAGAATAAAATTTTATATAGCCTTTACTTTTTCTGTATTTTTATAATGATCTTTAAGTGATAAGCATAACAGCGTATAAGCCTCCAACGGTACGTAATTATTAACCAGGCTACAAAAAGACCGGCTGACCAATGGGTTTACAGGAACAAATTAATGCCTTAGACAAAGGACGTTTCAGTGAGTTGTTGGAGCATTTAAAAAAAAGAGCGGTATTTCTTCTTGACCAAAGTGGTAACATTCTTAGTGCTAATAAGGATGCTGAGCATCTTATGGGCTGTGCCATGCAGGATTTGTATGGGCTGACTTTTTTTGTATTATATGATATTGCGGGTGTTAAGCGGGATGATTATCTGAACGCAATGCGCATTGCTGCGGAAACAGGCAACTTTATTAAAGAAGATACCTGTATGAAGCAGGGAGAAAAGTATCACCTGGTAACGCATCTTTTGTCCCTTCCCGACCTGCAAGGCGAACCCCAACATTACTCGCTTGTGTTAACGGTTATGCCGCAACGCTCCAACCAAATTACCAATGCGCTACACCTTGCGGGACTTGTAGAAAGAACAACCGATCCAATTTTCTCTACGGATATTGATTTCAATATTACCAGCTGGAATAGTGCGGCTGAAAAGATCTATGGTTATAAAAAAAGCGAGGCAATCGGAAAACAACTCAAGGCTATCTTAAGACCACAAATGGATGAAGAAGCTTTTAAAGAGATTGATAATAGTATGAAAGAAAAAGGCTTCTGGCTTGGGGAAGCCGCGCACCTTTCAAAAGAAAGTGTGCCGATCGATGTTGAAGAATCAATTTCATTTACAAAAGATGGTAGTGGAAATGTAGACGGCTTTGTGTGGGTATGCCGCGATATAACTGCCATTAAGAAAAGTGAGCATGAAAAGCTAAAGCTTTTAAAGCTGCTAGAGAACACGACTGATGGCATGTATACGGCTACGAAAGATAACCTGATTACAAGCTGGAACCATGCAGCAGAGCGGATGTATGGCTACAAGGCTGCTGAGGTAATTGGTAAAAGGCTGGACGAAGTGCTGCAGCCACAGATACAGTCAGATATGTTGTCGCTGATAAGGGGTATTATACAAAAGACGGGCCGCTGGAAGGGGGAGGTAGTGCACAAGAAAAAAGACGGCAACCTTATTCCTGTGCTCATATCTGTAAACGTGGTGCATGAAAATGATGGGGAAATAAGTGAATTTCTTTGCGTATGTACAGATATTACTGAAGTGAAGCAAAGCCAGGAAGCACTTGGAAAAATGCAGGAAGCCATTACCAGGCTGACACAGGAAAAATTGGATAAAAGCCTGCGCGAAATAAAAGATTACCGGTATGCACTGGATGCTTCCTGCTTAGTGGTAATTACAGATGCACAGGGATATATAAAATACGCCAACAATAATTTTTGTACCCGTTCATTATATGAAGCGCCTGAATTAACAACAGGCAACTATCATATGATGGATGCAATGCTTTTTCATAAGGCTGAAAAAGGGAGAATATGGGAAACGATTTCATCCGGCGGCATATGGAAAGGTGAAGTAAAGAATAAAGCAAAAGACGATTCGTTTTTTTGGGAAGAAGCTACCATTGTACCTTTTTTAAATGAATCGAACAAGCCATACCAATATTTGAAAATTGGTGTGGATATAACAGAAAAGAAAAAGGCCGAAGAAGCATACAGGCACAGCGAAGAAATGCGCAGCCTTATTTTCAGATCTGCTTTTGATGCGATCATTGGTGTGTCTGCGGAAGGAAAGATTATTATGTGGAATATACAGGCCGAGAAAATTTTTGGCTGGTCGCAGGCCGATGCGCTGGGCAAAGATTTTGAAGCACTGATTATTCCGGAAAGACACAGAATGCGTGACAGGCATATACTGGATACGTATATAAACACAGGCACGTCGGAGGTCTTTAATAAAGTACTTGAAGTAAATCTTTTAAACAGTACAGGAAAAGAATTCCCGGTAGAGTTTGCCATCATTCCAATTAAGCAGGGCAAGCATGAATTTTTCTGTGCTTTTATAAGAGACAATACGCAAAGGAAACTATGGGAAAAAGAGTTGCAGGACGCGGCCCAGAAGTATAAGATGCTTTTTGATAATAATCCTTTGCCCATGTGGATGTTTACGCTGCCGGAGCGAAGTATAATAGAGGTGAATAAAGCAGCATGTGAGCACTACGGTTATACACGGGAAGAGTTTCTCAATCTTAGTGTGCTTGATATGCGGCCGAAGGAAGAGGTGCAAAGATTTTTGGAAGATGTAAAGCAGCTATCACCGGAAGTACGCACAGCAGGTGTATGGAAGCATAAGAGAAAAGATGGTACAATAATAAGCGTGGAAATATTTAAAGATGATATTGTTTATAAAGGCAAGCAGGTAAGGCTGGTGCTTGCCAACGATATTACTGAAAAGCTTTTAACAGCAGACAAACTAAAGGATTCTCATAATGAATTGAGGGATCTTGCATCTCATTTGCAGGACATCAGGGAAGAGGAACGTGCGGTAATAGCCAGGGAAATACATGACGAACTCGGTCAGCAAATTACAGGTTTGAAAATGGATGTTTCATGGATTGCAAAAAGATTGCAAACAGAAGACAACACCATACAACAAAAGATTAAAAGCGTGCTGAACTTACTTGATGAGACGGTGAAAACAGTGCGCAAAATTGCTACAGAATTAAGGCCAAGCATACTCGACGACCTTGGCCTGATTGATGCACTGCAGTGGTATAGCCTGGAATTTGAGAAAAGATTTGCCATAACGGTAAGTTTTCGCACAATGGTGGAAGATATAAAAGTAAGTAAGCACACGTCAATAGGGCTATTCAGGATTTACCAGGAATCTCTTACAAACGTTGCTAGACATGCCCAGGCCTCATTTGTGCATGCCGATATAAGGATACAGGACGGTGAAATTATTCTAACGATCAAAGACAATGGTAAGGGTTTTGATGCAGAAATTACAAGGAACAAAAAAACGCTTGGCTTGTTAGGCATGAAGGAAAGAACATTGATGATGGGAGGCATTTACGAAATAAGCAGCAGATTGGGCGCAGGTACTACAGTTACAGTATCTGTACCACTCTTAACAGAAAAACCTTTAGAAAAATAACACACCATGCTGAGGATATTAATTGCAGATGATCATACGGTGGTAAGGCGCGGACTTAAGCAGATTTTGCTGGAGGAATTTTCCAGCGCATTCATTGATGAAGCAGCCGATGCAGAAACGCTTTTGAGTAAAATAGCCAAAGAAGAATGGGACGTGGTTATTTCAGATCTTTCCATGCCTGGAAGATCGGGTATCGAAGCGTTGCAACAAATAAAATTAACACACCCCAGGTTGCCTGTTTTGATACTGAGTGTGCACGCAGAAGAACACTATGCGGTACGGGTGCTTAAAGCCGGGGCTTCAGGATATGTAAACAAAGAATCTGCACCGGAAGAATTGATAAAAGCTGTGCACAGGTTGCTGTTAGGAAAAAAATACATAACTGCAACCATAGCAGAACAACTTGCTTCAACGCTTGATAAGGATAATGAAAAACCTTTACACGAATACCTGTCTGACAGGGAGTTTGAAGTTTTAAAATTACTGGCCGCCGGCAAATCCGTTTCAGATATTGCCACACAGATGAGTTTAAGTGTTACTACCGTAAGTACATACAGGGCCAGGATAATGGCCAAGATGAATCTTAAAACCAATGCTGACCTGACTTTGTATGCGGTACAGCATAATCTTATCTGATGCAACACGGGCCGGTGATTGTTTGCCAAACAAACGGCTATTATATAAATAATTCCCAGGCTGATTTTTTTGTCAGCATAGGCACTCTTATACTTAACCTTCCGCATTTTAAACTGCATGACCGATGTAGGATTTTCCTGATTAAACTGTGTAGTAATCGTACTACAATAAACCTGCTATTAGCACTATTTTTTTGTATAATATATAAAGATATGTTTGCAATAATCCGTAGTTAACATGCAATACTCAGGTAAAATGGTACTGATTGTAGATGATTCTTATCTCATCATTGAACGAGTAAAAGATATGCTTAGTGAAATAGTAAGTACTGAGCATATGTTGCATGCACATACCTATATAGATGGTGTGGAAATGTTGGCAAAAAAAACTCCTGATGTTTTAATTCTTGATATAAATCTGCCTGATACCAATGGTATAGAACTACTTAGATTGGTAAAAAGTAAATACCCAGCCATAATAGTTATTATGCTTACCAACCAGGGCGGGGATTATTACCGGCAGCTGTGTCTTAAAATAGGTGCCGATCATTTCATTGATAAGTCTAAAGACTTTGATCTGCTGCCCGAGATTTTTGTAAGCCTCTGAGGCTGTTCTTCCCACAGCTGCCACAATGATATACTGATGAACGGAATGCGACGCAAGGGACGATGCCACAGGGTTACTGCAGCCTGTAACCATAAGAATGTGTAGTAAATACACTACAACGCATGAATAAAAATTAGTACCTCAAATACACAGATTGCTCTATTTTTTTGGGCAGTATTACACAGTTACTTTGTATTGCATTTAGGAAATATAAATAAGCGCTTTAAGTACAGGGTTACCGCCGAAGATATTACTCCTGAAGAACCGATAATAGCAAACCCCCGATAGTTAATGTACATGAGATGTGTTGAAGCGATGTGTGTTTGAATTGTGAGAGAGATTAGTGATGCATGTAACGTAAAGGTGAAAATGGCCACCTGTAACATGGTGGCCCTCACCAATACAATTCCTGAGGACTAAAATTTTAATCATGACCGGAGTGAAGACGTTTTTTACAATATCTGTGGATATAACCAAAACTACTTTTATGCACGTACTAATTATTGCCGATAACGATCAGCACCTCGAATGGATCAAATCTCCACTGCAGGCAACAGGTTTATCAATCAATGTAATTTATGCACATTCAATAAGAGAGGCCATGTCTCTTTTAAAATCTGTAAAATTTGATATGATCCTGTATGATCTTGCGTTTTCTGAAAAAGGTATGGCCGAAAATTTTACACGGCTTTATGCATCCGGCTCAAAGGCGCCACTGGTAGTACTTACAGAAGCTTTTGGAGATCCTGAAGCTGCACAGGCCTTACAATTTGGTGCGGCAACACATATTGTAAAAGACAGGCAACGTGTTTCTGTAATGGCCGAGTCTTTTAAAAACATACTCCTTCAACGTGATATTGTCTATAATTGAGTTTACTATTTTTAAGGGTACGGAACTAAAACACAAAACAGCAACTGAAACGAGTTGCTGTTTTTTTATTTTTACATTGTACATATAATTACATGCACCTAATAAAGCGAGGCAGATGAAACCTTTTCTTAACGAAGATTTTTTACTGGACAATACGATTTCGCAGGAGTTATACCACAATTATGCGAAGCAAATGCCTGTAATCGATTACCACTGCCACCTGCCGCCGAAAGAAATAGCCAGCGACATGCAGTTTGATAATCTTACGCAGGTATGGCTTGCCGGCGATCATTATAAATGGAGGGCTATGCGTGCAAACGGTGTTGATGAAAGTTTTATTACCGGTACAAGAACTGACGAAGAAAAGTTTATGCAGTGGGCCGCCACCGTTCCATATACAATGCGCAATCCGCTTTACCACTGGACACACCTGGAACTGCAGCGGTATTTTAACATTCATGACCTGCTAAATAAGGAGTCGGCTGTAAAAGTTTACCATGATTGTAATGCACTGCTGCAGTCCAAAGCATACAGTGTTCAAAACCTGCTGCGCAGCATGAATGTGGAAGTTGTTTGTACAACAGATGATCCTGCTGATGATCTGCAGTATCACAGTCAAATAAAAGCACAGCCTTTTGGCACAAAGGTTTTACCTGCTTTCAGGCCAGATGCAGCAATGAATATTGATCACGCAAACTTTAATGCATACGTAGATAAAATTGCAGCAACAACAAACAAAGAAATAGCAACACTTGATCAATATGTAGACGCTCTTAAAGAAAGACATGATTTTTTTGCCACACAAGGCTGCACCATTGCAGACCATGGCCTGGAAGAAATTTATGCTGAAGACTTTACCCGGGCAGAGATCAGCAGCATTTTTTCGAAGCGCAGAAGCAATATTGCAACAGGCTATGCAGAACAACGTAAATTCAAGTCTTATATGCTGTTGCTTTTTGCAGAGTGGAATCATGAAAAGCAGTGGGTGCAACAGTTTCACCTGGGCGCTTTGCGCAACAACAATACCAGGCTGCTCAAGCAGATTGGTGCCGATTGCGGGGGCGATTCCATCGGCGATTTTCCGCAGGCAAAAACCTTGTCCACTTTCTTAAACAGGCTGGAAAGCAATCAAAAGCTTACCAAAACAATCCTTTACAACCTCAATCCTGCAGATAACGAAGTGTTCGCTACTATGATCGGTAACTTCAATGATGGCTCTGTAGCAGGCAAGGTACAGTGGGGTTCCGCATGGTGGTTTTTAGACCAGAAAGATGGCATGACAAAGCAGCTAAACACTTTGTCAAATATGGGCTTGCTCAGCCGGTTTGTGGGTATGCTTACAGACTCACGAAGTTTTCTTTCTTACCCGCGCCACGAGTATTTCAGGCGCATACTATGCAACCTTTTTGGTACTGAAATTCAAAAAGGAGAGTTGCCTGGCGATATACCGTGGATCGGGAAAATGATACAGGATATTTGTTACCACAACGCAAAGCAATACTTCAACTGGTAATGTTTCATCGTTGTAAAAAATAATGTAGCCGGCAGCAGTGCAGGTGGCATCAACTGTTGTGTCACTCACTTGTACGTTCCGTTAATAATGAGCAAGGTGCGGTCGTCTGCAGCTTTAAACATTTTAAACGTTCATATATTTTTTTAGGCGAATATTAATTTTGTATATGTTTAGGGCGGCATAATTTTACACACAGAATCCGTATCATGAAAAAATGCAGCAAAGCCCTTCAACGTCCTTTTTAGCTTCACGCAATTTTTCCCGATACATACTAATTAAAAACAAAAGATCAGCTTATCAGCGGTTAATGATGCTAAGTTACCGCCCATAGTAAGTTGTGATTTTATATCGTGTTGTTTCCCGGTTTTATCCAGCATAAACCGACGAAGTAATACAAGATCTGTCATCCTAAAAAACGTAACTATGAACCAAAGCTATGTCTGTAAAGGGCGTGCTTTTATTTCCATGCCTTCATTGACTGTTCTCTTACTATCTGCACTATTTTTTACACTTCTTCAGTCTGTAAACGCACAACAAGCAACGAGTACTATACCGGTAAGTATCGGAAGACAATGCGGTACAACTTCAGGCACTGCAGATTCTGTTATGTACTTTGTGTACAATAAAAACCTTTCCACCATCAACAGGTTATCAGCCTGCAAACCTGATCTCGCATCTCCGGGCCTGGCCAGCAGTGCAACCAGCGTAAGTTTCAACTCTGCTGACCAGTATTTATATATGGTTCGCTACAGAACTGTAAACGGTGTACCTACTTCTTATGTATGGAGATGGGCGCCTAACTCATGCCCGGCGGGTGCTTTGCCTGTATACCAGACATACACCAACCAGGCTATTGCCGGTTTGGATTTCGATGCCAACGGTATGGGTTACCAGATCATCTTTACAGGTGCATCAGCCCCATATGGCCTCGCTTTACAACAAATCGATTTTACTACCGGAACCTTTGGTCCAATAAAAAATATTGATCTTAAAGGAAAGAAAGTTTATACGCAGAATGGCGATCTTGTTATAACGCCCGGCAACCAGTTCTTAATGGTGTGGGATAACAAATATTTTAGTTTAAACTACAGTGCATACAGCACATCAACCCCGCTCGCTGCAACTTATATAGATACAGTTACACTTACAGGTTCTTCCAAACTGGTAGGCCTTGCCTATGCGCAGGGCAAGCTTGTGGGCAGCGCATCCAGGGATGGTAGTGGCGTGTGTGGTTATTACGATTTTAATATCATTAATGGTAAACTCACCAATCTTGTTGAAGGCCCCATGCTGCAATACTCTGCCGATATGACCAATATTACATCTGGCATAGGTTCAGCAAAAAGACTTGTATCAGCTACGCCGGTAAGTGCAGGCGTGTATGATCTTACATATGATATACGTGTAGAAAATTTTGGTGATTTCCAGATATCAAACCTGCAGGTACAGGAAGATCTTACAACGATTCACCCGCTTGGTGCTGCAGCCATTTCCAACGTAAGTACAGAATGGGTACAAAACCCCTCTGGTATTGTAAAAAGTACAACTTACAACGGCATTACCGATAAGAATTTAATAAGCAGTGGACAGGTATTGCCTAATTATCCCAAAGCAAATAACTATGCTATCATCCGTGTAAAATTCAGGATGGCCTCTGTAGAAGCTGGTGTTGTTTATTATAATAATGCATCTGTTACAGGAAGGGGCTATAACAATGTTGTATTGCAGGATTCAACAACCAATGGTTCACAAGCTGATCTTAACTCGAATTATAAACCCGACGATGCAGGCGAGAATCAGCCAACACCATTCTCAGTTTCTGTGTCTGCAGAAACACCGCCCTGCAGTGTGATCAATTCCATTTTATACAGCCAGGATTTTGGTAACGGCGCAGCCTTAACCACCACGTTACCAAGCGGGGTAACAACAGAGTATGCAGCAGGCACAAACCCACTTGATGATGAAACATATATTGTTGCGAGCAATGCCTATAATGCCAACACAACCAAATTTGTAAGTCTTACAGATCACACCGGTGTTGGAAACGGACGGATGTTATTGATAAACGCTGACGTTAACAATTACAAAATGTTCGAGAAAGAAGTGGATATAACCTGTGCGAATGTGAAATATTCATTTTTACTGTATGCCGCAAACATTATGAACGATACCTACAACACTTTCTGCGACGCTTTTGGTGGTACAAAACAGCCAAAGATTACGCTCATCGTTCGTAATGCAGACAATAACAATATTATTGCTACCACCACCACCACTGAAATTACTGACCGTTGGTGGAATGCGTACGGCATGAAATGGGTAATGCCGGCCGGCGTTACAAAAATAAAACTACAGGTGTACAATACTGCCGAAGGCGGTTGCGGTAATGCATTGGCGGTGGACGATATTCAATTTGGCATTTGTGATCCTTCTCCTGTAGTTGCTGCGGCGCTTGCAAGCGTAGGCTGCCCTGGCCAAAGCGGAACACTTATAGCCAGTGTTTCTGATACAACGGGCATGAGCAGTTACTTACAGTACCAATGGCAAACATACCTGAGCGCGGTAACCGGCTGGACAAACATAGCCGGTGCTGTGACCAATACATACAATGCTATCATCAGCACAGGTTTGGCTGTTCAACCTTCTTACAGGATTATTGTTGCCGCCGATGGAAATCTGGGTAATGAAGCGTGCCAGTACACTTCCAACGCTATACAGATTACGCCGAAAGATATTTCTGTAAAACCATTATCTGTAACAAGTAATAAAGCGTTTGCATGCCCTGGCGAACCTGTAACACTTACGGTAAATGGCGGCTCATTGGGTACCAATGCAGCCTGGGAATGGCGCCAGGCCAATTGTGCCGGTACATTGCTGGGTAAAGGATCTAGCATTGTTATCTACCCGCTGGCAACTGCCAGTTATTATGTACGTGCTGCCGGGGATTGTAATGTAACCGAGTGCAGTTTTATTACCATGCCACAGCTTTGCATTCTCGCAAACGAATCAGTACTGCTGAAGGGTTCATTAAATGGCCAGTTCTCTAATCTTGTTATCTCCGTTGTTGCAGATAAGCAAATCAGGTTTTACGAAATTGAGAGGAGCTTCAATGGCATTGACTACACTACAATAAGAACAGAACAGGTGAACGATTATGTAAATAAAAACGGCTACGGTTTTAAAGATGTACTTTCTGCTGTTCGCGAAAACACGTTCTATTACAGGGTTAAAGTAACAGGTATGAACGGGGAAGTGTATATGAGCAAAGTGCTGCAACTTTCGCGCAATGGCAATGATTTTAATACGTCTGTTTCGCCAAATCCTGCATCGGTAACAGCTAAACTTTCTTTTACCTCTGCATCTTCATCTAAAGTAGCAATAAGCCTTGTGAATGCACAGGGGCAGGTGGTGCGTAAAGAAACATATGTATCTGTAGAAGGATTGAATAACTATACATTCAACAACTTAAATAATCTTGCCGCAGGTATTTATACAGTAACCGTAACAGACTCAGGTAAAACCAGCCGTACGAAACTGGTTATTCAAAGATAGTTTTTTAGGATCGGGCTTTTGTACAGGTTAGCATCGCCTGTTGTGTCACTCACTTAGCGTGTTGCACTATGTTGAGTGTTGATATGCCGTACAAGTGAGTGACACAACAAAAGTCTGATAGTAGTAATGCAGCCCACACAAAAAATTCATCCGGCGTGTAAGGGATCTGCGCCATGGAGTGTACCAAAAGATGCCAATGGCCTGAAACGCACAAACATATCTTCGCTATACCATTTTTCTTTGTGTGTTTTTTTTATTACGTCTGCATGTTCATGCATTTTATAAGCAAAGTTTTTCATTTGTGTTTTGCTTTGCCATATACTAAATGTGGCCTGTCTTATCCAGGGCATTTCGCCAATGCCTACAGAAGTAATGAAGCCGTCTGCACGGTGCATTTTTGCCGCCACACCATCTACATTTTTCCAGAAATTTTTTAAGCGGCTTAGCCTGATGGTTGCTCTTGTAAGTACTGCAATCTTTCCCTCGTAGCCTGATTGCCTGGGTAATTGGCCAAAGACCTCTTCACCATTCCATTTACCATGACCTTCTAACGGTTCGAGCAGCATGGTATATACTTCGCATTTAAAAAAATGCCACCACCCACTTATAAAACCGCCATACAGCACCCTGTTGGTTACTGTTGCGCCGGTGGCAACCGGCTGCATTGTTATAATTCCCCATTGTCGCCAGTCGGGGTGTATATCGAATGTGCCGTTTTTACCACAGCCCAATAATTTACAAAAGCGAATCCTGCTTTTCATCAACAGCGGCAGCCTGAATAAGGCCATTGACAGGAAGCCGGCCCAGCCCATGAACCGCGGATATCTGACTATAGTAAGTGTGCAGGTTAACAATAGATTGTGTTTGATTTGTTATCTTAGTTGTTTGGCAATATTACAACTTGCAATATGAAAAAGGTTCTTACAATCATTACCGTATTCTGTTTATCAACAATGTCTATGCGTGCCCAAAAAACTATTCCATTATACGAAGGCGCGGTTCCTTATGCAAAAAAATGCGAGGTTCAGCAGAAAGAAATAATTGACACCACCTGGAATAAAGACGGCATCCTGATTGTTAGCGGGGTAACTGTACCTACCATTACAGTTTTTGAAGCGCCCAAAGAAAAACGAAACGGAACGGCTGTATTGATCATTCCCGGCGGGGGGTATGGTGTAATTGCCGCCGGTCATGAGGGCAATGATTTTGCCAAAGCGTTCAACGATAAAGGTATAACCGCTTTTGTTTTGCGATATCGGTTACCCGACGATGCCTGTATGGACAATAAAGCTTATGTACCATTAATGGATGCACAGCAGGCGCTCTATTTTATCAGGCAGCATGCAACGCAGTACAATATTAGTATAGATAGGGTGGGGGTAATGGGTTTCAGCGCCGGTGGCCACCTGGCTGCATCTGTAGGCACACATTTTAATAATGCGGTTAGCAAAGCACTTGCATCGGCCAACCTGCGTCCTGATTTTTTAATACTTGGCTACCCTGTCATCAGTTTTGCAGATGATATTACGCATATGGGTTCGAGAGATAACCTGATTGGTAAGATGCCAAAGCCAGAAATGGTTCGTTACTTCTCCAACGAGTTACAGGTTAATGCCAATACACCACCCACCTTTCTCGTACATGCTTCAGATGATGATGCGGTTAAAGTGGCCAACAGCATCCGGTTTTACGATGCCCTTATTGCCAGCGAGGTTCCGGCTGAAATGCATATTTATCAGAAAGGCGGACATGGCTTTGGTATGAATAACCCCACTACCAGCGATAAATGGTTTGATCGTTGCCTTAACTGGATGACCGCCAATAAATGGTTATAGTTTTCCTGCCAGGAAAATTGCCAGGCACATAAGAATGGCCAGCACAACGGCGCCTGCGGTTTTGTATTTCCCCCAGTCTGCCTCCCGTTTTTTTCTCCGGTAAAATTGCGTTACTGTTTTTGCTGTGGCGTCGCTGGCCAGCAGCAGCATCTTGTCGTGCAGTTGTTGGTAAAATGAAAACTCCATCAGCCTGCAGGCGTTGAGCAGGGCCAGCAATATTACCTGTTTCTCTGCTGTTGCATTTTCTCGCACAAGCAATTCAAGGTTGTTTTCACTTAAAACGTCTTCTACCTGGAAAAACAATGCGTCCTGGTTCATCCTGAATGGGTCGGCACCCGCCGTAAGATCCTGTATTTTTTGAGCTGCCTTAACAATCGTTTGTGGCGTTACCCGTTCTTTTTCTTTGTACTTGTAGTTATAAGTGTAGAATCGTTTATAATGATAATCTTCCCGTTTTACATTGTCTGATAAGATTTCATAAGCTTCTGCCACTTCTTTAAACGTGGCTTCTGCCACTACATCACCGGGGTTTTTATCAGGGTGGTATTTTAGTGCCAGCCGCCTGTAAGAACGTTTGATCTCATCGCCGGAGGCGTCCGGTTTTACACCCAGCACTTTATAATAATCTTTGGCTGACATATAACGAACGCGAAGTTAGGCGTAACGGGTTGTTTATGAGCCCGGCAGCAGTACAACAATTGGGCTTCTGTTGCGTCGCACTCTTGTACTGAAGGAAGTTAATGCAACTGCTTCGGTACAATCACTGCAATGGAGCATGAGCGGGAACTCAAACTAAATTCGCAATACACGGCCACAACGGCGATCTGACCGCCAGCAATAATCAAATTTATTAATAAACAGACCAATTAAGCCTTTAATTATCAATATCTTAAAATGAATTTATAAGGCATATCTTAGTATTCGTGCGATAATTATACAAGCATATATTAAGAAAACCACACATCACAATCAGAGTTGAATAGAAACTCATAATTTATTGATTATTAATTTATTGAGGCATTTAGTTTCTTCGTAAAATCATTGTATAAGGCTGGTGTGGTAAAATACAGTAATAAGTAAAGTCTTAGCAATATCGGATTATTGCTTTTTAAGTTTAGTAAAATAAATTGATATACTTGTAAATGAATGATATATAGAATTGTTTTGAAACGTTAGGGAGCTGTTTTTTGGTATTTTCTGCACAGCTTCTCCACAGCTAAAAATGAACAGGCAAAAAGTTTACTTAATTAAGTTATGTTCGCATTTGACAAAATGGGCTAAAAAGTGAGACTAAAATCTTTGGAAATAAAAGGCTTCAAAAGCTTTGCAGATAAAACTACTGTGAACTTCGATGAAGGTATTACTGGCATTATCGGTCCCAACGGATGCGGTAAAAGCAATATTATAGACTCAATTCGGTGGGTAATTGGCGAACAAAAAATTTCGGCCCTTCGAAGCGAAAACCTCGAAGCGTTGGTTTTTAACGGCAGTCGTACCCGTAGCGCAAGCGGCCTTGCCGAAGTAAGCCTTACATTCGAAAACACCCGTAATCTCCTGCCAACAGAATTCAGCACAGTAACCGTAACCCGCCGGTTCTTTAAAAATGGTGACAGTGAGTATCGTTTAAATGATGTGGCCTGCCGCTTAAAAGATATCCATAACCTGTTTATGGATACCGGTGTTTCTACAGATAGTTACGCCATCATAGAATTAGGTATGGTGGATGATATTATCAAAGACAAAGAAAACAGCCGCCGCCGTATGTTGGAGCAGGCAGCCGGCATTACCATATACAAGACAAGGAAAAAAGAAGCCAAAAGTAAATTAGATGCAACTGAGCAGGATCTTAATCGTATAGAAGATTTACTCTTCGAAATAAATAACCAGCTCAAATCTCTTGAAAACCAGGCGAAAAAAGCGGAGAAGTATTTTGAAATAAAGAAGGACTACAAAGAGATTTCGGTAGAGCTGGCAAAAGCGGCTTTGGAAGGCTTCAATATTACTTACAGGGAACTAAATGAGCAGCAGGAAACTGAAACCAACAAAAGGGTGCAGTTAGAAGCCGAAATTGCCACTGAAGAAGCCGCGATTGAACAGGAGAAAGTTGGCTTTGTTGAAAAAGAAAGAACGCTTCAGAGTATGCAGTATGAATTCAATGTATTGCAGCAGGATGTTCGGACACAAGAAAACGAAAAGAACCTTGCCACACAAAAACTGCATTACCTCAAAGAAAAAGAGAATAATTTAAAAGATTTTCTCGCTAAGGCAGAAGGACAATTAAATGGCATTACAGAGTCTATCGAATTCAGCCAGTTGCAGGTAACAGAAGAAGAAGGTAAGCTAAAGGAACTGGAAGAAAGGCTTATCAGCGCAAAAGAAGCAGTTGAGGAAAAGCGTAACCTTTTCGATGAAAAGCGCGGTTCTGTAGATAGTCTCAGAGCGCAGTACCAGCAAACACAACGTGGCCAGTTTGATGCAGAAAAGAAAGTGGCGGTTGCCGATACCTCTATCCAAAACCTGCAGCGGGCACAAACCCAACTTACCGATGAAAAGCAAAACCGCGCTGCCCAGGTAGCACAACTGGAAAATGAATTGCAGGAAAAGGAATCTTTACTGGAAAATAAACGCATCGACCTGCAGCAGTTGCAGGAGCAGCATGAAAGGACAAAAGAGCAGATTCTTGAAACACAGGCACAACTTGAAGGTTTGAGGAACGAACTGGCAGAGGAAAACCGCAAACTTGATGCAAGAAAGAATGAGCATGCATTATTAAAAAGCCTGATCGACTCAATGGAAGGTTATCCTGAGAGTGTAAAATTCCTGCACAAGAATCCGGAGTGGAACAATGCTGCGCCTATATTGTCTGATATTATCTATGTGAACGAAGCCTACCGGGCCGCAGTGGAAAATGTGCTGGAACCTTATCTTAACTACTACGTGGTTAATACCCTGCACGAAGGCCTTACTGCGGTTCACCTGCTTGACGCACATAAGAAAGGTAAAGCCAACTTTTTTATACTTGATAAGTTAAGCGAAAGCACCGGCGAAACAAACCAGCCTGCCAATACTATACCTGCACTAAGCGTGATTGAAGTGGATGACCAGTATCGTAAACTGGCAGAACATCTTCTCGGCAACGTATACATCGCTGAAAATGAAGATGCCATTGAAAATGCTGACGGCGCGGTAATACTTGAAAAGACAGGTAAATATGTAAGAGGAAAATATACGCTCACCGGCGGAAGTGTAGGTTTATTTGAAGGTAAAAAGATTGGTCGCGCCAAAAACCTTGAAAAGCTGCACGACGAGATTGTACTGCAGGAAGCTGTGGTAAATGCGTTAAGAGCAGAAATAAAGCAGAAGCACAATGAGGTTATTGGCTATAGCGAGCAATTAAAAGAAAATGCCATTAAGCAAACGGAAAACGAGATCAACCAGCTTACCAACCAGGTTTTTGCTACAAGGAACAAAATTGAAAACTTACAGTCTGCACAGCAAAATGCACAACAAAGACTGGAAGACATTGAATATAGGTTACAGGACGAGCAGGATGCCATTTCCTCTACCCGGGAACAGTTGGGAGAATTAAACCAGCAACTACAGGCTACAGCACAGGAACTTAAACTGGTAGAGCAGGATTACCAGCTTGCAGAACAGGATTATAATAAAGCCACTGCCCAATACAATGAAAACAATCTTTTGCTTACAAGGCAGCAAAGCAAAATTGCTGCTATCAGGCAGGAGCTTGTGTTTAAAAGAAACCAGTTAAACGACCTGCAAAACCAGGTTACCAGCAACACACAACAACTTGCAGAAGCTGCCGGTAATATTACTGAAAGCCAGGAAGCGCTTGCACAAAGTGAAGCATTGCTGGTAGAACTGTTACGGAGAAAAGAGGAAGAAGAGAAAAAACTGAACGAGGCTGATCAAACATATTACAACCTTCGTAATGCTTTGCAGGCAAAAGAGAGTGAACTGCGGCACAAAACAAAAAGCCGCGAAATGGTGGAGCACCTGCTGGCAGAGATAAAAGACAAATTGAACGAACTCAAACTGCAACTGGCAGGTATGAAAGAGCGGTTAAACGTGGAGTTTAAAATAGACCTCGACGAAATACTTGATCAGCCCAGAAAAACGGATACGCCACTGGAAGAATTACAGTCAACAGCTGACAGAATGCGTAAACGCCTTGAAAATATTGGTGAAGTAAACCCCACAGCTATAGAAGCCTTCCAGGAAATGAAAAAGCGTTATGAGTTTATTCTTGAGCAAAAGAATGATCTTGTTGAAGCAAAAGAGAGCCTGTTGCAAACCATACAGGAAGTAGAAGCCACTGCCAACCAGCAGTTCCTTGATACGTTCAACCGTGTACGGGATAATTTTCAGAAAGTGTTTAAAGCATTGTTTACAGAAGAAGATACTGCGGACCTTATCTTGGAAAACCCGGAAAATCTTGCAGAAACAGGTATAGATATTATCGCCAAGCCAAAAGGTAAACGACCATCGTCAATCACACAGTTGAGCGGGGGAGAGAAAACACTTACAGCTACAGCATTACTGTTTTCCATTTACCTTATCAAGCCTGCACCATTTTGTATTCTCGATGAGGTAGATGCACCACTGGATGATGCCAACGTTGGCAAGTTTACGCAGATGATCAAGAAGTTTAGCGAGAACTCGCAGTTCATCATCGTAACACACAATAAACAAACAATGGGTGCTGTAGACGTTATTTATGGGGTAACCATGCAGGAGCCTGGTGTAAGTAAACTGGTGCCGGTTGATTTTAGAAGCCTCAGTAATTAAGCAATAAACAAATTGGGTTAATATAAAAGGAGTTGGCTAATTTGCCGACTCTGTTTTATGATCAAAATTACCATCATATTATACCTTACATGCTTTGGTTTGTACCTGCTTTTTTCAAGAACCCCGGATTTTATCGACGGAGAAATTACCAAAGCCACCATTCATTATATAAAAGATTCCACAACCGGAAAGCCCGAGCCGTTTGCGTTTTACAAAACAGATAGAAAGTCTTACGCAGTAAAGGCAGGTTATCATTTCCGCAGCTTAAAAGAAGGCCAGCAGGTAGACCTTATCTTCGAAGGCGCCCAGCCAAAACAGGCTGCCGTGTATAGCTGGTGGGGTTACTGGATCACTACCGGTGAGGTGCTGTTTTCAATCGGGTTATTGGTTGTCATGTACTATATCGCTGTTTCCGTAACAAATAACCCCACACCCGAAGCCGTTATGGAACAACTGAACTATAAGCCTGTAAAAAAGAGAAAATACGAAACCTGAAAAGCCGGAAGATAAACTGCCGTTGATTTATTCAGGCACCATTTCATGGTAGTGTTACTGCTATTGATATATACGAATTGAAATAAAAAACAAAGGGCATCAAGCTCTCGCAATGACGCCCTGTTTTAACCCTGCTGCAAGTTTATAGTAAAGTGTACTAAATCGCTTTGTAAAATTTGTGATGCTTCATAAACCATTAAAGCATTGCATAGTATAACAGACCTGCATCGTTTTGGAAGGTTTAAAAAGAAATAAAAAAAATCAGTAAATTTTTTTTGCTGCGGTAAAAAGGGGCTACTCCGGTATTTTCACACGTTATAAAAACATAGTTGAATACGATGTACCCGGCAGCAGCATAAGCATTAAGCTTCCGTTGCGTCGCACTCTTGTACTGATGAATGATGATTGGGCAACACGAAGATGATTATGTTTCCTTTATCCTTATTGACCATTCACCATTCACCACTCACCTCCTCCGTGCTGCATAACGGTCCAGCCGCACAAGTGAGTGACACAACAGGCGATGCCACCTGTACAAAAGCCCGTAAACAAATCATTAAAATTTAGGACAAGGAAGACCTTTGCTGCCCGGTGTTCTGGCTATATAAATAAGTGAAAGTTCAACGCCGCCGCGGCTTTGAGAAGCTGTCTTAAGATCTGATGTGTTAATATCGTAAGTAGCACCAAAACGCAGGTTGTTCCATTCAAGACCGAGATATGGTATCAATGCATCTCCAAGGCGCAGCCATGCACCTGCATAAAAACTTACCGGGTTGTCTGTGGTATTAAGGTCCTGCGTTGCAATTTGCATGGCGCCACCCAAAACGGTTTCACTTGCGCCGGCTTGTGTGCTGTACAAAGCACTCACGTGCAGGGTTGTTGTTTCGCTTGTCGGAAAATAGCCACCCGCATGAAAGGTAGAACGCATGGCCAGGTTATAAGCAAGGTAGGCCGGCCCGGCATTAAAGGTTTGATCTGGCCTGTTGATGTGGTATAAACTTACGCCTGCATAAAAATTATTTCTGTCGGTTGTACTTTGCGTGTATAGCAAGCCTGCATTCAGATCAAAGTAGCCTTTATTCAAGGACACGTTATCGAATGTTTCGCCTGATGGTCTCGTCCACTGTCCATTCAAATCTAGCTGATTTTCGAAAGTAAGTTTTGAGGTGTTGATGAGCATGTTGGAATAAGTTCCCTGGAAGCCTAAGCCGAGTTGTTTGTAACCATCTTCATCAAGCGCCTTATGGTAAGCGGTAGACAAAGAAAGATAATTGAAGTTGATAGCGCCGTCTGCACCTTTATCTGTGTAGCCCATAATGCCTACACCAAAGCGGTCAAATTCGTCCACCACATTTTTTAAGATAGGAAAATCAACAGAAACGGTAGCGGTTTGGAAAGCACGGTTTATAGTAGGCCACTGGTTGCGATAGTTACCTGCAACTCTTACATTGCCATCAAATTTACCGGTGAATGCGGGGTTAAGGGTTAGAGGCGAAGCATAGAACTGTGAAAAATGCGGATCCTGCGCCTTCACAATTCCAACTGCACAAGCCAAAAACAGCGTTAGAAGAATGGTTCTCATTACAGTTATTAAGGTTTCAAATTTAGGGAATTATACTACAGTTTTAATGCTTATAATCAATCTTTAACACGCTACGACTGAGACTTTAAGCCAAATGCAAGGTCGCCGGCATCGCCAAGCCCGGGCACAATGTAACCTTTCGCAGTTAGTTCATCATCAATGTCTCCACACCAGATTTTTACGGCATCGCCGGCTTCGCGTATTACGTACTCTATACCTACCGTGCATGCAATGGCACACACCACATGAATTTCCGAAGGCGTACCTTCATCTTTCATGGCTTCGATTGTTTTTACCAACGATGCGCCGGTAGCAAGCATTGGGTCGCTGATAATTAAAATCCTGTCATCCAGGGGCGGGCAGCTCAGGTATTCGAGCTCTATAATAAAGTTTCCATCGGGGTCATGTTTCCTGTATGCTGAAACGAAAGCATTGTCTGCTTTGTCAAAGTAGTTCAATAAACCGTTGTGTAATGGAAGACCGGCACGAAGAATAGTAGCCAGCACCGGTTGCTGTTGTAGTATTTTAGATGGATGAATACCAAGCGGCGTTTGTATATCTTTTACTTCCCATGGTAATTCTTTACTTATTTCCAGCGCCATTGCCTCACCAATACGCTCCAGGTTTCTGCGGAAACGCATACGGTCATCCTGAATATCTGTATTTCTTAATTCACTTAACCAATTGGTGAGCAGGCTGTGCTGGTCGCTTAAATTTCTAACCATGGTTGTTGAACAATTTAGAATTACCGGTTGTAGATTGCAGCCCGAAAAATAAGACCAAATCTTTAATCGGCAAGCATAAATTTAAAATAGTCTTTATGGTATATCGCAGCATTGGAATAATGAGTGGTTCATCGCTTGACGGGTTGGATATGGTGTTCACAGAACTCGAAGAACGTGCGGGCAAATGGGCCTTTGAAATAAGGGCTGCTGAATGTACCGTTTATACTGCTGAGTGGAAGAGCAGGTTACAAAATGCACCAACATTAAGCGCGTACGATTACATGTTACTGCATGCTGCTTATGGGCGATATATTGGTGAGTCTGTCAACGCATTTATAGAAAAGCACCATCTGTTCCACCAGGTACAGATCATTGGCAGCCACGGCCATACAGTCTTTCATGCGCCTCAGCATCATATAACTGCGCAGGTTGGCGATGGTGCCGCTATTGCAGCGGCAACCGGTATAAATGTAGTCAGTGACCTTCGCAATATGGATGTGGCATTGGGCGGGCAAGGGGCGCCAATTGTACCCACAGGAGAAAAACTACTCTTTGGGCAGTATGATTACTGCCTGAACATAGGCGGTATCGCAAACATTTCATCAGGCCACTCCGGCAATTATGTAGCATTTGATGTGTGCCCTGCCAACCGCGTTTTAAATATGCTCGCAGAAAAAACCGGGAAGGCTTTCGATGAAAATGGCACAATAGCTAAAAGCGGTCATGTCAATATTGCTTTATTGCACCTGCTAAATGAGCAGGAATATTACCGGTTGCCATTTCCCAAATCGCTGGCCAATAGTTTTGGTACAGATATTATTTTTCCGTTGATAGAAGCTGCCGCCATACCCCTGGAAGATGCAATGCGTACTTATGCAGAGCATATTGCCATACAGGTTGCCGCTGCCGCCCAACGGCTGCCTTCCAATAACGGCGCACAAATGCTTGTTACAGGCGGCGGTGCGTTTAACAGCTTTCTTATAACACTCATTCAACAAATGCTCACGCCACTTAATATAACTGTCACTGTTCCTGCTGAAGATATTGTACAATACAAAGAGGCTTTGATCATGGCATTACTGGGTGTACTCAGGTGGAGAGAAGAAGATACCGTATTAAAGACTGTTACTGGTGCAACACGCAACAGTATTGGCGGCGCGGTGTGGATCGGGCAGGAGGCATAATTTTTTTGGTAGCCAGCTGTAGTACAGGCATCGGGCTTCCGTTGCGTCGCACTCTTGTACGCTATAGCATGATGCAGCAGCGATGCTGCGACAATTATCTGTTAACTCAACAGTCGTCAAAGACTACTGCAGGCATTAACAAATTATTTTTATTTTGTATGGAAAGGAATTGCTGGTATGCACGTATTAAGTGCAAACCAACAATATGAAACATATTTACCTGGTCGCTTTGCTGTGGTTTGTTGCACCACATTACCTGCACGCTCAAAATGCCGCAGCGCTTAAGACCAAAAACTTCAATCTCGAAAAAGGGCTCGCCATACAGGGTTATGATCCTGTTGCCTATTTTACCGAACACAAAGCAGTAGAAGGTTCAAAAAAATTTTCCGCAGTGTACGACGGTGTAACGTATTATTTTTCTTCTGCAGCAAACAAAGAATTATTTACAAAAAATCCCTCCCGTTTCGAACCTCAATATGGCGGGTGGTGTGCATATGCCATGGGGCACGATGGTACAAAAGTGGAAGTAGATCCCGAAACGTTTAAGATCATCAACGACAAACTATACCTTTTCTACAATAAGTACTTCAACAATACCCTAAAGTCATGGAACAAGGATGAATCAAACCTGAAGAGCCATGCAGATGCAAACTGGAATAAGATTTACCATTAATTGTACACCAACCAAAACACACAAACATGTCTCTTAATATCAAAACAATCGGCATCTGGCTGTTAAAGCTGCTGGCAGCCGTAATCATGCTACAAACCCTCTTTTTCAAATTTACCGGTGCGGAAGAATCTGTATATATATTTTCAACGCTTGGTATGGAACCATGGGGCCGTATCGGAACGGGTGCAATGGAACTTGTTGCGTCAATACTTATTCTCATTCCTTCCACCACAGCATTCGGAGCACTTTTAGCTATCGGGCTAATGAGTGGCGCTTTGTTTTTTCACCTTACCAAACTGGGTATAGAAATTCAGGGCGATGGCGGTTTGTTATTTATTTACGCGTTACTGGTTTTCCTGGCTTCTCTCATACTTCTTATCATATACCGCGCACAAATATTCAGGCGGTTGGGTTTAAACTTCTAAAAACTTAATCTTGAGAAAAACACTCGCCATTGTATGCATATTCGTTGCCTCGAGTATTCATGCACAAAAAAGCAATCAATACCAGCAGGTAGATTTTTCGGCCACCGCAGGTAGTAAACAAGGCACGCTTGCTGCCGCGTACTCCTATAACACAAGATTTGGCAAGTCGCACAAATTCGATATTGGGTTGGGTGTAAGAAACACGGCCTACTTTGGCACAAAAAAAGATTTTATTACCGCTGGTCCCGCCAGGCTTACAAGAACATTTACAACGCCGTTTGCCATCTTTTTTGCCGGTCAGCAGGAATCAAACTTTGATACCCTGGTAGTGCAGAGATCATTTGTAAACGCGGTGAACATCGCTTTGAATCTGGGGTATCATTTTAACGAAAAAATTTCCGCCGGCTTCAATATAGACCTCGTGGGTTTCAGCTTTGGCACAAAGACAAACGGAGTTTTTAAAAGCAACGGTCAAACAATTACCGAACCTTCTGCAAAGCCCTCTGCATTCAATCTTCTGCTAACCGGCGATCACGATAAAGGTTCCCTCAATTCAGAGTTCTTTTTGCGTTACAATCTTAATAGCCGGTGGGGTATCAAAGGCGTGTACCAGTTTGTGTTTGTAGAATACCAGGCAAACTCTGTGGAACAAACATTTGCCGATGGTTCAAAAAATGACAGGTTCCGCAACAAAGCGAACAATTTTGGTCTTGGTATTACCTGGCAACTTAACAAATAGTTACACCTATACCGTTTATACTACATAAAATTATATCTATGAAAGTGGGAAAAATAACTATCGTTTTATTGCTCGTTTTTATGATCACGTCATGCGCAAAGCAAAATGCCACACCTTCAGATGTGTTGAATGAACAAATCGATACAACTGCTGGCATGCTGGTCTATTCAGGCATGTTCTCAAACGGTCCTTACGGAAGCGTTTCCGGAGATGCAGGTCTTTATCTTGATAATGGAAAATATATATTGTACTTTGATGACATTAAAAGCTCGAATGGGCCGGATTTACATGTTTATTTGTCGGAAGAAGAAATTCCGGTACATTTTATTGATTTGGGAAAACTGAAATCGACAAACGGAAATCAGTCATATGTCGTTCCTGTAGGTACAGATTTTGCTAAGTTTCGCTATGCTTTAATACATTGCCAGCAATACAATCATTTATTTGGCAGTGCATTACTGGAAATGCCATAGTAATGTATCCGGGCAATGGTTTTGCCTGTACTTAAAGCATAAAATAATAAGTGAAAACAGATGGAATGTAATACTTGTAATATTTGTTGTAATTGAAGCCAACACCAGGCTTATTTTTACAAGCTATATACATTTTTTTTTCGTACATACAAAACGAAACGTAAAAACTCAAACTATGAACCTGCAGCAAGCTATTTCCAATGTATTCGTTCAATTACAAGATTCGGTTGAGCGGCTTACGGATGGGCAATACATACAACCAATCTCAAGCTTATCCAATGCCACCATTGGTCAGCATGTAAGACACATACTCGAACTGTTCGTGTGCCTTGAAAATGGTTATAATGATGGCCTTGTTAATTATGAAAAACGTAAACGTGATCGTACCATTGAAACAAATAAGGCTTTTGCATTGCAACTGATGCACTCCATAAATGCCGGTCTGGCCAGGCCCGATAAAGATTTGGTGCTCGAAGCAGGATACGATGAATTATCGCAGGATGTGTTGCATATAAAAACAAATTATTTAAGGGAACTCGTGTATAACCTGGAGCATACCGTGCATCACATGGCACTTATAAGGGTTGGCCTTTTGGAACTTTCATCTTTTGACTTGCCGGAGAGTTTCGGTGTGGCATCTTCTACCATCAAATACCGGAAGGCATGTGCACAGTAACGTTTTTGCGTGTAGCCAATAAATATCTTATTACATCAAACAGGGATGAAAGCAGGCTTCGCAAAACGGCATTACCACCTGCTATACACCGAATTGCCCAGGGCAATATTCTTTTCCCGAAGGATGCAAATGCCGGGGGCACATGGATTGCCGTACACGAAAACGGGAATGCAGTGGTGTTGTTAAACGGAGCTTTCATCAGGCACAGTCATAACCCTCCATACCGTAAAAGCAGGGGCATCATATTGCTGGAGATTATTGCTGAACGGTCACCATTAAATGCATTCAACCAGGTCCCTTTTCAAAATATCGAACCATTTACCATGGTGCTGTTTTGTTTTGATGAACTGTATGAGTGCCGCTGGGATGGCCGGCGCAGGCATATCAGACTACTGGATAAAACTTTGCCCCACATGTGGTCTTCGGCTACTTTGTACGAGCCGGCAATTGTAGCAAAAAGAGAAAAATGGTTTGCTAACTGGCTTCAGGAAAATAGCACGCCTTCGTTAAATGATATCATGCATTTTCATGCGGCCGGGGGAGATGGCGACCTGTTCAATGACCTCAGGATGAATCGCGAAGGTCACATGCTCACCGTAAGCATTACAGGCATTGAAATATCCGGTACAGGTGCCCGCATGGTATACAAAGACCTTACTACTGAAACCGAATATCAACAAATACTTTCACTTACAGGCGCGCTTACAACAAACGAATGAGTTTCCTGAAAGAAATACTAAATAGACCATTTTTTATCAAGCTCTTTAACTGGGAGTATTGGTCTTTTCATACAGTCTACACACCCATCTATATTTACTGGGTCTGGCTTTGCATAAGGGCAAGGTCTTTTTTCTTTTTCAATACCGCAAATCCTGCTATAAAAAACGGCGGATTTTTAATGGAAAGTAAAAAAGAAATATACGACATCATCCCACCACAATATTACCCTAAAACTGTACTTGTAAAAGCAGGCAGTGCATTTAGCGTTGTACAGCAAACAATGCAGCAGCATGCGTTTATATTTCCCTTAATTGGTAAGCCCGATATTGGCATGCGCGGACTCAGTGTAAAAAAGCTCGATACCGAACGGGATGTTCAGGCATACCTTCAAACCAGCAAGGTCGATTTTTTATTACAGGAGTTTGTTCCTTTCGAAAATGAAGTAGGTATCTTTTATTACCGGTATCCCGGAGAAAGTGAAGGTCATATTTCAGGTATCGTTGGCAAAGAATTTTTAACGGTAACTGGCAATGGTATCGCCACCATAGAGGAGTTACTGCAACTGGATAAACGTTATATACTCCAGTTGCCTGTACTGCAGAAGACATACGGAAAAACGTTGAAGCAAATATTACCTTTAAACGAAAATTTTGTACTCGTGCCCTACGGCAATCATGCACGCGGGGCAAAGTTTATTGATCTTACACCACTTGCAGATCAGCAACTGTCAGGCATTATCGATGCTGTTTGTAAAAACATACCCGGCTTTTATTACGGCAGAATGGACGTGCGCTACAATACCTGGGAAGAGCTGAAACGTGGAGAAAATTTTAGTATCATCGAACTTAATGGTGCCGGCAGTGAACCCACGCATATGTACGATCCGCAACATTCTATTTTATTCGCCTGGAAAGAGATCATCAGGCACTGGCGCATTCTCTGGAAGATCAGCCGCCTCAACCACAAACGCAAAAAAATTCCATACATGAACTTCTCTTCAGGCATACAAATGTTCAGAGAAAACAGTGCCTATGTAAAACTTATCTCGCCTGAATAATCTTCCTCGTAAAGTATGTTACCCGTTATTGTAATCATGTCACCGGCAGTAGTATTGCTATTAAGCATCGTTGCGTCGCACTCTTCAACTGCAGAAGCAATATTGAACAAACGCGAATGTCCGGGCATGGGTTCTCCCGCATCTGTTGACTGCTTCCGAAGCTAAACAAAAACAATCCCGGTAGAAACCGGGATATATTGATTGCTTTATAACATAAAAACAGCGATGAGAAATTGTTGCAGCGGCTTTACCGCTCTTTATTTGTGCTGCAAAAAAATTATCGTGGGGTGCCGGAACCTGCCGTCACACAAATTTTCCCCTATGTTTTACAGCTTTGTTGACCAAAAGTAGCGCTGCCCTTTCTTGGTTGTTATCAGATTCGGGAAAAGCATTTACGCAATGCGGAGATTCACTTCCAGCGCTGTAATCTTCGGGCAATTGTTCCCGGGTTTATAAGCAAAAGTGTAGACATAATAATAAATGTCAAAAAAACACTTATATTCATGCCTCAGTTTGTTCATATGAAAAATTCCTTTATTGCAGCCTGTTGCCTGGTCACGCTTTATTGCAGTGCACAGCAGGATAGTTCACTTAAATTATGGTACAAAGCGCCTGCAGGAACTGTATGGGAAAATGCCTTGCCCATTGGCAATGGTCACCTGGGTGCTATGGTATACGGCAATGCAGATACAGACATTATTCAGTTAAATGAAAGTACTGTCTGGAGCGGTGGGCCCAACAGGAATGATAACCGCGCCTGCCTTGATTCACTGCCAGTCTTACGCAAACTGATTTTTGAAGGAAAACAAAAAGAGGCAGAGCAACTTGCAAACCGTATCATCATCAGTAAAACATCACATGGCCAAATGTACCAGCCTGTTGCTGATCTCAGGCTCAGCTTCCCCGGTCATACAAACTACACAGACTACTACCGCGAACTGGATATTTCAAAAGCCGTTGCAACCACACGCTACACGAATAATGATATTGGTTACACGCGCAAAATACTGGCATCGTTAGCCGGCAGGGTGGTTGTAATGCAGCTTACAGCCACTAAACGAAACAGCATATCATTCACTGCTTTTTATACCACACCCCAGCCAAATATTTCAATCAGTACCAACAGGCAGCAACAGCTTGTTATCAGTGGTACAACAATAGATCATGAGGGTGTGAAAGGCATCGTGCAGTTTAAAGGTATAACACAGTTCAAAGTGGTGGATGGCACAACAAGTTATACAGATACATCGGTAACAATTACCAATGCAAGTACTGTTACCATCTATGTTTCCATTGCAACAAACTTTAATAGTTACAATGATGTTGGCGGCAATGCGGCAGAAAGAGCCGGTAATTTTTTATCTGCGGCCATGTCAAAATCTTATAAAGAAACCGAGCAAGCGCATATTGCGGCTTACAGGAAATTTTTTGATCGCGTTAAACTCGATCTTGGCTCAACAGCCGCAGCTACATTACCTACAGATGAGCGTCTTAAAAATTTTGCCACAGGTAATGATCCATCATTGGTTTCGCTGTATTATCAGTACGGCCGCTACCTGCTTATATCTTCTTCCCGGCCGGGTGGCCAGCCTGCCACATTACAAGGTATATGGAACAATAAACTGTATCCGCCATGGGATAGCAAATACACCATAAATATTAATGCCGAGATGAACTATTGGCCTGCAGAAAAAACAAACCTGCAGGAACTGCATGAGCCGTTTCTAAACATGGTGAAAGAACTGTCCATAACAGGCAGCAAGACCGCAAAAGATATGTACGGTGCCCGCGGTTTTATGGCGCATCATAATACAGATATATGGCGCGCTACAGGCGCAGTAGATGGTGCGTTCTGGGGTGCGTGGATCAATGGCGGCGGCTGGGCCACACAGCATTTATGGGAGCATTATTTGTATAACGGCGATAAGAAATACCTCGCATCAGTATACCCGGTATTAAAAGCTGCAGCTTTGTTCTATGCAGATTTCCTGGTAGAGCACCCAACATATCACTGGCTTGTTTTGTGCCCTGATATGTCGCCTGAAAATGCACCCGCCGCGCATGATGGCTCATCGCTGGACGCAGGTGTAACCATGAGTAACCAGATTGTGTTCGACGTTTTTTCCAACGTCATCAGGGCCGCACAAATATTACAGCAGGATGCAAAGCTGGCAGATACACTGGCACAATTGCGAAGTAAGCTACCGCCGATGCATGTGGGTAAACACGGGCAGTTGCAGGAGTGGCTCGATGATATTGATGATCCAAACGATCATCACCGCCATATCTCGCATTTGTACGGGCTGTTTCCTTCCGCCCAGATATCACCTTACCGCACGCCGCAATTATACAGTGCCGCAAAGAACACTTTGCTGCAGCGCGGCGATGTTTCAACAGGGTGGAGTATGGGCTGGAAAGTTAACTGGTGGGCAAGAATGCTTGATGGTAATCATGCATATCAACTAATACAAAACCAGCTTACACCTGTAGGCACTGTAGAAGGTGGCGGCGGCACTTACAATAATTTGTTTGACGCGCATCCGCCGTTCCAGATCGACGGAAACTTTGGCTGCACCAGTGGCATTACCGAAATGCTGATGCAAAGCGAAGACGGCGCACTAAACCTTTTACCGGCCTTGCCTGCTGTATGGGCATCCGGCAGCATTCAGGGTTTACGGGCATATGGTGGTTTTGAAGTTACCAGCATTGAATGGAAAGATCACCAGGTTATAAAAGCAGTAATAAAATCTACCCTCGGCGGTAACCTTCGCTTAAGATCACCAACACCATTAAAGAGCATAACCGGTAAAGCGTTACAGGTGGCAAAAGGTGTAAATAGCAATATTTTTTACACGACAGCAGAAGTGGCAACACCGGTTGTTGCCGCGGCGGCAACTATTAATATGCCCCGTTTGAACGCAACATTTGAATATGATATTGCTACGCAGGCCGGTGAATCGTATGTTTTGGTAGGCGCGCAGTAAATCCCGGAATGTAAACATGTTTGATAATAAATACCTGGTGGCTGTTGCTGCACATTGAACTGAAAGTACAAGAGTGCGACGCAACAATGTTACATAGTAGCAGTGCAGCCTGGTACATCATAAAAAAACACTCACACGCTATGAAGAAAATACTCATTCTGCTTACATGTATGTTAAGCATTTACGCCGGTAACGCGCAGCCCGCTGAAAAGCAGGCGCCACCAGGTTTTGACTCTTTGCAGGCAAATATTGCGCATGGTGTTATAGATTCAATTATCTACGAATCGAAAACTGTGGGTAACAACCGGAAAGCAGTGGTGTACCTGCCACCGGGCTATTCAAAGAAAATAAAATACCCGGTCCTTTATCTTTTGCATGGTATAGGCGGCGATGAGAAAGAGTGGCTTAACGGTGGCAAACCCCAGGTGATAATGGATAATCTTTATGCGCTAGGCAAAGCTGCGCCCATGATCATCGTTATGCCAAACGGAAGGGCCATGAAAGATGACCGTGCGGTCGGGAATATCTTTGACAGTGCCAAAGTACAGGCCTTTGCTACTTTTGAAAAAGACCTGCTGAATGATCTTATCCCTTTTATTGAGAAGAAATACAACGTTTACACTGATCGTGAACATCGTGCCATCGCCGGCTTATCGATGGGTGGCGGGCAGTCTTTGAATTTTGGGCTGGGTAACCTTGACAGGTTTGCATGGGTCGGCGGCTTTTCCTCTGCACCTAATACGAAAATGCCGGGGCTGCTCGTGCCTGATGCGGCTAAAGCAAGAGAACACTTGAAGTTGCTGTTTATTTCCTGCGGTGATGCCGATGGTTTGATCAGTTTCAGCAAGCGCACACACGATTATTTGTACAGGCATGATGTTCCGCATATTTATTACATAGAGCCCGGTGTGCATGACTTTAAAGTATGGAAGAACGGTTTGTACATGTTCTCACAGTTTTTATTTAAACCGTTAGATGTTTCAACTTTTGCATCTTATACTTTATTGGGTACTCCTGCGGCAACAAACGTGCGCTCTGCAAAATACCCGCAGATAATGCCCGATAACCGTGTTGTGTTTCGTGTAAAAGCACCCGATGCGCAAAAGGTACAGGCAGACCTTGGAAAGAAATATGACATGGTGAAAGATACCGGTGGTAACTGGACTGCAGTTACAGATTCTATAGGTGAGGGCTTTCATTATTACTCATTAATTATAGATGGCGTGGCAGTTGCAGACCCTGCCAGTGAGACATTCTATGGTATGGGTAGAATGGCGGCGGGTATTGAGATACCATTCCGGGGAGATGATTATTATGCCGTACAAGAAGTACCGCATGGAGATATCCGAGTAAAGCGTTATTATTCTGCCGTAACCCGCTCCTGGCGACAGTTGTATATCTATACACCACCAGGGTATGATTCCGCCATTCAGCAGCAGTATCCTGTGTTATACATAATACATGGCGGCGGAGAAGATGAAAGAGGCTGGGCCACGCAGGGCAGAACAGACCTCATTATGGATAATCTTATTGCTGCACAAAAAGCAAAACCAATGATCATTGTTATGCCCGATGCAAACATTGGTATGGGCGGCTTTAGCAGTGCCGGCGTAGAGACTTCTCTGAAAATGTTCGAAGCTGAAATGAAGCAGGTAATTGTACCTTTTATAGAAAAAAATTACCGCGCTTTGAAAGATGCAAACAGCCGTGCGCTTGCAGGGTTATCAATGGGTGGTTTACAAACACTGTACACAGGTGTCAACAACACCAACATGTTTGCCTACCTTGGCGTATTCAGTTCCGGCTGGATAAAACCAATGCTGGACAAAACCGCAGATGCGCAATATGACTTCATGAAAACGAACGCGGCAAAAATCAATAATGATCTAAAGACATTCTGGATTGCTATGGGTGGTAAAGAAGATATTGCTTATAACAACTGCCAGCTTATGATGCATAAATTTGAAGAGCTGGGTATTAAACATACCTATTACGAATACCCCGGCGGACATACATGGCCCGTATGGCGTAATAATCTTTACGTGTTTGCGCCCATGTTATTCAGGTAAATAAAAACGTTTGATCAATCTTACCAAAGCCAGAAAAATATGCAGTTTTTTAAATCTTCCTTTGTTTGTTTCTGTTTTGCAATGCTGCCTTGTATAATGTTTGCGCAGGTTTCCAAACCTGCAGCGGTTGAACCTTTGCCTTCTGCCAACCAGCTTCGCTGGCAGCAAATGGAGTATTACGGTTTTATACATTTTTCTGTCAATACTTACACAGACATGTCCTGGGGGCTGGGAAGTGAAGACCCCAAAATATTTAACCCGGACAAGCTGGATTGTATGCAATGGGCACGTATTTGTAAAGAAGCAGGAATGAAGGGCGTTATACTTACAGCCAAACACCACAGCGGTTTTTGTTTGTGGCCTTCTGTATACACCGAGTATTCGGTAAAAAACTGCCCGTGGAAAAATGGTAAGGGAGATATTGTGCGTGAAATGTCTGATGCCTGTAAAGCTTACGGCTTAAAACTCGGTATTTATCTTTCACCCTGGGACCGTAACCATCCCGATTATGGCAAGCCTGCCTATATTACTTACTTCCGCAACCAGTTGAGGGAATTGCTTACCAACTACGGCGAGATTTTCGAAATATGGTTTGATGGAGCCAACGGCGGCTCCGGCTATTACGGTGGCGCCAATGAAACAAGAAAGATAGATGCAAAAACTTACTACGACTGGCCTAACACTTATAAGCTTGTAAGAGAATTGCAACCCAATATTGTGATATGGAACGATGGCGGAGATCGTGCAGACCTGCGGTGGGTGGGTACGGAAGCAGGCTACGTGGGCGAAACCAACTGGAGCCTGCTAAACAAAACGGGCGATGTACCGGAAGACATGCTGAGGCATGGTGTGGAAAACGGCGACGCATGGGTGCCCGGCGAAGTAAATACTTCTATAAGACCGGAATGGTTTTACCATCCTAAAGAAGATACCAAAGTAAAAACATTGCCACAGCTGATGAACACCTATTACCAGTCCATTGGCCGCAATGCTACATTGCTCCTCAATTTTCCTATTATGCCCAACGGGCTTATCAACGACAAAGATGAGCAGGCCGCACTTGGCTTTGCAAAGGCTGTTAAAGAAGCCTTTGCCGTAAACCTTGCCAAAGGCGCCGCGGCAGAAGCCTCCGCCACCAGGGCGGGCAGCAAAATATACAGCGCAGCAAATGTGTTGGATGATAATAAAGAAACTTACTGGTCAACAGATGACAATGTAAATACCGCATCACTTACGATTGATTTCAAAAAGCCTGTTTCTTTCAACCGCTTTCTGGTGCAGGAATACATAGCACTTGGGCAGCGTGTAAAGAACTTTACAATAGAAGCTTTTGTACAAGGAAAATGGATGTTGATCGATACACAAACAACCATTGGGTATAAGCGTATTCTTCGCTTTCCCACAGTGCAGAGCAATAAGCTGCGGTTTACCATAACCGGTGCCAAAGCCAGCCCGCTTATCAGTAATATTGAAG
Organism: Panacibacter microcysteis; assembly: GCF_015831355.1. Lineage (NCBI taxonomy): Bacteria > Pseudomonadati > Bacteroidota > Chitinophagia > Chitinophagales > Chitinophagaceae > Panacibacter > Panacibacter microcysteis. Next base: position 87,954 of record NZ_JADWYR010000002.1, read on the forward strand.
TGTACAACGCACCACAAATATTAACTCCGCCAATAATAACCAGGGCACAATCGGGTAAGGTTATCATTACACCCGCTGATCCGGAGTCTGAAATATTTTATACGCTCGATGGAAGTACACCATCAGTTCAATCAGCAAAGTATACAACACCTGTGATGACAGGTAGTGGCAAAACGGAAGTAAAGGCGATAGCATACAACCAGCTTACAAAAAAGAGCAGTGCCATAACTGCGGAAAAATTTGATATAGCAAAACAGTCGTGGACATTTCCTTCCATTGCAGACAGCAATGTGTACAATATGCTGGACGGGCAGGAGAGTACTGCCTGGCACCAGCCGGGCAATGTAACCATGCCCGCTGATATTGTAATTGATCTTGGTAAAACAGAAAACCTCAATGGTTTTCGCTACCTGCCAGACCAGAACTGGTGGGCCAATGGAATTATCTCGCATTACGAATTCTTTGTTTCCATGAACAGCAACGACTGGCAACTCGTGGATAGCGGTGAGTTTTCCAACATAAAAAACAATCCTTTGTGGCAAACAAAAACGTTTAAAACGGTGCCTGCAAGATTTATCCGGCTGCGTGCATTGCGCAATACCCAAAACGATGATGCAGCAGGCTATGCAGAAGTGGATGTACTTACAGAATAAGTTGACCAGTCATCAGCCGGGTTTTGTACCCGGAGGTGCTGCGCAGTTGCCCCATAGCGGTACAGACGTACAAGAGAGTGACACAACCAAAGCTACATAGCAGCAATACAGCTGGTGCCACCATAAAAAATATTTGCATCAGCCGTTACTATTATTTGCAGGCATAGTTGTGTTTGGGCTGCATTGCTACTATCAACACCTGTTGTGTCACTCACTTGTGCTGCAACAAATATTTCTGCATAGGGTACCACGTTTTGTTTGCACAGGCATGTACCAGTAAAAGTTATAGTATGAATAAAATTGTTTTTGCAGGTTTGTTTATCCTGTTCCATGTAAGCGTTGATGCACAGGAAACGAGTATTTCCAATATCGGGCCGGGCAATGAGCCCATGCAGACAGGCAGGTTTGAAGCGAACTGGCAATCATTATCTCAGTACGTTGTACCGGAATGGTTTCGCAATGCAAAGTTTGGTATATGGGCACACTGGGGGCCACAATGCCAGCCGGGCCAGGGAGACTGGTATGCACGCTGGATGTATGAACAGGGCAGTAACCAGTATAACTGGCACGTGGCAAATTATGGTCACCCGTCAAAAGCAGGCTTTAAAGAAGTAGTACATAGCTGGAAGGCAGAGAACTGGAACCCTGAGAAACTGGTAGCCCTATACAAACGTGCCGGCGCACAATACTTTTTTGCTATGGCCAACCACCACGATAACGTAGATATGTGGAACAGCAAATACCAGCAATGGAACACCGTAAACGTAGGGCCACATAAAGATATACTTGCAGGCTGGGCCAAAGCGGCCAAAAATAACCAGCTTCCTTTTGGCCTCAGTGTGCATGCTGCACATGCGTGGTCGTGGTATGAGGTGTCGCAACACGCCGATACATCCGGGGTATATAAAGGTGTGCCGTACGATGGTAAGTTAACAAACGCAGCCGGTAAAGATGCGTGGTGGAATGGCCTGGATATACAGGCTCTGTATGCGCAGGATCATCAACCCTCTGCCGATACAAAAAATATTTATGCCATACACCGGCAGTGGGACTGGAGCAATGGCGCATCTGTTCCATCCAAAGCTTACTGCGAAAAGTTTTACAACAGAACCATTGATATGATCAACCAGTTTCACCCTGACCTGTTGTATTTTGATGATACCGGTTTACCCTTATACCCTGTAAGTGATGCGGGTTTAAAAATTGCTGCACACTTTTACAACAGTAACATGCAGCAACATGACGGACAGCTGCAGGCTGTGCTGTTTGGTAAAATACTCACAGAGCAGCAAAAAGACTGTATGGTGTGGGATGTTGAACGTGGTGCACCCGATAAAATTCAGCAACAGCCATGGCAGACCTGCTCATGCATTGGAGACTGGCACTACAACAATAACATTTACGAGAAAGGCAATTACAAATCTGCCAGGAGTGTCATTCACCAGTTGATAGATGTTGTAAGTAAAAACGGTAACCTGTTATTAAATATCCCGGTGCGTGGAGATGGTACAATTGATGACAAAGAAATAAGCATACTCGAAGACATTGCCGCGTGGATGGATATAAACAAAGAAAGCATTTTTGATACACGGCCCTGGAAAATATTTGGCGAAGGTCCATCGGCTGATAGTGCTAACCCCATTAATGCGCAGGGTTTTAATGAAGGTAAGATAACATATACGGCTAAAGATATACGCTTTAATCAAAACGGCAAGGCATTGTACGTTACGGCTATGGGAGTGCCGGCCGGAGATGTTATTATAAAAAACCTTGGTACAACTTCTGTACCCGCTATCAAAAGCGTGACATTGCTTGGCAGTACCGGGCAAATAAACTGGCAACAATCTGCAGAACATCTCACGATAAAAAAGCCAGCTGCCGTGCCCAACAATATTGCCGCTGTTTTTAAGATTGAAATGAAATAACGAATCATTAAAACTTATGCATATGGGTGTAAGATGCTGGAATGGTGCAAAACATTGTACGATTGTAATGCTGCTTGTGTTGTTTTCGTATCATCACGCTACAGCACAAAGCAGCCAGGCCAAATTGCCAAAAGGAGGAAAAAAGATAAGTGACCATTTATTCGGTTTGTTCTTTGAGGATATCAATTACGCAGCAGATGGTGGTCTGTATGCAGAAATGGTGCAAAACCGGTCTTTTGAATACAATCCTGCAGAGCGAAGGGAATGGCACCCGCTGTCATATTGGGAGTACATAGCTACAGGTTTTTCTTATGGCCGTATCAGCGTAGCAACGGATAAGCCGGTACATGCAAATAACCCGCATTATGTTGTGCTGGAGGTGGAGCATATTTATAACAGCGCCGGCGCAGTGGGTCTTAAAAATACAGGCTTTGATGGCATGGTTATTAAAAAGGGGGACAGCTACAATTTTTCCGTGTTTGGGTCATTGCTGAGCAAAGAACCGGTGCAGGTAAAATTACAATTGCAAAACAGTAAAGGCGATACAATTGCCACAGGCACTCTTGAAATTAACGCAGCAGGGTGGAAACGGTACGAAACCATATTAACTGCAAGTGCAGAAGCAGACAGTGCTGTACTTTCTGTACTTGCAGTATCTGAAGGAAAACTTGCGCTGGATGTCGTATCCCTTTTTCCACAAAAAACTTTTAAAAACCGTACAAATGGTTTGCGGCCAGATCTTGCACAACTGCTTGCCGATATGCACCCGGGGTTTATCCGCTTTCCCGGCGGGTGCCTGGCGCATGGTGACGGACTTGGCAACATGTACCGCTGGAAAAATACCATCGGCCCTATAGAACAAAGAGTAGAGCAACGAAATATATGGGGTTATCATCAAACTGCAGGTCTCGGTTATTTTGAATACTTCCAGTTTTGTGAAGATATCGGTGCAAGACCTTTACCGGTACTGCCTGCCGCAGTAAGTTGCCAGAACTCGGGCGGCACATGGCGTATTGGTGGCACCGGCCAAAGAGCATTACCAAAAAATGAGATGGATGATTACATACAGGAAGTGCTCGACCTGGTTGAATGGGCAAACGGGCCTGCAACTTCCCAATGGGGTGCAAAGCGTGCGGCGGCCGGTCATCCTGCACCTTTCAACCTACAGTACATAGGCATAGGTAATGAAGATAAAATAACCCCTGAATTTACAGAACGTTTTACAATGATCTACCAGGCTGTGAAGGCAAAACATCCTGAAATAACGGTGGTGGGCACAGCGGGCCCTTTCCCGGATGGAGAAGATTTTACCAAAGGCTGGCGGCTCGCTAACCAGTTGGGTGTGCCTGTAATGGATGAACATTATTACAAAGAGCCGGAGTGGTTTATCAGCAATCAATACAGGTATGATGGTTATAACCGCGATAGCGGCGCCGTTTATCTGGGCGAGTATGCATCGTGGGGTAATACAATGCAGAATGCACTTGCTGAAGCTGTGTACATGACAGCGCTTGAAAGGAATGGCGATGTAGTAAAAATGGCATCTTATGCGCCACTGCTTGCAAAACAGGGTTTTACCCAGTGGAAACCAGACATGATCTTCTTTAACAATAAAACCTACTATCTCACACCCAATTATTATGTACAGCAAATGTTTACTGCCAACCAGGGAGATCATTACTTTGATGGTGTTATTGTGAAAGATGATAAAGACAGTTTGCTGGCAGGCTCCTGTGTGTACAACAGTAAAAGCGGCGATGTAATTATCAAGCTTGCTAATGCGGGCCAGGCAGCTAAAAAAGTAAAAATAGATATTAGCAGGTTCCACACCATATTTCCCGGCGCATCGCTTACCAGTTTGCAGGCAGATACATCAGCAGTCAATTCTTTTGAAAGTCCCGGAAATGTGAGGCCCGAAACAGGTATCGTGAACGTTGCTAAAAAATTCGATTATACGCTTACGCCTGCTACAGTTGTGGTTATAAGGGTAAGTACCCGAAAATAATGTTATAGGTATGAACAGGAATTTAAAACAGTTAATTGTTTTGATTGGATGCTTTTTACCCTGCTTTTTTGCAGCGGCACAAACAGCGCAGGCGCATAGCCCTATCGTATTTGCCGATGTACCGGATATGGCTATGATACGTGTAGGCAATGATTATTATATGAGCAGCACTACCATGCACATGAGCCCGGGTATACCTATTATGAAGTCTGATGACCTGGTAAACTGGAAATTGGTGGATTATGCCTACGATACGCTGGCAGATGTAGATGCGTTGAACCTGACTGCCGGTAAAAACGCCTATGGCCGGGGCTCCTGGGCCAGCAGCCTGCGTTATCACAAAGGTGTTTATTATGTTACCACCTTTGCGCAGACTACCAATAAAACATATATCTATACTACAAAGAATATCGGGAAAGGCACATGGAAACGCATTAGCTTTTCTCCGTCCTATCATGATCATTCGTTGTTTTTTGATGATGATAACAAGGTCTACCTGGTGTATGGTAATGGTAAGATCAATATTGTTGAGTTGAGAGAAGACCTGTCTGGTGTAAAAGAAAAAGGTGTGCAGCAGGTAATCATTGAAAATGCCAGTAAGCCTGCAGGAAATGATATTATGCTTGGTGCCGAGGGGTCGCAGTTATTTAAAGTGAATGGGAAATATTACCTGTTTAATATTGTTTGGCCAAAAGGTGGCATGCGTACGGTTGTTGTGCATCGTGCAGATAAGATAACAGGACCTTATGAAGGCAGGCTTGCATTGCAGGATCTCGGTGTGGCGCAGGGCGGTCTTATAGATATGCCGGATGGCAGGTGGTTCGCTTATCTTTTTCGCGATTATGGTGCCGTGGGGCGCATACCTTATCTCGTACCCGTGCAGTGGCAAAACGGCTGGCCCGTATTGGGTGTTGATGGAAAAGTACCTGATCAACTTAAACTGCCTGCCAATAAAAGTTTAATACCCGGCATTGTTGCTTCAGATGAGTTTGATCGTAAAAAGAATGATGCAACCTTGCCACTGGTTTGGCAGTGGAACCATAACCCCGATCGTACTTTATGGTCTCTCACCACCCGCCCGGGTTACCTCAGGTTAACCACAGGGCGTATTGATACTACTTTGTTTGATGTACGCAACATGCTTACACAACGCACCATTGGCCCTGTTTGTTCGGCTGGTGTGGCGATCGATGTGGCTGCAATGAAAGACGGCGATATTGCCGGTCTTTGCCTGTTGCAAAAGCAGTACGGCTATGTTGCTGTAAAAGCAACGGAAAGTGGTAAATCGCTCATTATGGTAAACGCAGGCAGCGGTGTAGCAACAGAAGTTGCAGCAATACCGTTAAACCAATCTGTTGTTTACCTAAAAGCATCCTGCGATTTTACCAATATGAAAGATACCGCCAGCTTTGCTTACAGCCTGGATAATCAAAACTGGAAAGTTATAGGCACGCCATTAAAAATGACTTACACACTGCCACACTTTATGGGCTACAGGTATGGTATTTTCAATTATGCAACCAGGCAAGCGGGCGGGCATGTTGATGTTGACTGGTTCAGGATAGGGCAGGAGTAAGCCTATATAACATAACTGCATAAGCGTTATAAAAATCGTTGGGCTGATACCCGTTATAGTTGTGGTGTAACCAGCTGTTGTGCTACTATGTGGCATCGTTGCGTCGCACTCTTGTACGGCTGAATGTTTTTTCAGCAAGTGCGAAGATTGAAACAGGTAAGTGCGAATTTACTATTGGCTGAATCCCTTAATGCGTATTCACTATTCATAAAAAATACCGCATACCTACACAGACTTGAAGAAAACACAACGCTACAGTCGCCATAACAACAGAACGTACAAGTGAGTGACACAACAGGCGATGCCACCTGTACTGCTGCCGGCTGCATCATTAAAAAATATTGCCGGTATGCATTGCGCATAAACAGAAATCATTAATTAAGTGCAGGATCTGTTTGTATACCCATCATTCGGATTGCGGAGATAAGCACCGCTTTGAATTCGTGCCTGAATTTCCTGTTACTCCCAAGCATTATGGTGGCAGCGTTTTTTACAACAGTGCCTTCAAAGCCTTTCAGATGCGGCATTTGTGCAAACACGAACGAAGATTCGATACTGAGCAAGGTGCAATGATGTGTGGAACTGATAATAGAAACGTTGGAATTTATTTTGGTATTACATACAGCAAGGTTTACGGTAATGGGGTGTTGGTAGCTGGCGTTCATCAGGTTTTTTTACGTGGACGTGCAAAAAAAATACCATGCTATTTTGTTGCTTGACGTTTTTGCAAGTGTGGAAACATTGGTAAAGATTTGGAAAAGTTTTACCCGCAATATTGAGCGTTCAAGCGATTAAATGTAATAACTGCAATGATTTTTCGGCATAACTGTATCGGATTGGTGAATAACTGTTTTTGAAATCATATCGCATTACTTTTTAGCTTATTGAACGAGTTGTGTAAAGCGCTATGCAGCAGTTAGTTGCAATAAAGCTGACTTTGACGTACAGACGACTTTTGTTCAAATGATATTTTTAAACCTGAAGACTCGTAAAAATTAATGGCTTTTTTTTGCTTGATATATAAAATAATCTGTATTTCGCATTACCAGTTCCACTCCCTCTCAAAGTAAAATACAAAATCAACAAAAACGGATAAACCTAAACCCGGACTCTAAACTGTCTGAAGAAGTTTATCAATCAATTCTTGCTTTAAAGCGTAACGGTTAGACCACCTGTTGGGTGTACCTGTTTGTTATGCTTTAAAAGTGCAAAGCGCTGGAGGTGTAGCGAATGTGATGGTGTGCTGGTATTAAGCTAAGTGCGAGGATAGTATAAAGCAATAAAACAATGAGTGTTTTATTGTCAGTAGCAATTTTTTTAACCAAAACTAATTTGAAAGGAGCCTGATTTAAATGCGGTGTTCTGTAATGATACTATGTCTTATGTTGTGCTGCTACGGTTCAAAGGCGCAAAGTTATAGTGCACTGCTCTGTATGAAGCCAGCTAAGCCAACGATGCTATCTCCTTTGGATTTTACAACGCTGGACAGCTCAAAGTCTTACCCGTTACATCGTTTACATGATACGCTGCACGTGCATCTTTTACATCCAGATTATCTGCTGATTGACTTTTATATTAACCAGGATAATGAAAAAGTATTTGTGTATGCGGATAAAAATATCAACAGATCCGGTGGTATTTATAAAACGGAAGTCACGCCTGTTATTATTAAAAAACAACCGCTTTTCACTGTGCACGGTAATGTTTATTATGATGTTTATTACCAGTCCAATATTGATACACCTTTTTATGAACGGGATATTTATCAGCATACGATAAGAACATCGCTTGATATTACCTACAAAGGAAAATATCCGGTACGACTAAACTTTTCAACACGCTTTAGTAATTCAGGAATGATCAGGGATATTACAGGTATTGGCTTCAATTTTAATCCCCAGCAATTTAAAAATACCCTCACGGACAAAGTGCAGGCGTATGTGTTGCGTCAACTTTCAGGTAATAAGCTAATAGACAGCCTTAAACGGGAACTGGATAAGAAGGTTGCGGCACTTCAACAACTGCGGTACCAGGTTGAGCGCCCTGACCTTTTGCAACAAATGATTGAAGCGCGGGAAAGAGCATATGTTGCCAAACTACATGCTTCAAAGGATTCTGCTATTTCATCTAATATAAATTCCCTTAAGAATTCTGTGGTTACCGTTCTAACCAATAACGATAGTGAGGGTTCTGGAAAAAATCAAACCAGTGATTTATATGAAAAAATGGCTAATAAAAAATCACAACTGGAAAATAAAGCAGATAGTGCACTGCAAAGATTGGAGACATCTGTTGCAAAACACAAGCAGCAATACGACTCATTAAAACAGGAAGTCGATACGTTACAACAGCGCTACCAAAAAGTACTTGCTGTATACGAAAAATTAAAAGCAAAAGCAATCAACAATATAGCCCTGGCTAAAAATCCGGAAGCACTACAGTCGGAATTACAATCATTAGGTATACCAGATACTGTTTTGCCGAAAGGATATAAAAAACTGATGGCTTTACGATCAGTAGGCATCGGCAGATCCATCGTGGATTACTCCGAACTGTCAGCCAAGAACATTACAATCAACGGACTACAGGTGGAATACAATCCCTCTTACTATGTAGCGGTAGCCACAGGCTTTATTGATTACAGGTTCCGTGATTACATTGTTAATACCACCAGGTACAAACAATATTTGAATATCATCCGTGCAGGTTATGGGATGAAAGACGGAAACAACACCATACTGACTTTATTCCAGGGCAAAAAGCAGGTGTACAGTTATTACAGTTCCAATAGCGGTGGAGCAGTAAACAGTCCCCAGCCAGATTATAATATAGTGGGTTTTACTGTTGAGAAACGATATCGACTGGATCAGAACAATTTTATCACTGCCGAGTTTGGCAAATCATCGCTTCCTTATTTTAGAAGAACAGGAGAAAAAAGTAACCTGGTAAGCAGCGCGCTTACTTTTAAAGACCGAACGAATGAAGCTTATGCGGTAAAGGTTTCGTCTTTTATTCCTTCCACACAGACAAGGATAAATGGTATGTATAAGCATACGGGAGCCGATTACCAATCCTTCAGCTACTTTACGACCAGTTCAACGCAAAATGCATGGCAGCTCAAAGTAGAGCAACCTTTTCTCAAGCGCAGGTTGACGTTTACAGGATCACTGCGGAAAAATGATTTCAGCAGTCCTTATGCCAGCAATAATTTTCAGAGCAATACACTTTTTAAAAGTATACAGGCGACTATTCGCATCAAGAAGCTGCCAATAGTATCACTGGGATATTTCCCGACTGCCCAGTTAATCAAGGCGAATGACGATCTCTATTTTGAGAACTATTACTATACACTTACAGGAACAGCCAGTCACAGCTATCGCTATAAGGGAACACAGATCAATACACTGTTGACCTATATACGCTTTTACAACAAACAGCCGGATAGCAGTTTTGTGTATTTCAATACAAGGAATATCATGCTCAACCAGGCATTTTATTTCAAAAGGGTTACCTGGCAGCTAACTGCTTCACAAACAAAAAGCACAGATTATACGCTGTACACAACCGGCACCAATGTGCAGTTAAAATTAAGGGAATGGCTACTGATAGGTGGAGGAGTTAAATACAATAACCAGACGATCATTAACCAGCAGCAGGTTGGTTATAGCGCCAACACAACAGTAAGGGTTCCTCATATGGGGAGCCTACAATTATTTGTGGAGAAAGGATTTATACCAGGCCTCAACAGACAGTTGATTGAGAACAAAGTAGGCCGGTTAACATTTATACGAAATTTTTAAAAACATGCTATGTATAAAAAGCTATCATGGATTTTATTGTTGTTTATAACAGCGTCAGCCGGTGCACAGATCAGCATGACACTGCAGGTGCCACCGGAGGGGCTTATACAAAAGCCCCAGTTGTGGAATTTTGTAGTAGCCAATGGGCTAAGTTCCCAGACACAGGTAAAGGTCACCATGACAATGAAGGATGCAGTGACCAATGATCCAATCATGACCGGGACTTCCGGAAGTGTGTATGTGAGTACAGGTGCTACGGTATTAACGGCAATGGAACTGGCGCCTATACAATATGATTACCTGTCCCCGAGGGTTACAGACATTGATCCAAATGGGTTTCTTCCTATCGGCAATTTTACTGTTTGCTATAAACTGTATGCTTCCGGGCATATCGGTTTTGATGAAGTATCGGAAGAGTGTATTAATGTGTACGTGGAGCCGTTAAGCCCGCCTTTACTTAGTCTCCCTTTTGACGGCAGTGAAGAAGAGATAAACATGCCACAGTTTTCCTGGATACCACCAGCACCGCTCAACATGTTCAACAACCTGAGTTATGACTTTTTACTGGTAGAAGTAGGTCAGGGACAAACACCACAGGAAGCAATACAACAAAATATGCCTGTTTATACAGTTAGCAATCACCCGGATATCTTTATTAACTATCCATCATCGGGGACGCCGCTGGATACAGGTAAAATGTATGCCTGGCAAGTCATAGCTAATAATAACAATGATCATGTGGGGCAAAGTGAAGTATGGACTTTTAAGGTGAGGCCAGATTCTATAATCACGACAAATATCCCAAAACTATCTTTTGTCAAGCTCAGCAAAAATCTTGATGCTTCAGTAGGAATAGTTAGTCATATGATCAGATTTTACTACAACAATGAAGCAGCAGACACAACTGTCAGCTATACTATTTCAAGCCTGGATAATGCAAACATAGGAGCAGAAATCAGGACGGAATCATTATCAATTAAGAAGGGAGAAAATTATATCCAGTTGCCGTTAAGTGGAGATGACAGATTGGTGAAGGACAAGATATACCTGTTTTCAATTCTCAATACTCGAAACGAAATATGGATGTTGAAGTTTGTGTATCAGGAAGAGCAGTAAAAAAAACAAACAACCAATAAATAATTATACTTAAAACAGTAGTCGATGATTTATTCATTAGCAAGCAGGCATACAAAAAAAATCGGTTTTTTTATGCTTACGTTGTTTTATGCTGAGTTTTTATTAGCAGCTTATACTCCCGTACTGAATTTATCGGATAAAACCGCTCATTATCAAAGGGGGAATAACGGGCATTTAAATTATGCTGGTGGTGCAAGCATGGAGGATAAAGCTCTTTCACAGCAAATAGAATGGATGACGGATTCCACAGATGTACAATATGGCTCACAGGAAGATATGGTGGTATTATCATCCATAGAAAAGGCGGATGATTATGGTGGTCCATCGCAACCTGAAATGCAATCATTTTCGCCTGTAGGTGCCGATAAGATGGTCGACTTATTTACGGGCGATTTCTCTTACAACATTCCATTGCTCGATGCAGGCGGCTATCCCATCAATATTTTTTATAACAGTGGTGTTACAATGGATCAGGAGGCCAGCTGGGTTGGCCTTGGTTGGAATATTAATCCGGGAACAATTACTCGCAATTTAAGAGGCCTGCCAGATGATTTTGATGGAGAAGCAGATAAAATCACTAAAACCTCAAGCATAAAAGAGAATAAGTCAGTAGGTGTCACGATTGGAAGTGATGTAGAGGTATTTGGATTGCCGCTTCCTATAACAGCAAACCTTGGGGTGTTTCATAATAATTACAGGGGGTGGGGATTAGAAGGGGGGCTCAATGCCAGCATCAATGCCGGATCTTTTGCTGGGGGTGCTATGACAGCGGGCATGTCTTTATCGTTGAACAGTAATACTCAGGAAGGAGTGACGATAACACCAGGTGCATCCATTAGCTTCAATTTCATGAACAATGAGAAAAGTATGCAGGAAAGCATCATGGGAACCGGAACATTATCCGCGTCAGTTGGAGCAAATACGAGGTCGGGATTAAAAAGTTTGCAAATATCCGGTGGAGTTACATCGACAGATACAAAATACAATGTTGGTTTAACTAAAGTAGGAAATTACTATGTGCCTGTCCGCACGGATATTTCCAGTAAAAATTCGGTGAGCGCAAATTTATTTTCTACTTCGATTTCTTTTGCATCAAAATCTTATACACCTACTATTTCTATGCCTTATACAAGCAGGCAGGCTTCCTTTACCGGTAAAGTCGGCGGCGAAATATTTGGTGTTGACGGAAACATTTATATCAGCGGTTACGTGACAAGCAGCAAAGTAAAGCCCGAAGATGTTACCCAGGTTTTACCGGCATATGGTTATCTAAATTATCAGAATGCTAATGAGAATCCTTCTGCGCTTCTTGATTATAACCGCGAAAAAGACATTCCTTACAGAGAGAAACCAGCTATACCAAATATTGGCATTCCGTCTTACACATTTGATATCTTCTCAATAAAAGGAGAAGGAACCGGCGGAACTTTCAGGGCTTATCGTGGTGATATCGGGTATGTATATGATCATCAGATGACTACAAAAAGTGAGTCAGACGCCTTGAGTGTGGATGTAGGAGCGGGTGGTTACTTCCACGGCGGCATTGACTTTAACGAAAATAATTCCATCACTCAGACAGGCCCATGGATTGAGCAGAACGCATTACGTAATAGTATAGGATTTAAAAAATCCAATGCAGCTTTTGAGGCTGTATACTTCCGCAATCCCGGCGAAAAGGCTATTGTTTCTAAAAGTTATTATGAAAGCCTTGGTGGAGAAGATCTTGTTACTCCTGAAATTTATCAACCATCTACTTCGAGTCCGTATATCGTTGCAACAAATAAGCTTAAACGATACAGAAACGGCCTTCAGACAGGTTCTGTGACGCTCACTTCGGCCACATCTAGGAGTGTAAGAGATAAACGCCAGGAGACCATTACATATCTAAGTGCTGAAGAGGCTTCCGAAGTAGGGTTATCAAGATTTATTGAGAATTACGCAATGAATACCTGGAAACTGGATTCCTGCGGTAAGTTTTTCGATAACGATGAACAGGAATATAAAAAACTCTACAACAACTCACTTACTATAGAGCGTAGGATAACCCCCATGCGCAAGTCGAACCACATCTCTGAGATCGATGTGCTGAATCCTGATGGCAAAAGGTATGTCTACGGCATTCCTGTCTATAACATCACGCAAAAGGATATTACAGCAGCTGTTGACAAAGACAGCGCAGATATTGTGCAAGGGCTGGTCAAATATAATGATGCAAAAGACAATCCGATTATCAAACCTGACACGCATGGTAGTTTGGGACGTGACGATTATTACAGTAAAGAAGAAATGCCAGCATACGCACATTCTTTCCTTCTGACTGCAATTGTTTCCCCGGATTATTCCGATTTAACAGGAGATGGTATTACTGACGATGATCTGGGTGATGCGATAAAGTTTAATTATTCCCGTGTCGCAGGAAACACTGTTTCTGCTGAAACACCTTATCAGTGGAGGGCACCTTACATGACGGGTCAGGCGACATACAATGAAGGATTGAAGACAGAAATAAAAGATGACAGGGCAAGTTATACCTATGGAGAAAAGGAACTGTGGTACATGCATTCTATCGAGTCAAAAAATATGATTGTCACATTTAAACTGGAGGACAGGTCGGATGCATTGACTATCAATGAAAACGGTGTGAAAAACCTGCTTCAAAATCCCGCAAAAAAATTAAAGGAGATTAATTTATATACAAAAGCGGACTTCCTGAAAAACGGCGCGAATGCGAAACCGATAAAAACGGTCCACTTCGGGTATTCGTACAGGCTGTGTCGCGGTCTGTACAAGACCCCGGAAAACCAGGGCTATGACAGCGGTAAATTAACATTGGATACAATATACTTTACTTACAATGGAAGCAAGAAAAAGCAGGGCATGTACCTTTTCCACTACACAACAAAAAATCCACGGTATGATTTAAGTGCTTTTGATCGGTGGGGAAGTTATAAAGATCAACAACAAAATCCGGGGGCCACAGGAAACAAACCGTTAAATTCAGAATTTCCATACGCCATTCAGGATAGCGCAATTGCCGCTGACAATGCAGCAGCATGGTCCCTGGACTCTATCATACTGCCATCCAAGGCAAAAATAAAAGTGACGTATGAAAGCGATGATTATGCTTATGTTCAAAACAAACGTGCGGGACAAATCTTTAAGATAGCGGGCTTTTCCCCCACAAAGCCAATCAGTTCAACAGTTCCATTAAATAGTTTATATCAGAATGATCAAAGTAATTTATATGTATTTGCACAGGTAAATGAACCGGCAACGTCATCGCAGGAAGTTTACAATAAATATCTTGAGGAGATACAGAAACTTTTCTTCAGGCTCAAAGTAAATTACACAAAAGGGAGTGAGTTCGTTCCCTGTTACGCGGAAATCGACTTAACGGGAGGAGCAGGAAATGCATACGGTGTGACGGCAAATCCTAATATTATCTGGTTCAAAGTTAAAGGCATCGATATCAAAAAGGGAACCCTGGGCGGCAGCTTTAGTCCTTTAGCTAAAGCTGCGATACAGTTTCTCAGGATTAATTTACCTGCACAAGCCTACCCGAACTCTGAAGTAGGTGATGACATCGGGATACAGGAAGCGGTACAAATGGTTGGCACCATGATTGGCAATATTGCAGAAGTCTTCCAGATGTTTGACTACAAAGCGATGGGCAAAGGTTGGGCTAAATACATAGACACGGCGAAAAGTTTTGTAAGACTTGATAACCCAAATTATAAGAAATATGGCGGTGGACTTCGTGTAAAGTCAGTGAAAATATATGATGCATGGGATGAGATGACCCAGCAACGTAAGTCTACCTATGGTCAGAACTATTATTACACAACGCTGAAAGAAATAAATGGTGTAAAAAAACTGATCAGTAGTGGTGTAGCAAGTTATGAGCCATCTATAGGCAGTGAAGAAAACCCCTGGAAGCAACCGGTAGAATACACAGAACAAGTAGCTGCAATGGCACCTATCGCTCTTTCCTATTCTGAAAAACCATTCGGAGAAGGCTTTTTCCCTTCACCCATGGTTGGATATAGCGAGGTGCGTGTAAAGTCTATTCATGCTGATACCGTTAAGTCTATGACTGGCTATGAAGAAACAAAGTTTTTTACGACTTATGATTTTCCAACCTTCACAGAGAACACAACTATGTTGGATAATAAAAAAAGATTTTCTCCGGGGTTAGCTAAACTTTTAAAAATCAATGCCAGAAACTACATTTCTATTTCGCAAGGGTTTAAGGTGGAACTAAATGACATGAACGGTAAGATTAAATCCGAAGCAAGCTATCCTGCAGTAGATTCAACTTCTGCGATAAGTTATAGCGAGTATTATTATCGGATGGAAAATCGTAATGCTACATTTAAAAAGCTATCGAATACAGTCACGACGATCGATATGGATGGAACAATCGACACGACTGCCATGATTGGTAAAGATGTTGAGTTAATGGTGGACATGCGCCAACAGCAAAGCGTTATAAGCGGAAATAATTTCAACGTTAATACGGACGTGATCCCTGCATTATTTGGAATACCTTTCCCTATACCATCGTTCTGGTATTTTCCCCAAAGAGAAGAAGATATTTTTAGATCTGTAGCAGTAACAAAAGTAATTAACAGGTATGGTATTTTAGATAGTACACTTGTTGTTGATAAAGGCAGTAAAGTTTCCACAAAAAACATGATTTATGATAGTGAGACAGGGCAGCCTTTGCTAACGCGCACTCAGAATGAATTCGATGATCCAATTTATAACTTTACTTATCCTGCACATTGGGCCTATAGCGGAATGGGGCCTGCTTATAAAAATATTCATGATGTCTTCAATTCTGACGAAAACAACAATATTATAATTAATAACGGTTTTCTCCAGAACACAGCTAAATACCCTAACCTCATAAATTATTTTGAAAGTGGCGATGAAATTATGGTGACGGGTAGGGTTAAGACAGGAGAACTTGATCAAACGGATTGCGACGGAATAGTTAATGGATGTCCGTTGAACCAATATGCGCCGGATAAAAACATCGAAAGAATCTGGGTTGTAGATAGCAAAAAGCTAAATCCAAACAGTACTGCAGGAAAAGTATTCATAGATCGTCACGGCAGACCCTATAGTGGCACAAACGTCAACATGAAAATTATTCGCTCTGGCAGGAGGAATATGAGCATGTCTTCAATTGCAACTGTTACCTGTTTGAAAAACCCGCTTGCTGTTGTAAACAATAAACTGAAACTGGTGCTTAGCAACGATAAAGATGTTGTAGCCACGGGCGCAGTTGTTTATCGGGATATCTGGAGAACAAGTGACATAAACTTCTTAAAAGATACATCCAATGTCGTAGCGGAGCAGCACAATGTTACTCTGATGCCCACAGTGACAAGAAAGGAATATGTTTTCAGTAATGAATCATCAGATAATCCAACTTTTGTGGATGGAGCTGCTGGGACGCATTCAGCGGCTGCGTATATTGGTGCGAGCTATAATTTTGGCGGCGGTGATAAAAGCGGTTTGTTCGGCAGTTGTCATACCAAAACAATAAAGAACAAAAGCATTTTACAATTTAACCTGACTGGAATACCTCAATCTGCAGTAGTGAATTCGGCAACGCTTTCATTAGCCGGTAAAATTCCAAACAATGGATTCACTTCAATTTATCTTACAGGAGCTAACAACAGCGATTGTAATTCGTATAACTGGAGTAGTGCCACGCAGTTTTATTCAGGTATCTCCACCGCAACACTTAAACGTATTACAGCACCTTGGTCATCCTCGACAAACTATTCAAATTTTATAACAACAGATCTTAACAAAATTGATATTTCCCAAACACGGTATACTGGTATTAATTGTAAAGCCTTGATGCAGGACTTGATTGCCAGTAATGGAAGGGCAAACGGATTAATGTTTGGTTTGAACAGTGAAACAAATTTTGATGATGAGAAAAATGATAGACTGAATTATCTCACATTTTGCGCCGGGTCGGGTTGTACACCCATAGTTAACATGACATACACGATTACTTCAACAAATAGTTGGACGGTATGTCGTTCTGCGATAACGCAGAACATTCTGAATCCATATGTTTATGGCATTTTCGGGAACTGGCGCTCAGATAAATCTTATGTTTTTTACGAAGAGCGTAAGCAAACAGATCCTGGTGTGCTGACCGATATTCGTGTTGATGGTGCTATCAAAGATTATGTGCCTTTCTGGTCTTTCTCCAACGCATCATATCTTCAACAGACAACTGATACAATAAAATGGGTGTGGAATTCTCAGATTACCCTGTTTAATAAAAAGGGATACGAATTGGAGAACAAAGATCCTTTGGGCAGGTATAACTCTGGCCTTTATGGATACAAGGAAACGCTTCCCATCAGCGTTACTCAAAACAGCAGGTATAGAGAACAATACTTCGATGGCTTTGAAGATTATAGCTATGACAACAACACTTGCGTTGATCCTTGCCCCATACCCAGGGCAGTTGACTTTACAACAGATGGAGGCAGCAGAGATATGTCGAATGTACATTCAGGAAGATATAGTCTGAAGATAAATTCAGGAGATTCTGCATCTGTGACTACGCGGGTATTTCCAAGGACAAAAGATACAATCAGCCAAAAACTGGCAATGGATATTAACCTGGTTCCTATGAATGACACGATCATTACGCCAAAAGGTTTTGGACTGAGGCCAATACCACTCAATGGCGGAGGGGTTAGTGTCTCCAAAGTCATCGAACCCGGCGGATGTACTACGCCTACCGGACAAGGATACATCACTGCCTATGCTGGTTATTTGCAACCCGTTAAAACTGCCTATTACAAGCTATCCGCTTATTCAATGGGTTATAATGATTGCCCCGAGGTTCCATATAACGTACAATTTTTGGTGTATGATGATGATGGATTGGTATGGAATGGAGGCAGCTCTTCTACTGGCGCATTAATTACAACTAGTTCTTTACTCCTTAAAGTAGGGCAGGTATATCATGTAATCATACAAGCTGATGCGTATAACTATTTATATTCCGGCTCTTTAAGTTGGACTACCTGTGACCCGACAGTGCCCCCTTTAACCTACAGAAATATATATCATGCTGAGCAAGATACGATAGGGACAGCATCAATCGTAGAAGGAAACTGCAATACTTATAACGGGATTATCTCTGATAGCAGTTCATTGATTACAGGTTTCTCACTCACACAGAATAGTAAATATTGGTTTAGTACATGGGTGAAAGAATCAGAACAATGCTTGACAGGAACGTATATAAATAATGAAGTTCAGATAAGTTTTTATGATGCAGCCAACAGTGTAATTAAAACTGATGTATTAAAGCCTTCAGGAAACATCATTGAGGGCTGGCAGCGCTATGATGCTGATCTGACTGTTCCCGCAAATGCTGTCAATTCAAAAATTAAACTTAAGAATAAAAGTACCGGTGCTGTTTATTTTGATGACTTAAGGATGCATCCATACAGTGCCAATATGCAGTCATTTGTATATGACCCCGTAACTCTGAGGCTAATGGCCCAACTGGATGAAAATAATTACGCTTCCTTTTATGAATATGATGATGACGGAACATTGATCCGCGTGAAAAAAGAAACGCTAAAAGGCATTCAAACAATAAAGGAAACACGTAGCTATCTGGTAGAGCAATAAAAAGATTTATACACTTTTACTTTTAAATGATCCAGTAAAATTTATGGGAAAAGCTATAAGATTTATACTCGTTTTCACATGTTTTCTACAGATATCTGTTTATGCGCAAGACTCTGTTGCAGCGAAAACAATCATGACGTTTTTTAATGGTGTTAGGAACGCATATGCACATTCTGGTAATATTGGATTCAATGTCAACTACGTTTACAGCGATGAAAAATATCCCGAAAAAATAATCGATACACTTTCCGGCACTTACAAAATCAATGGTTCAAAATACTGGTTCAGTCTTGCGCAGACAGAAACCATGAAAAACGATAGCCTCGTCATCATGATATTCCATGAAGATAAAATGATGTACGTCCGAAAAGCATCTACGCTGCCAGGATTTGATCCCGTTGAACAAATGCAAGCTTTTTTAAAGAAGGCGAAAACAGTGCGGGCAAAACTGACGAAGGGCAAAAGTGTCGATCAGCTTTCTATCACCTTTCCGGAGGGGCTAGACTATAAAAGTGTTAATATCAAAACGGACAGGGTGACGGGTTACCTGGTAGAATCAGAATATATTATCCGAACGCAGTTGTTAACGGACCAGGCAGATGATGAAGCAGATGAAACCAAATCTGGTTTTAGTGAATATGCACGGGTGAGAGTTAATTATTCAGCTTACCATCAGGATACGGATTCCTCCTGTTTTGATGAAAGCCGTTTCATCATACGGAGGAATAATGTCATTTCCACCGAAGAAAAATACAAAGATTTTAAAATAGTTATTGGGTCATCAAACCTTTAAAAAATTTATATGCAGCATTCGTTAAAAAAATTTTTGCGTTTGTTCAGCGTGTTGGTGCTCATGTCTTTTTGCGTTGATGGATTGGGTCAGCAGGGTCTTTCGGCACCGTTTATCGACTCCATACCCGTGAAGAAAGACTCCTTCAGGATTGTCAGGGACGAATTATTTTATTCGACCGTGCTGCACTCCAAATTAGTCAAACCATACTATGAAAAAAACATTGTAACGCTAAAGTTCAATGAGTCGGCTGGATTTATTTTGTCAGGACCTTTTTCGGTGACAACCGTAATACGTACTGATTTTGTTAAATATCGTTCTGCGACAGATTCTGTTACAGGTAACAGACTGGATACGTTGACTATAAATTATAATGCGGCAGATACGGCTAAATATAATAGCCAGCATAGTGTTGTTTTCGACAGTATGCAGAATGTGAAAATAACGGTTACCAAAGTAACCATTACAGGAACAGGGTCAACAGCAGATATTGTAAAATCAATGCTGGTGGAGAACCAGGTTCAGCCGTCCCCTAACTTTCTGTTCTCTTGTACCGCCAATGCGCTCACGGCAATAACAATTGATACAGATCCTTCCAAGATAAGTACCACAGGTGAACTCAACATTCTCTGGCCGTTAAGTATAGGAGCGGATGAATACGATCTTGAGTGGGCGTTTATAGATCAGGGAGCTTTAGAGTCCGGGGAGTATGGAAATGCAACAAGTCCTGATGCAGGTTTTGCTGCAAAGGTTTTTCTCAATAACGCCACAAGGATCACTACTTCTGACTTGAATTACAAAATACCGCTGATCTTTCCTGGTCAGGGAACATTGTATGTAAGAGTCCGTGCGGTGCAGAAAGGAGTGGCTGGTGCGAGGTATACTTCGGAATGGAGTTCCTCAACACTACCGGGGGGCTTGGGATCATATTATTTTACAGGACATCAGCCAAATTTAAACTGGCAGTCTTCAGTATCTTTTGCTGAAGAAGGAAAACGTAAAGTCGTGGTGAGTTATTACGACGGAACGTTGAGAAGCAGGCAGACGGTCACAAAAGATAACACCGTAAACAGAACAGTTGTAGCAGAAACTTTCTACGACTATCAGGGACGCCCTGTTATACAGGTACTTCCGGCTCCAACCCTCAGTCGGCTTATCGAATACAGTGCAGGTTTTAATCATACAACAGACAATAAAGAATACAATAAGTCCACATACGATCTTCTTTTAAATCCTGCTGCTTATTGCGGCCAGTCAGCACCGGAAATGGGCGTTCAGGCAAGCGGTGCAGCAAGATACTATTCATCGGCATCGGCAGGGTCCGGAAACCTTGAAAGGTTTTTGGCAGATGCAGAAGGATATGCTTTTACGGAAACTGAGTACACACAGGATAATACCGGAAGGATCAGCAGACAGGGAGGAGTAGGTAAAAGCTTCAAACTGGGCAGCGATCATGAAACAAAATATTTCTATGCCACCGCAGGGCAGGATGAACTGGACGCATTGTTTGGAACCGAAGTGGGGGATCATAGCCATTATTTTAAAAATGCCGTTCGGGATGCAAACGGACAATTCAGCATCAGCTATGTTGACATGCACGGGCGGACAATCGCAACAGCACTGGCAGGAACAGGAGATGCAAATAATAATTTGGTTAAGCTGGCGTCTTATAATGCTCCCGAAACAATTACTGAACACGTAACAGAACCATCCGATAACGTTATTAAAGATTTAGTGATGGAAAGTCATCGCAGCATGTTGGTGACTAACGAAGGAAAGTACCTATTCCACTATGATCTTGACCCGCAGACGTTCAAAAAAGAAAACTGCCAGGAAGATAGTATTTGTTACAATTGTTTATATGATCTTGAGATTATTATTACGGGCGACTGTAACAATCAGAACATGCCTGGTAAAACGACCTTTATGAAAACCATAAAGCATGGCTCGCTCGCAATGATCAACGACACTTGCGGCAAAGCTTCAGTGGGAATCCATCTTGTTGATAGTTTATTTCTTTTACCCGGAAATTATGAAATCACTAAAAAGCTTTCTGTGAGCAAATATGCCGCTGATTTCTATAGGGAAAACGTATTTGTTCCAAATAACACCTGTACAACCGAAGAACAGTTCATTGAGCAATCCCGTCAACTGGCATTGCAGGCGGAATGTGCTCCTACATGCAGCTCTTGTAACGAGGCATTAGGAGGATCTTTTGAAGGCTTTTACCAAAACTATATTGATTCAACTGGCATTGACATATCAAATACCGATACGGCAGGACTTTGGAAAGAGGTTTGGGTCATTTATCAGGATGCTAAAGCTACATGCGACGCCCTTTGCGGTATTGTACCCAGCGAATACGACGAAATCAAAAATCTGATGCTTGCTGATATGACTGCTTCCAGTGGACAATACGCCAATAATCCAGAGGACTTTGATG
The DNA here is from genome assembly GCF_015831355.1 of Panacibacter microcysteis. Taxonomy (NCBI): domain Bacteria; kingdom Pseudomonadati; phylum Bacteroidota; class Chitinophagia; order Chitinophagales; family Chitinophagaceae; genus Panacibacter; species Panacibacter microcysteis. Next base: position 109,966 of record NZ_JADWYR010000002.1, read on the forward strand.
TTGTTACCACGACAAACAATTATTCGATTTTTCAACCTTTCAGAGGAATGACACCTTACAAGGGGAAGCAATATCTCGATGAATTTGGTAATGAAACAAAAATACTGAACGACAACGGGCAAATGGTGTATCCAAAAGATCTTGATCCTGAACAATTTGCTCGGAAATTTAAAGATAGTTGGGCAGAAGCACTTTTGATTGAGCATCCTGAGTTTTGTAAACTCGAATTGTTGGAGTCATTTAAAGCTTCCTTGGAGTGGAATGTCAGGTTTGAAAATACACCAACTTATGCACAGGCACTTGCCAATGGTTATTTAACCCCATTTACAGTCGGGGTAGACCAGGACCCGCTTGCTGCCGCAACTACCGGAAATCTGCTGGCTGTAAAAAACTCTCTTCAGTCGAAATTGAACTCATACGTGTCTGGTACTTCAGAAGGGGTTACCGCATTTTTGTCAATGGAAGAAATGGCGGTTAAAGGCGTGAGCTGTGATCAAGGTGATTTTGAATGTCTTAATGATTTTGATACCAATAAAAAACATTTCAGTGATTTGTGCGCCGGAGAACAGGAGATGGCCTGGAAATTGTTCAAATCGTTATACCTGTCAACCAAACGTGAATTAATATATAACAGTATCAATACTTCAAGCACCTGTTCAATTACACCTGCGTCTCTCTTTGCTATACAAAAAATGCCGCGGTTCGTTTCATCACAGGACCTTACACAAACGAACCAGGATGGGCTTAAATATTGGAACGAATTAAGCAGTTCTTCCAATAAGACAATTATGAATGATTCAATTGCTGTCAGGATGGATAGCGCCTACTCAAAAAATTGTCAGGCATATGCAAAAATGTGGTTCGATGATTTAAGGAAATGCGTTGAGTATGATTCTGCTGATATTGTAGATGAAATAATACCGGCACTTGTGGAGGTTTGCAAAAGCGGCTCTGATGCAAATCACCCGTTCGGTTCCCGAGAAAGGCCTGATGGCTATAGTTTTGACAATGTGATCAATGCATACAATGCCTCACACTCGATAGAAAAAGATGAGTTTTGTAACGCGGATGTGCTTTCGGCTCCGGGTGGCTTTTCGATAAAACCGCCGTTGACCAACCAACAGGTATATACCAAGCCGGATAGTTGCACATGTTCTACGATTTCAGCAAGACACAATGAATATCTTTTATATGCACCAGGTAGCTACAGTTCGTTTTCAAACTTCATGAAAGAAAAGCACAATGCCGAAATAAGTGATGCTGATCTTACAACATTATTAGAACTGTGTAATGGCACCTCCGTATGCAGGTATATTGCTGCACCTGTTGTTTTACCTCCGGCATTACAATGCGGCAGTGATGCAGGTTGCAAGACTTGTAGTGAAGTGGGTGCCGTATATGCGCAATTTGACACCACATATGATTTTGAACCAACCAGGGAAGAAGTTGATGAAGTTCATCAGCGTAGAAACAAGTTGTTTGAGAATTTTATGAATAGCCGGCTTGGATTGAATAAGTCAACTTTAGAGTATCTGGATTTCAGGGATACCTGTTCTGCTATTGGGTCATTTTCTAATTTAACTTATAATGCTGGAACGAGCAACTGCGTAAGTTGTGACAGCTTACAAAAATTGGTGAATCTGTACTTCGATACCCTTAACGCAAATGCAGGTAGTGAATCCCAGATGCTTATTTTCATCAGGGACACCTTGAACAAAAAAGGTCTGGTTACTGATACATTGACGATCAAAAATGCGTTGAACAATTGCAATAATAGCTGGCAAAAAAATGTGGCTTTTAACTCCAAGGATATCTTGGTATTTCGTGGTGAGGATTGGGTTACACCGGGGGTGTCTCCTTATCCCAAGCCCAAAAATTTGGGTATAGGTAAGGATGGAGCGAATTGTTCAATTGAATTTTGGGCTAAGCCAAATAAATTAGTCAATACGCAAACGTTTTTATCACTTGGAGGAAATACAGATGGAAGTTATGATTTTGCAAAGCCTTTTAACACTGGAACTTTTCGCGGATATTTAAGCGTCTTACAGGATGGCCAATTATATTTCGGAGTAGGCGGCGCACCCATATCGACCCCTGTCAATAGGTGTTTAAGTTTAAGAATAAGGACGATTGATACGATAAGTAAGGATCAGTGGCATCACATAGTACTTACGAGAACGGGATCGGGAAAAAATGTCTCAGATCTGCACATCTTTGTCGACAATCAACGAATGAATACTGAAGTTGTGTTAGGTTGTGATACAGTAGCCAATGGAAATATGGCTCCTGATTCGTGCAGAGGATTGTTCATTTTTGCAGGAAACATTTCAGGAGGAAGCAATGATCCTGTACCCTTTATGCGAAATCTGCGTCTATATAACAGGGCGCTTGATTCTGCAGAAATCAGTTACAATTATTTCCAATGCGATGGGCTTCCGTATAGCCAGGATTCAATCAGGCTGTGGGCTAAATTTAACGAAGGGAAAGGACGGGCAAAAGATTACACTAGTTACAATACCCCAGCCCGGTATTTAAATGAAGCGTCACCTGGATTTGACACAATTGTAATAAATAAACGTGCCTGGACCGGAACTAAAGGACTTGTATCCGCCTCAACATGTGCGATTCATCTGGACAACGCTCTCTGTGAATACATCGCTAAAGACAGTTTGTTGTTATGCAGTAATGTATCATATCCTCAGGTTGAAATTAAAACCCCTGACATCTGCAGTGACAGTGCCTTCTTTGCCATAAGCGATGGAACAAACCGTTTCAGTAAATATAGTGATTCACTGGAGGGTGAGTTTGACAGTGCTTATATGGCGAAGTGCCTACAGGCTTACAAGTATGAGTCATTCACGGTAACGCATTCTGTCAGTGAATACCACTACACCCTTTATTACTATGATCAGGCTGGAAATCTTGTCAAAACAGTGCCTCCGGCAGATGTACATCCAAACAGAACAACGGGTTGGCTGGCCGATGTAAAGACGAGCCGGGCCCAGAAGATTCAGCTTGTGCCTGTACGTAAGCAAGCAACAGACTATCGTTACAATTCGCTGAATCAGGTGGTAAAGCAGACAACACCTGATGCAGGATTAAGTGAATTTTTTTATGACAGGCTTGGAAGACTGGTCGTTTCAAAAAACAGGAAACAGGCTGTAAGTAACAAGTACAGTTATACCAAATACGATGAATTAGGAAGAATTACGGAAGTTGGTGAACTGACAAGCTCTGCAGCAATGAATTTTACTGTTAGTAAAGATATCACTGCATTGAACAATTGGATGACAGATCCAACTACAGCGGCAAGTCGAAAAGAGATTACTTTAACGACTTATGATACAGTTTACCCTGTTTCACTTGCGCCGTACCTAACACAGCGGCATCTTCGAAACAGGGTATCATGGACCGCTGTATACGCAACTGCAACGGCACGGCAAAATATTGTAGATCAGACAACTGCTACTTTTTATAGTTATGACATACATGGTAATGTTGATACTTTGCTGCAGGATTATGCGATCGGGTCAATGCAGCAATCCGGAAACAGGTTCAAGAAGATTGTTTATGATTATGACCTCATCAGTGGAAAAGTGAATATGGTGTCCTACCAACCTGATAAAATTGATGCGTTTTATCATAAATATAGCTACGATGCTGAAAACAGACTGACTGATGTTTACACCAGTGCAAACAAAATACATTGGGAGCATGATGCCTATTATGAGTATTATCGTCACGGGCCATTGGGCAGGATGGTGCTTGGGCAGCAACAAGTTCAGGGGGTAGACTACGCTTATACCCTTCAAGGGTGGCTTAAGGGCATTAATAGTACTGCTTTGACACCTGCAGGCGATATGGGTTCAGATGGTGACGCAGGAAAAACTGTAGCCAGGGATGCTTTTGGATTTGCTCTGCATTATTTTGGCCCTGACGACTACAAACCTGTCTCCAGTACTAAAACCGTTTTTGCTTCCGGAAACAACGGCAGTGGTGCAGATTTTAAACCATTATTCAACGGAAATATCGCGGCTATAAGCAACAGTCTTCGTTTTGGGAATAATGTTCCTACCAAACCTTTGCTTTACCAATATACTTATGATCAACTGAACAGGTTAGTTGGTATGCAGGCAGAAACTGGTTTGGATACAACTACAAACACATGGACGCCTGTAAAAACCAATGATTATAAAGAAGCTGTCACCTATGATGCGAATGGTAATATAATCACCTATGACAGGAATGGTGCTGCAAACATAAACGGCATCGCTATGGATGCTTTGAAATACAAGTACTATTACATTGACCAAAGCGGAAATAGACAGTCTTATAACCCGGCATCACCTCCTGCAGCAAATACGGTAAAGACATACACTAATCAACTTGCATACATTGATGATATATCCAGCAGCTATACGGATGACATTGATGCGCAAGCTTCCGGCAACTACGTCTATGATGAGATCGGTAACCTGATAAAGGATAATGCTGAAAACATAGATGAGATTCAATGGACAGTCTATGGCAAGATCAAGCGCATTATTAAAAAACAGGGTGGTACGGTGATTTCTCAAATCGACTACACCTATGATGCGGCAGGAAACAGGATCAGCAAGATCGTTGGAAACAAAGAGACCTGGTATGTACGTGACGGCAGCGGTAATGTAATGGGAGTTTACACAAAAGATGCAGGCATAAACAATGGGCACCTAACATTAGACGAAGTGCATTTATACGGCAGCAGCAGATTTGGCTTAATTAAAGCTAATATTGACGTTACTCAAAACTATATTCCACCTGCGAACGGCGGTAAATATTTTCTTACATTTACAAGAGGGAAAAAGTTCTTTGAGTTGACCAATCATTTAGGGAACGTGCTGGCTACAGTAAGTGATAAGAAGGTTAGCATTGCAAAAGCGAGTCCCAACCAGAACCAGGTTTCGTATTACTTGCCGCATATTATAAGTGCAAATGATTACTATCCCGGCGGTATGCAAATGCCGGGTAGGGCGTACTCATCATCAACTTATCGTTATGGATTTAACGGGAAAGAACAGGATAACGAAGTTAAAGAAACAGGTAATCAAATTGATTACGGCATGAGGGTACATGACCCACGTTTAGGACGTTTCCTGTCAATAGACCCTCTAACACGTAACTACCCCTGGTACACACCGTATCAATTTGCAGGGAATACACCAATACAAGCAATAGACCTTGATGGCGAAGAACCAAAGATTATTATAAGTAGTGCTCCCACTGGATATACAATGATAAAAGTGTACGGCTCTCCCGGCAGAGGAATTTATCCTAATGAACGCATTGCCGTACCCACATATCAAGCTAAGCTTATTGACATTAGTAATCCGAGCAAAACATTAGCAACCTTCAATGTTACGAGAGACTCATGGTATTCCAGAGGTTCGAAAACTGAAACGTACAAGACGACAAAGACTGTTAAAGAATATAGCCCATTAGATATATTCCATTGGTTTCCTGAATCTAAACAAGTAGAAGAAACACATACAAAGACAACATACTATCTAACAAACAGGGCTTTTGAGCCTGCTGACGGCGGTAAAAATCTTTATACAGGAGTATATCACACGATGCCGCATAATACTAATTTAAAAGGGTTTGAATTACGTCAAAATGGTTCCAATTCTATTGCCGCTGTACCATTCACTAAAGACATGAATACCTATTTAGATGGTCAGCCTATAGATGATGCAAGAAGTAATTTAAGTAAAGCAGGTGGTATTAACTTTCACATCGGAGGCTTTTATTATAACAGTGGAATGAATATGAATCGTCTTGCAGGTTCGTATGGATGCTTTATGTTCACTCCAGGAAGTAGCACCTTTTCTTCTTCGGGACAAGCTGAAGGCTATTTTAATACTCTACTCAATTTACAAACATCTAATGGTGATTATAACAAGCTGTTAGAACAGATAAACGAGTTAAGACAAAAATACGGAGGACAGATGTTCATTGAAATACAAAAGCGAAATAATTATGAAAAGACAAAGGAGGTTTCTACTACAACAACGACTACAACGAATTAAAATGAAAAATTTTTGTTTAGGACTACTCACGCTTATTGTATTATCACTGAATATTAGATGTTCATCTAATACAAGTAGAAGAAAAAATATTGCAAATCAAGATACCTCTATGTTAAAACCTTCAATATTGATAGGCTACGATTCCTTGCCTATTTTTTTAGGAAGTCAAAAGAGTGAAGTTGGCAGAATAATCAATCTCAAATGGGATAAAGACAATGATGCTGATGTAAGTGAGGTTGGCTATTATGCACCATCACAGGTCATTCATTTTGAAAAGTTAAAAGGAGACTTAGATTTGTATTTTAAGTTTAGCAAAAAAGATTCAGTATTGACATATTTTAGTGCCAGTGTTGTTTTTGACAACTATTATAGAGATAAAATAATCCCAAATCTTAAAAAGGAACTTGTCAGAAAGTTTGATAAGATTATTGATTTTTTTCCTGAAGCAATTAGCAGTAAAGATGGCGTAGTGAAAAAGTATAAAGATTATGAGATAAATGTAAAAATGGATAGTTCTTCCTATTCGCCGACTTTTTATTATTCCATTGAATTATTGAGATAGCGAAGTGCATTTAATTGTTTTTTTTAAAAAAAGTTTGCAAAAATGTAAGCGACTTTTTTATGCCTTCGCCTCCCTTCGGTCAGCTCGGCGGTTTGCAGCAAGAAAATATTTTTTTATCCCCAAAATATTGCTTTCAAAAAAGTTTTTCACACTGCCACATTGGCTGTAACTAAATGTGGATAAGCATTGTATAAGTTTCCGTCTCCACAGAGGTGTGTCACGAATGAAAAGGGTTGATAGTTCTTTTCAATGTTGTATAAGAGATGGCAGAAGGTCTGCCGCATACGCCATACAGTTGGAGTATGCAAACCACCTGAAGGTGCTGTGTTTAAAAAGCATGATGCTGAACGTTCAGGCAAAAGGTAATGTAAGGACATTATCAGGTAAGTGTAAAGAAGCTGAATGCAAATGAACCGTTGAAGACATGTCGAAAGGACAACTTGTTGGTAAAACTGTTGGAATCTCTGTACTGGCAGGACAAACTGTAACGGGCAACTGTTTACTGGTTACAGACCAACCGGCATTAAGATGGCAGGAGCTTTACACAGGCTTTTATACGAAACGTGAGAGGCTTAATTGTTGATGTGCCAATGTGCTTTGCAGGAAGTTTTTTTTTGTTTAGAAAGCGACTGTTCGTCAAAAGACGAGTGTTCATACTGCAACTCAATTCTGCTCAAGGCAGGAGAAGCAACAAAAAGCGTCGGACTGAACCATAGTAGTATTGAGAGCTGGTGAAAGCCGGCAGTAGCGAAGGGTTCAGGTTATCTGGTTAAAGTATTTTAAAACAACTCTGCCGCAAGGTGGAGGATGATGATGAAAAAAATGACAAAATCATTGCCGGTTAGTAAGAGGATGGTGTACAACGGTTACCTGAAAGTATGCGATAAAAATGGCAGTGCGGGCATAGATAAAGAAAGCATTGAGATGTTCAATGCAAACTTATCGGGCAACCTGTATAAGATTTGGAATCGCATGACATCAGGAAGTTATTTCCCACCACCTGTGCGAACGGTGTTTATTCCAAAGAAACAAGGCGGCGAAAGACCATTGGGGATTCCAACGGTAAGCGACCGTATAGCACAGGGTGTGGTAAAAGATGATTTAGAACCTGCAATGGAAGTGGTTTTTCACAAGAGTTCATTTGGTTACAGACCAGGTAGAAGTGCCCACGATGCATTAGTGCAATGTCATGAAAACTGTGTCAGCAAAGCATGGGTATTGGACGTTGACATTAAAGGATTCTTTGACAACATCAGCCACAACATTATGCTCCATGTATTGCAGCAGTATACGCAGGAAAAATGGGTGTTGATGTATGTAGAGAGATGGTTGAAAGCAGGTGTTGAGCAGAAAGATGGAAGCATAATGGCAAGAACAAAAGGCACACCGCAGGGTGGCGTTATCAGTCCGTTGTTAGCGAATATTTATCTGCATCATTGCTTCGATAAGTGGATGGATAAAGAAAATCCGCGATGTCCTTTTGAACGCTATGCCGATGATATAGTGGTGCATTGCAGTAGTAAGGAAGAAGCAGAACAAATGCTGGAGAAGTTGAAAGCAAGGATGGAGGAATATGAATTAACACTACATCCTGATAAAACTAAGATTGTGTATTGCAAGAACTATCAGCGAACTGACAAAAGCGATAATGAAAGTTTTACCTTCCTGAGCTATAGTTTTCAACCACGGGCAAGACAAGACAAGTTTGGTCGTAAGAAAACATTCTTTGTGTTTAGCGGTGCAATCAGCAATGCTGCCAAAACATCAATAAGAGAAGCGATCAGAAGAGTAATGATTCCAGGATGGAGCCAACAAACACTGGAATGGTTTGCAAAGAAGCTCAATCCAAAAATGAGGGGATGGATCAATTACTACACGAGGTTTAACAAGCATGAGGCACTGGGTGTATTTAGTTATTTAAATGAACTGATAAGAAAATGGTTGAAGAACAAATACAAGCTTCGAAGCTATAGATCAGTTTATGTAAAATACAAAACGGTACAGGCAGAAAAAGAAGAACTGTTTTATCACTGGAGACTTGGAATAAAATCATGACTGGATAACAAGAGCCGTATGAGTTGAGAAACTCACGTACGGTTCTGTGAGAAGCTTGAGCTGCAATGTTCTTGTTTACTCGACTCTCCTGACAGGGACTCTGCGTGTATTTATACCAGTGATGCTATATTAGTTCTTGCAAAGAAATTAAATGCTTCAAAGTGTGCTTTTTACCCCTCGCTAATGAATAACCTTAATGAAACCGCAACGAAAAGATGCCATAAAAAACTACCGTACAAGTGAGTGACACAAGGGACGATGCCATGAAAATAATTGCAGACTACATAAGTCTTGAACTACTGTTATTACAATGTATTAAATATCTAAGGTTTAAACCTGGCAAATAATTCGTGGAATGGTGCATTGGAATTGAATGCCTATCATGAAATAGCAGACTACGATGGTAATGGGAATATCCTGACTTATTACAGAAGAAGGGGTGGAACATCTGATGCAGTAATGGATAACCTTATTTATCATTATGAGCCAAATAATAACAGGCTTAATTATGTAAGTGATGCTGTAACCACAACATCAGTTTACGATAGTGATCTCGAAAATCAAACAGTGAATAATTATTCGTACGATGAGATTGGGAACCTGACAAAGGATATTAAGGAAGGTGTAAATGTTATATCGTGGAATGTTTATGGAAAGATCAAAAGCATTCAAAAATCTAACGGTGTAACATTGACTTTTACTTATGATGCTTCGGGAAACAGGATTAGTAAAAGCGTTTCGAAAGGTACTGTTGATACGACAACGTGGTATGTGCGGGATGCATCAGGAAATGTAATGAGTGTATACACGAAAGGGGATGCATCGGTTAATGGGGGAGCGCTTACACAAGTAGAAGTTGACCTTTATGGCAGTAGCAGGCTGGGGCTTTATAAACCATTATTGAATGTGCAATCGCCGCCGGCTCAAACAGCTGTAACATTGACTGGTATTGGAAGTGGAATATTTATTAATTTTAAGCGTGGCAATAAGATCTTTGAATTAAGCAATCATTTAGGGAATGTTTTAGTTTCGGTTTCTGATAAGCGTTTGGCCAATACTGTAGCGGGTAATAATATAACCAGTTATAAAGCTCAAATAATCAGTGAGACAGATTATTATCCCTTTGGTATGCAAATGCCGCGCAGAACTTACAATGCTGGAAATTATGCTTATGGCTTCGATGGAAAACGTAAGGATAACGAAATACACGGTGAAGGAAATGCTTATGATTTTGGCGATAGAATATACGACCCAAGATTAGGGAGATGGCTTGCGGTTGATATGGCAGCAAAATCTGCTCCTGGGTGGACACCATATAGATTTGGTTTTGACAATCCAATAAATTTTAAAGACCCTAATGGTCAATGGGAAGAGGATGGACATTTTTGGACTGTCTATGCAATGGGAGTTGCTCTTGGCATGAGTAAAACAGATGCAAGGGAATTAGCCGTAAAAGCCGAATGGTACGACCATGTAGTGCATAAAGATAATAGCATGTCTATCCAAAAAATCCCAGGTAAAGAATGGATGGCATGGGGTAAAGATGGGGGAGTTGGAACTTGGGCTGACCCTGAATGGCAAAAAACAATGCATGGATTAACAGGAGGTTCACAAAGTGAATTATTATCCAGTGTGATTGCAAAAATAATTGGAGGGGATTTGTATCAATTACATACACTGGGGGATTCATGGGCTCACAGTTATATTGATGATAAGGGTAATAGAGTTATGTATGGACAGCATGGCAGAAATGAACCTTGGTATGCAGGCATTGCAAGGGCAGTTTTAGGGGATATTACTTTTGAACATGCTAAAGCAGGGCCTGAACATGGAAAATATGCAGATAATATCGCTGACCGCCCTGAAGAATACAAACAATATGTTACAAGCCTGTTGGGAATCTTTAATTCCAAGTTTCATGATAAAATAAAAGACAACGCAAGGACAGACATATTCGACTACGTCCAAAAAAATGGAGGCTCTAAAGAAGCCAATATCTACCTTCTTCAAAATTATATAGACCTGCAAACAGGGACTAAATCTTTTGCAACAGAAAATAAAAGTTATAATGAAAAATTTGAAGGCTACTTAAAGCAAATGGGAATTAAGTATTCGACTTCTACAACAACTACTTCTACAACAACATCAAGTGCAAGTGGTAATGTTCCTATTACCACGACAACAAACCATTATAACATAACAATTAATCAGTAAGGGTATGAGTAGTATTAGTAAATTCTTATCAGTTAGTTTATTCAAAACATTTATAATAAGCATTGTGCTTACCATGATAGCGTATCAGATATTAAATTCTAAATACAATAACACTTTGGAGCAAAAGCAAGGAAATTTTATTGAATCTATGGCAGGAATATTTTGGATACTTGTATTAACTATTTGTGCGCTTCCGGTTTATTTTAATAATATAGATGCAGTTAGAAAAAATCCAATTCTTTGCATTCTATCATTTTTTTTGTTGCCAACTATAGTTTCATTTGTTTTTTGGTATTTAGGAAATCATGATGGGCAATGGTTGTCTTTTTACGTGAGTACAATAATTTTTTTGTTGACTTTTTCTTTTTTCTTTTACAGATTTATAATATTGTTCAAGAATAAAAATTAATTCTTTAAAAGCCGCTGAAAGTTCAGCGGCTTTTGCTTTATACATTAGTCAGCACATTACTAAGTGCATCTTTCATTTTCTTTTTACCGAGGAAGACATCCAAAACCGCATAGAAGGCGGTTTTTTCTTTTTTATCCAAATGCTCAATCAAAGCAATTTTTTCCATCAAAGATTTATCAAAAGAATTTACATCGGCAAAAACTTCATCCGCTTTAAATAAATCATAAAGCGGTACGCCGAGAGCTTTAGCAATCTTCACCACCGAAGAAAAAGCAGGGTCGGTTGATTCAAAGAAAATTGGACAGACTAAATGCTTTAGGGGGAGAAATGGGGTATAAGTCTACACTTGACGTATACATTAAAGATGGAAAATATTCTGAAGAACAAATTAATATCTTCAAGCAAAAAGCAGCTGACTATATTAAAGATAATAATTTAAGTGTTGATGTCAATGTAGAAAAAGTAAAGTAAAATAGAAACATGGAAAAAAAATATTTGTGCATTTTGCATTTTGAGTATAACAAAGAAAATCTGCAACCTTTTTTTGTTAGCGGTTTAAAAGCTTTAGGTTTCTTCCCAAAGTTGATGAGCATTTATTTTAATCTCAATGAAATGTTGGAGGATGTGTCTTTTGATGAAGATGTGTTGTTAGATTGCTTAAAGAAAGAACCTGCGTCGATTCAAATTAAAAACACAATTTATGAGGAAGGCGGTAACAAATATTTTTGGTTTAGAATATCAATCAAAGCAGGAAGAATTTTATGCATAGAATGGGCTAATAACAATTTAGAGTTTTTATTAAATAGCGATTGTAAGCTTCCCCATGATTCGGCCATGATAGTTTAGAGTTAAAAGCGCTTTTATTAACTTTAAATTTTACACTCATGAAAAAGAGGTTTACAGAAAGTCAAATCGTAGCTGCCATTAAGAAACAGGAAGCGGGCCTGTCTGTTAAAGATGTATGCCGTGAAATTGGTATCAGTGATGCCACCTTTTACAATTGGAAAGCAAAGTATAGCGGCATGGAAGCCAGCGATATAAAACGTATGAAAGAACTGGAGGCCGAAAATGCTCAGCTCAAAAGTATGTATGCGGAAGCCAGTATGGAAAATAGGGCCCTTAAAAACCTAATCGAAAAAAAGCTTTAACGCCCCAGGAGAAACGGGAATCTGTTGAACATCTTATTAAAGAAGAACAACTCAGTAACCGCAAGGCGTGTAAACTGATGGGGATATCCCGAACTACCTGTCAGTATAAATTCAAACCGAAAGATGATACCGAACTACAGGATGCATTAACGGCTTTGACTACTAAGCATGTTGCAATAGGTTATTGGCAATGCTGTTACCGTCTTTGGAATAAAGGTTATCAATGGAATCATAAACGTATTTACAGAGTGTACACAGCCATGAACCTCAACATCCGTCGCAGGGCTAAAAAGCGTTTACCCGAAAGAATTAAACAGGCATTGATGGTGCCTACAGCTCCCAACCAGATATGGAGCATTGATTTTATGACAGATCGGCTTACAGATGGGAGAAAGTTCCGCTTATTGAATATCATAGATGATTTTAACCGTGAATCTTTAGCTGTTGAAGTAGATACTTCCCTGCCATCATTAAGGGTAATAAGAGTTCTGGAACGCCTGGTATCAAAAAGAGGCAAGCCTGCAAATATCAGGTGTGATAATGGACCTGAATTTATCAGCCATAAGCTGGAACAATGGTGTAATAGCAAAGAAATAACAATACAGTTTATTCAGCCCGGGAAGCCAATGCAAAATGCTTACATCGAAAGAAAAAATGGCAGCATGCGAAGGGAATTACTGGATGCTTACCTGTTCAACAGTCTTGCTGAAGTGCGGTACCTAAGCGAAGTATGGCGCATTGATTACAATGAGGAAAGGCCGCATAAATCACTGGGTTATCAATCTCCAGTGAGATATGCTGACCAGTATCATCAAAGCTCATTGAATGCACCATCGCTTTATCCACAAACGGCGAACGGAAATCATTTGAAAATTGAAGCGAGCCGTTTGGTGGATAAAGTAGTAGAAAAAACAAAAGATTATTAACTTAGAAAACTCTAACTACAACTGGCACTGAAATATGGGGAGCCTACACTTGAAGCATCTGTGGAAACGAAAGGATAATCTTAGTAACGTCTTGCAGGGAGTGCAAAAAAACCGTTGAGCAATCAACGGTTTTTTATTTATGAACCCACGAACCAAGATTTATGCCTTGTATGTTTAATAATTTCAAAACTCTTTTCGATTGTAGTATCTATCCCATTTTCATTTACTAAAAGTTTAATAGACACCTTTATTTTGTCTTTTTCATTTATTTGGTTTTTATTGAACCTATAAACAAATTCTAATGGCAACCCTGATTGTATTTTTTTCTTTAACTCTGATATGTCTGCTATTTCATTGTATTTAATTTCCTGTGGAACATCTATGCATAATAGCTTCTTATCTGCTACTGAGCTTGATAAATTATTAAGACTGAAATAAATCTGTTTCAGTTGATAATTCTTATAATTAAGCGTATCAATTAATTTAAAAAAGATTATTCCATTAAAATTAGAATCGATAGTATTTGCAGCAAATCCAATGTTCTTTATTTGGGTGTCAGAATTTATTTGAATATTTTCCACATCATTATCTTTCTCATCTGTATAATATTCTCCTATAGAGGAACATGATGTAAAAATTAATACCGCTGCAAGTATAGTAATCCAATTACGCATATAAAATCTAAGATTTCTTTTTTGTTACTGAATACATGTATGTATTATTACCATTGCTATTGAATTCAAAACCCGCTCCATTAATTTTAGTCTTTAATTGACCAATTTGATCCGCACTCATACCCTGTGTTGATATCTGAGTTCCATCAACCAATCTTTTAAAATTACCCGACATTACCTGATGTACCAAGATTGCATTTCCAACAAAGAACTGCGGTATTCCGAATCTGGCAGCATCAGGGTTAACATCATTTTTCATGTTATGCTCATTCCCCCACCAATTAAATAAGCCTCCACCATTGCTCCAAATTCCCCTGAATACAGCACCCCTATGAGCTTCTATATCTTCGAACGAATGGAGAGCCAAGCCAAAATTCTGTAATGCATCAGTATTTTTCTGCATATTGTCAATACCGCTCTCACTTGCAGATTTAAACAACATATCCCAAGCATTACTTAAACTTCTATTTACAGCCTCTTGCGATGTAACAATATTTTTCTCAGCATACGTTCTTGTAGAATGCCATTTCTGAGCTTCAGCATCTTCACTTTGCGACTTTGCTGTTCTTGAGTAATCAATATCTGTATTATGAGTGACTCCTTTTAATACTTTATCTTCTGGAAGCTTTCCACCTATTTTATCAAAAATTGGATTATCTTTTTGAGAATCTTTAATATTCTTTATAATAATAATGTCCGCTGTACTGTAAGATTTATATTTAGAAAAGTTGTTAACACCGCCTGGGTTATCAGCATACACAGAAGCATAATGTGCGATAAGATTTGCTTGAACCTCTGAAGCACCTGCTTGAAGTAACATATACCTTGTTAGCATAAAGTGAATAAATAAGGCATATTTACCTTCCACGTCAATGTTTGCAATAGGATTATTTGCTGAAAAAAGGTATGGACTTGCATCAGGATATTTTGTTTGCAGTGGATCAACACTTAAGAACCTGGATACCCTCGGGTCATAAATCCTCATCCCATAGTCCTGCTGATTGCCTGTGCCTTTCACTTCATTATCATTCTCCTTCCCATTAAACCCATAACGATAAGTTGATGATGAGTACGTCCTCCCCGGCATTTGCATACCGAAAGGTTAGCGCAATAAAAAAAGCCGCTAGCTTTGACCAGCGGCTCTTTATATTTATTTTATGGTAGCTGTTCCCAACCTTCTTTTGGTATGTTAATTATACTATCTGGCACTGACATATCAAATAAAAATTGACTGATGTCAGGATCTGATTTCAAAAATTTCAAAAAATACCTATCACCTATTCTTGTATCTATTTTTGAGGCGTTAAAAAAGCCTTTATACTTCTTACCATTAACTGTATATATAAAATTTGCATCCTTCCCTCCATCAGTTGGGTTCGTAAAACTTGTAATTATTGCAACAGTATAACTCACATCTCCTTCTTCTAATTTTTTAGGATTGATATATACTGAACGTATAATAATCCATATGATTAACATAATTGCTAACCCAGCTAAAACATCAAAAACTTTTTTATTACCTTTTTTATTGCGTTGGTCCATTGACTATAGTTTTTGCAGCAGTACTAACTCCTTTCCCAGTCAGACTAAAAGGAATTTGTATCATATAGTTTGATAAGTCGTACGATTTTAACTGACCAATATTTTTTAAATCAAAACTACCTTTATAAGCATTTTTAAACGAACCCGGTATTCCACCACTTCCAAATATATATTTAGCTGATGTCTCTATTGTAAAATCACTAACTGATTTATTAAACCCAACCAAACTAAATTTATCCCCTTGACTGAATGGCCTTATATCAAACATTCCTCCGGCTAAAGCTGAATAAGCAGGCTTAAAAGGTAAACCAGCAATGGTTGCATCAAAAAAGTCTATTTTACTAGGCCCACTTATCAACGCCTGTCCACCCAAATCAATACTGGACTTTAGCAAAAACTGTTGAGAGAAGCTTAGACTTGTCGTACTTGTTTGAAAAATATTTGTAGTAATAAACCTTGCTGCACCCATTGTTAGCAATGTTTCTGCTGATGTTTGTACAAATGGGTCTCTTGCTAAACCTAAACCCATTCCGGGCCCTCCGTAAGAAATCGGGTCGTGAGCTGCTCGTGCAGCCATTTCTTTATTAAATGCTGCTTGCCTACTAAATGCTTTTGATCGTTGCTGTGCATAATAACTATTATCACCTTGCTTTAATACAGGTTGTCTTGCTAAAGCTTGAAGAGCTCTCTGATTAGTAAGATTCTGTGTATGTTTTGCAACCTGTTGCTTTAATTTAAGCTCCGTACCCAAATTATGCTTTATCGTACTCAATTCCCATTCCAACCCGTCTTGGTCTACTCCGTCTATTGGTCTATTACTTGCAAATTGGTAAGGTGTTAGTTCAGGATAATCTTTTGTTATCGGGTCAACACTTGGAAAACGTACAATCCTCGGATCATACATCCTTTCACCATAATCCTGGAAGTTTCCGACTCCATAAACCTCGTTATCGTAACGTTTACCATTAAATCCATAAATGAGTTGAGAGCTATTATATTGTCTTCCGGGTAGCTGCATACCGCCGGGATAGTAATTTAATCCTTGCTATAACAATATAGGGCTTGCTTTATCAAAGAACTTTGAATGATGAAATTATGTAATTTATTGCCTGAAAATGTATGTTTATCACATTAAAATGCCAGGTAATGTTGGTCTTGATGGCACATAGGTATTATGATCTGCAACACTGCTGGTAACCGCAGCCTGCAGATGCCTCCTGATCTAACAGTACAAGTGTGCGACGCAACGGAAGCCTCATTAAAGTGATACTGCCGGGCTCCATAAAATTCCTGCTTTCTTCACCGGTTGAATGCGAACGCAACGTCTTGTTCTGAGGCAACTTATTCAACATGCCTGCGTCTTTGGAAGGCAGCCATTCCGGTGAGGAACTATATATTAATATTTACATTAATGTATTTGTTGGTGAAAAATATACGGGCAATAATCTTTCTGTTCATTATACTTTCAAATCAATCAAAAACACCTTTCTTTGATAAAGTTTTAGTTTTCTCCCGAATCAGCTTCTTTAAGTTCGACATATTTTAAAAATTAATAATGGCCACCACTTCAGCTATTCTCAAAAAGAAAAAATCCGTCATATTCGAACGTTGGATGAACAACCAGTTACAGAGTGAAATTTTACGTGATGATCTTATGTCCAACGAAGATCTGCGTTACCAGTCAGAAGAATTGATCGATATTCTCCTTGCAAATCTTACCGAAGACAATATGTCTGATACAGCAGCCATGTCGCTGGATCCTGTAATTGAAATACTCTCGGGTATTGCAATAACAAGGGCCAGGCAGGGCTTTAGCCCACGTGAGACCGGCGCTTTTGTGCTTGGGCTGAAAGAGGCAATATTGGATGTGCTTGCTACCGATATAAAGGACAACGGCAAACTCTTTGAAGAAAGCCGCAAAATAAACCGGTTGATGGACAATTTATCCATCATCAGTTTTGAAACTTTTATTAAGGGGAGAGAAGAAGTTATATTGAGGCAAACGGATGAGATTGCAGAAATATCTACACCCGTTATACAGGTGTGGGAAGGCATTCTTGCATTGCCGATTATTGGAACCCTGGATAGCCAACGCACGCAAATTGTAATGGAAAATTTGTTGCAACAGATTGTAGAATCAGGAAGCAGCATTGCTATTCTGGATATATCGGGCGTGCCTGCTGTTGACTCGCTGGTAGCGCAGCACCTGATTAAAACAATCAGCGCAACACGGTTAATGGGTGCTGAATGTATCATTAGTGGCATACGGCCTGAAATAGCACAAACCATTGTACACCTGGGTATAAACCTGAGCGGTGTGGTAACAAAAGCAACAATGGCAAGCGCATTGAGTTATGCTTTCGCAAATACAAATCTGACAGTGAAAAAAATTAGTTCGGAAAACAAAAAATCCTAAGGGTATAGTTATGGACAGAATTCCTATTTTAAGAATGGGACACTTTCTTTTGGTAACGATACAAGTTGATTTGTATGACAGGCTGGCTCTCACTTTGGAAGAAGACCTTTTACAAGCAATAAGTAAAACCAATGCAAAAGGAGTGTTGATAGACATATCTGCTGTGTCTATTGTTGACTCTTTTATGGGGCGTATCATTAATAACATTGCAAGTATGGGCAGGATTCTTGATGCATCAACTGTTGTTGTTGGCATGCAGCCTGCCGTTGCAATTACTCTTGTCGAGCTGGGTTTGCCACTGGAGGGCGTACTTACCGCTCTTAATGTGGAGAAAGGTATGCAGTTACTGGAAAAACAGATAGAGCATTTCCAAACAGACAATGATACCTATGCTGACACCGAAAGTGACGATAGTCACACTGAATAAGGATACCATCAGCGTATATAAGGAGAATGAAGTGATCCTGTTGCGAAACAGGGTAAAAGAGTATGCCGTAAAAATAAAAATGGGTATCGTTAACCAGACAAAGCTATTGACTGCAGTAAGCGAACTGGTGCGTAACATGCTAAAGTATGCCAATGGCGGAACCGCAGTGATAGAAGTAATATCCGGCGGAATGAAGACGGGTATAAGGGTAACGTTTACTGATAATGGCCCTGGCATAAAAGACATAGGGCTGGCCATGAAAGACGGTTATTCTACCGGAAAGAGCCTTGGCCTGGGATTGCCGGGAACAAAAAGACTTGTAAATGATTTTTCGATAACCAGTGAAGTTGGTAAAGGCACGAGCGTAACAATTCTAAAATGGGCAAATGGTTAATATCGTATTCGAACGTTTTGTTGCAGATGACCGCAGTTATTTTGCCCTTATCAAAAAAGACATTCACCGGATAATCAGCAACGGTAATTTTCCTAAAACAAGCATCAATAACCTGGATATTATCATAGCTGAATTAACCTCTAACCTGCAGAAATACAGTACGGGTGGCGCCGAGTTCCTGGTGCGGCTTTGTAAAGACAATGCTCACGAATTTCTCGAGGTTGTATGCATGGATAACGGGCCGGGTATTGCAAATCTTACCAAAGTACTCAATGATCATTTTTCTTCTTCCAATACATTGGGGCATGGCCTTGGCAGCATTCGCAGGCTTTCTGATGAATTTGATATTTACTCACAGCCGGGTTGGGGTACAATTATAGTAATCAGGATTTTCAAAGATCCGCAAAAACCACAAAAGGAAAGTCCGCAGCTTCGGTTTGGAGCGCTTTTGGTTCCTAAGTTTGGAGAAATTTCCTGTGGCGATGGTTATTGCCTGGTGCGCAACAGGAACGGGTTTAGGGTGTTGGTCGCAGACGGGCTCGGTCATGGACCCGATGCACAAACAGCTGTTAAAGCAGCAATCGATACTTTCATAAATTGCAAGGAGGAACAGGCTAATGATGTTGTTAAAGTCATTCATCAAAACATCAGGAAAACAAGGGGTGTTGTTGCGAATGTGTACTTATTCAACACAGTAAAAAAGGAATGGAATATTTGTGGGGTAGGCAATATTTCAACGAAGTTCCTGGGCGGTGTATTGCAAAAAAATTACATCCCATACAACGGTATTATAGGCCACAACATTCCGAATACATTGAATGATGTAATGCTGAAAAAAGAAGACTATAACCAATTTGTGGCCTGCTCAGACGGGATAAGGTCGCGCTGGGATTTACTCAAATTTCCGGAGTTATTAAAAAGAGACCCGATGATCATTACTGCCGCTGTGTACAAGGAATTTGCCCGCCAGAATGATGATATGTCTGTAGTATCCTGTAAAATTTTGTAAGATGACTGAGATTGTTCTTGTAACGCTTGAAAACGAAATGGATTTGATCGTTGCGCAAAAGAAGAGTATTGCTGTTGCTGACATGCTGAAATTCTCGGTTCACGCACAGACTGCATTTGCAACGGCTATTCTTGAAGTGGGAAGAGAAGTGATCGACAAAACCAACACAGGTGTCGTTATCATCTCTGTGCAGCAGGCCGAAAGAAACTACCTGCGGGCAGATATTGAATGTGCGGTGGATGCAGGCTTAAGAGAGAGTGATGACGGGCTGGTGTTTGCAAAAAAACTTGTGTCAGATTTTGATTGCACAGAAAAAGGTGAAAAGTTTGTTGCTACAATGCGCCTGGGTATTCCGCGGTATATACCTGTTACAAAGAATCTTATTACAGATATTATCAGCCACTTTCATACACCCGGCAACAGAACGCCGTACGAAGAACTAAAATCGAAGAACGATGTTTTACAGCGTGTAAAAGACAAGCAACAGGCAGAGCTTGAACAGTCAAAATATATAGAGCAGCAGAAGAACGAATTTATCTCGATTGCCAGCCACGAACTGAAAACACCTGTTACGACAATTAAAGCTTATTCCCAGCTGGCGTTAGCGACAGATGATTTTTCCATGGTGAAAATTTTTTTAACCAAGATCAATACGCAGGCTGATAAAGTAAATACACTGATTGAGCAGTTGCTGGATATTTCAAAGATGGAAACAGGAAGGCTGGAGTACAACAAAGAGAAAGTAAACTTCAAAGCTTACATCAATGATACAGTTGCCTCGTTGAAAAATTTGTACAGTGCGCATGATGTGCGCCTGCAATGCAGCGGCGAGGAAAGCGAAGTGTATATAGATAGACTTAGAATAGAACAGGTCATGTCTAACCTGATGGGCAATGCTGCCAAGTATTCACCGCATCAAACACCCATCTCAATTGAGTGTATCAGCAAGAGCGGATCTGTAATAGTGTATGTTACAGACCAGGGTATAGGTATTACGCCGGAGAATATCCATAGCGTGTTCGATAAATTTTTCAGGGAGGATGATGCCACAAAAAGTTATAGCGGTTTTGGTATGGGTTTATATATTACCAAAAGTATTATTGAAGCCCATAGCGGTACCATATGGGTAAAAAGTATTAAAGGCAAAGGCTCCAGCTTTGTATTTAGTCTTCCTACAGTTTGACGCATAAGTGCATGGCCGGTGCATCGTGCCCCGTTATCTATCCGAACGTACAAGAGTGCGACGCAACAGGTGCATTATAGTAGTAATACAGCCTGGCTCCACATACTTATTGCTTTGTTGCGGCAACAGGCATAAAAAAGCCCGTAAAGAAACTTCACGGGCTTTGTATTGAGTATGATCATTTAAATCCTGTAAACCTGTTTGCGCTGTGCTTGGTTTTTACCGCACTGGTGAGTGCGCCTGATCAAAACGCATTTTCTTCTTTGCGCAGCATGTTGATAGCCGTTTTGAAAAAGATTCTGGTATCTAAACGCGGCGACCAGTTTTGCATGTACCAGATATCATGTTCAATTCTTTTCTGCATAGATTCCAGATCGGGTGTTTCGCCACGAAAACCATTTACCTGCGCCCACCCTGTAAGCCCTGGTTTCAGGTAAAGCCTAACCATGTAAGCTTTAATGAGGTTACTATATTCTTCTGTGTGCCGCAGCATATGTGGTCTCGGCCCTATAATACTCATTTCGTTCTTTAGTACATTGATAAACTGCGGCAATTCATCGAGGCTCGTTCTGCGCAGGAATGCACCGATCTTTGTTACACGTGCATCATCGCGAGTTGCCTGTTTTTGGTCGCTATCGGCATTGTTAACCATGGTTCTGAATTTGTAACACCAGAAAGATTGATTGTTTCTGCCGGAACGAAGTTGTTTAAAGAAGACAGGACCTTTGGATTCTGCTTTTATCAATATGCCAATCAGTGGTATTAACCACCACAGTATTGTTATCATTACTACGCTGCTGATGATACAATCAAACAGGCGCTTGGCTATCCTGTTTTTTAAACTGCTCAGCGGCTCATTGTATGCTTTTAATAACAGAACCTTATTAAAATGTTCTGTATACCTGAAAGATTCAATGTTGGCAAGTGGTGTGTCTGCTATCAGTTTCAGGCGAATGCAATGTTTATTGGCCGCTTCATTTAACATGGCAATATCTGCATATGCAAAATGACCAGATGGTATATATAACTCACGGATGTTGTTGGCCGCTGCAAATGCAATGTATTGTTCTGATGTCTCAATGGCCTGGCGCTCATCCCGCTCCAGGTAGCCCTGGAAAGAAAACTTGTGTTGCTGTGCTATATAATTGCCCAGTTCTTTAGAAAGATCTCCCGAACCAACGATCGCTACCCGGTTAGATACATTGAGTGTTCTGTACAGGAAAGCCGTAAGCGTTTGATCGAACCGTAGCAGGCAGATCAAAAGAATGCCTGATGCAACCGTGAAGCCAAGGCATACGGGCATTGTTGTTTCTCCAAATACAAACAACACGGCCATTATAAGATTGAAACCACTGTATGCAAAAAGTAATGTTTTTCGCCTTCCAAGCATCAGCAACCCCGGCCTGTTAGCTTGTTCTTTTATGTAGCGGGTATACAAAATAAACCATATACCCGTTAACCCTGCCACCGCCATACAATACGCCAGCAGCGCTGCTGTAAATGTACCCGGGAACAAAAAATAGATAACGCAAAGTATAATGTTCAGTAATACAAAATGCTGCAGGTTGATGTGTTTCTTCATAAGTGTAGATTGCTTTTAAATAACATACGGCAGCAATCGGGTTGTTTTTATCCTGCGCAGTTAAACGCTGTAAGATGTATCACGCAAAGATTCTTCCAGTATTTTTTGTTCAGTCCTGCTCTCACGTATTTTACACGAGATCTGTGTAAAGTAAGCCATTTTTAAAATGGCAAATGCCAGGCCTCTGGTACCGTCTCTGAAGCCACCCAGCAAAATATAACTGCCAAAAAAATACGCAGGCCCAATCAGCATCTTCTTCATCAGCCGGTATTTTAGCCTTTGTTTCAACGTCCAGTTAGAAGATGCATCTTTGTCTTCCAGCGACTTTAAAAATCTTGCATGCTCCCAGTTTGCGTATTCATTGTGCTTGTCTACATAATAACTAACGCCTTTAAAATCCTGGTGGTCAATTTTACTTTTGATCACGCCCACCTCGCCGTCGAGCACCGGGTGCTCGTGTACTTCCATATCAAAATGGCTCCACTTTTCCTCATCAATTTTTTCATACTCGCCTGCACCTACTTTAAACAACGCAAGCTTCTTCAGCGGGTAGCCACCCTGCAACTGCTTGTTCATAAAATAAATGCTGTAACTAAGCCAGTATCCGGCTTTGCTGTCGTCTGCAAGCGCCTCACGTAATTCACTTTTAAAGTCTTCTGTTAAATACTCATCTGCATCAAGAAACAAAATCCATTTTGTTTGCGGGGTGTGGTTGCGTAAATACCAGTTTCTTTTCTTGGGAAATTTTCCATCCCACTTAAAGTCAATTACTCCTACTTCAAATTGTCTTGCTATTTCCTTTGTACCATCTGTGCTGCCCGAGTCAATTACTACAACATGTTTGGCCAGGTCTTTACCAATTGCGCTAAGGCATTTGGGTAAATTTTTTTCTTCATTGCGCACGGGAATAGCGATTGTTAAATCCAGAATCATTGTGATCGGTGTTTTAAAAAGATTTTAGAAATGTTGTTGAACATTTGGATTTTCTGGTTTGGATTATTTTGAGGGATAATTTGATAATTCCTATTGGCTTAGCAAATTGTAACACGTTATGTGTAGCAGTTGTATGGTAAATGGGAGGTGAGCTGTAGTGCATGTGGCATCGCCTGTTGTGTCACTCACTTGTGCGTTCAGTATGTATTGCAGCAAGTGAACAGCCGGTGCGTTTGCTTTAATTTCTCTTTTCAAATCTGTCAACGAGGTTGATAAAATAACCGGTAGATGTCTGTAACGCGGTCGTAATTACTGCCGCCAGACCAAAAGTAAATCCTGATAGCAGACGGTCTTTGCCAGTTTGCTTCACTGTCAAAAGGTATTGTAGTCACAACATCATCACCGTAACTAATCGTAACTGTGCCCTGGTTGGCGCTTATGGCAAAAGGTTGTTGTTTGCCGGTTACAGACTTCATAACGTTGCCGGGTATTTGCAATATCTTTTTATCGTTTGCCTGTATAAATGCCTGTCGTGTAGTTAAGGCTTCTTCTGCAAAGAAACGGGCAATCACTTTCTGCTCATCATCCAGCACTTCTATAAAGCTTCCGCCACTGTTGCGTTTGCCGGGCGATGCAGTGTTCAGGTAATTGCCCTCAAAATCTATCGTGCCGTAAATTTTCCAGTTGTCTGTTTTAAATGATCCAATATCCCTTACCACAACGGCGGTATCAGATTGTTTTCTAAAGCGTATGTACAGGTCTGGCGATTCATCTTTTGTATACTTCTTAATGTTTGTGCTCACGCTCCACCACTTGCTGTACTTGTCTGTAAGGTCATCCTGCTCCGGGTATTTTTTCCAGCCATAACGGTTAGCTTCCAGGCTGCTGTTGTGTGGAAGCCCTTCGAGCAGATCATAGACAACAGGTTTTGCTGTATTGACTGTTGTAAAAAACCTTGCTGCAGGTATCGCACTTTCCTGCTGTTTTGCCGTGCGCCATAACAATCTCAGTTGGGCATTATCTGAATATGCATCGGCGTATTCCAGTTTAAATGGATAACGCACACCCGCCTCCAGGTGAAGGGGTTTGTTATGTTGTAGCAAAGAATCGTCGATCCAGATGCGGGTACTCCCAGTGCTTTTTGCAGAAACAAAATAATCGTCTGTGTAAAGTGGTTCAATAAATCCCTGCCACCGCACAGAAAAATTTTTGTGTCCTTGTTTTTCCTTTCCGGTATAGCTGCTGAGATCAGAAGCAACATTTGCATCAATACCTGAAGAAATCATTTTTGTATTGTTCAGATCGCGGCCGCTAAAATATACTGCAGTCAGACCGTTTTGTACTGCAGGTAATTGTATCGGTATAGTTTGTTCGGTTATGGTATTAAATCCGCTTATGTGCCAGCGATGAATGCCGCTGTGATAACTTTCGTCATTATGGTACAAATACAGATTGCCTTCTTTATCTTCTACTAACGCTGCTGCAAAAGCATTGCCTGCCATTCCTGCCGGTGCTTCAAGATTTTCGACTTCCTTGCCCGTCACACCAAACTGGCCAACAAACAATCCGTCATCATATACATGCGTCCACTTGTTTACCTGGCTGTTTTTCCAGAATTCACCATGGTAACCCCAAAAAATATTCCTGTCGTTTACAAGTGCTACACTGCCTGCATATTTTACATTGTTGCCATTGTCGTAACTGCCGTCACCGGGGTATACACCTTTGTACGCTTTTGTTGTGCTGTTGGCAGTTCGCCACAACCATTCATTACCGTTTACCTTTATCGCACCAAGATGGTAACCATCACTTCCATTCGGTGTAAGGCCACCATCAAACGAAATAACCAAATTCGATGATGTAATTTCTCCTGCTTTCAGTTTGTTGATATTTCCCCAAAAAAGCGGGTCATATTTTGTAGCAGCAGGCGAGGAGGCCAGCACTGTCTCTTCATTCCATACGGGATTGTCTGAATCATCAAAATCTTTAAGCGTTCTTTGTGTCCAGGTTGTTGGCCTTCCCGGCACAAGTTTGCTTACCCGTCTTAAAGACCCGTCAGGATATAGCTGCGTGTTATCAGGTATTTCAATATTGGTAAATCGCAATTGCCCTTTTCCCGGAAGTTCAACAAGTACCCATTTACCTTTCGAATTGTTGTTCGCAATACGATGTTGCAGTGCATAAGTGCGGCCATTTTTCAAGGTATTAACACAGCGAAGCCTGTTGTATTTGTCATCCCATTCAGCAGGAACGTTGTATCCCCAGTTTCTTACCAGTGTCCACGAACCATTATTGGCCGATAATGGCTTTGTATAATCAATACTAAATTCTAAATAATCAGAAAACACTCTTGATGGTTGGTTGTGATCTACAAACATGCTGTATGAAATACTGCGGTACATGATCCTGTCAATCCATTTCCTAGAAGCGCTAAAATGCTGCACCCTGTCGTTACCGCTATCTTCAACCCAAAAAGAACCATCCTTTTCAAATGCAATAAACGTTGCAGGCCCCGTTCTATCTTCCCTGAAAAAAAACTTATCGTCACTTACCGTTGGGTCTGTGGCGTAACCGCCTGCTTTACCATAGCTCCATAAAAATTCACCGCCTGAGTTATCGTATGCCTTTAGCTGCTGGCTGTTGCCACCATCTGCCACCAAAACCATTTTGTTGTCAGGGGATACGGCGATTGCTAAAGGTTGTTGCAGGTTTGTGAGGCGTATTATTGGCCTGGACAATCCATTCTCTATATCAAATTTTCCAACAATGGTGTTTTCCTGTTTATCATAGATTATCCACACATTGTCTTGCCGGTCTACAGTAACAGCACGGGGCTTGTTTACAGGAATTTTTTTTACCAGCCTGCCTGTTCGTTTATCAAGCACGTGCAACTCGTTCAGCTTGTCATATGCAACAAAAAGATAGTTTGCTTTATGCTGAACTGCAATGCCTGAAATTGTTGCAGCAGACTTACTGGTTGCATCGATAATGTTAATGGCCTCTTTTGCTTTTAATAGCTTATTCTTACCGGTTGAAAAGAGAACAGGATTATCATCAGCTACGTTTGTAGCATAGATAAAGTTTTGTGCAGTGTCAGTACCTGCCCAGTATACGCGTTCTTCGTCTGCAGCAACAAATTGAACCGATATTCCTTCATTGTATATGGCACTTTTTTTTTGCGGCTCACTTGTGTTGAACTTAAATGTGCTGCTCGCTTTCTCGTTGTAGTAAGTGGTATAAAAAGCGGTGTTTTTTACAATGCTCATTCCATACATTCTACGCATTGCATGGTGAACGGTTGATCCCGTGAATGAATCAGACGTGTTCCCGATCACACCTTGCCATTTGTATTGCATGTTGCCTGAAAGCACTTTTACCACATAGCTGTTTTGTTTAACAAGCCTGCCCTGGTCATCTGTCCCATCCCAGGATGCAGATTGTTTTCCTGCGTTATACATTACACCACTCCATAAGGTCCTGATCAGTTTTCCTTCAGTATTAAAAACGCCGGCACTTGTAAGACGATTTTCGTTGAGTACAAATGAAAATGTTGTTACACCATTGGTTTGCGGGGCAGTAATTGCCTGTTTCGATGTTTGCCGGTTAAATGACGAGCAACATATGAACACAGCATAAAGTGTCAAAAGCATTGATAACTTTCTAAAATAGCTTGTCACAATTGATTGATGGATGAAAATTTGCCCTGCATTTCCCGCTCACCTGGATAAGAGATGATGTTATAAAACAATGCTGCCCGTGCCATCATCATGCAAAAGCTTTTCAAGTTGTATAACTGTAATACTTTCAGGAAACTGTTTTCTTTCTTTGATGAATTTACAAGGATGTCCTGCACAAACAGACCAGGCAGGCATATTTTTAGTAACAACAGATCTTGCACCTATAACACAACCTTCGCCAATGGTAATACCCGGGTGAATAAATGCTTCTGTTGCAACCCAGGCATGAGCATGTACAGTAATGGGTTTTGTTACAAGCGGAAAACCTGGTTTTTGATAATCATGTGTACCTGCACAGAGGTGTGCACTCTGAGACACTACAGCACGGTAACCAACCGTTATCTTGCCTTGTGAATAGAGAGTCACTCCATTAGCGATACCACATTCATCATGTAACTCAAGATTCCAGGGCGCCCATATTTTTACACCGGGGTACACATGTACTCGTTTGCCTACTTGTGCACCAAAGCTTCTGAGTAAAAAAGAACGCCATGCATGCAATGGTTTTGGCGACCACCGGAAGAATATTGCTTCAACAATATTCCATGCTAACCTGCCCACCCTGTTTCGCAGGGAAAAAGACGGGCCGGTGTGTGTATCAACGTTGTGCATATATTTTTAAGTTATGTTGTTAATTTGATAAGATGCTCAACATTTTTTGCGCTGCCGGTGCTGCTGCAAAATATTTTTCATACGTTGTTTTTGCATTAACGCCCATTTGCTTTTTTTCTACATCTGTGAGACTAAAAAAACTGTTGAGTAAGTATGATACGCCTTCAACAGTATCATCAGCCACGATGCCCGAGTGCGAAGTCTCTATCTCCCTGAAAATATTTACCTGGTTTGAAATAAGTACAGGTTTGCTGCATGCCATTGCTTCTGCAACTGCAATACCAAAATTTTCCTGGTGGCTCGGCAGTATAAATGCGTCACAATTATAAAAGGCCCCCCATTTAGCATCCCCTGTAAGCATACCCGGGAAAAAAATATATTCATCTTTCAAATCTGCGGCCATCGTGAGAAGGTTCTTGCCAAACGGCGTATTCATGCCCGGCCCCACAATTACAAGTTTTGGGATGTTTGTTTGATTTGCCGTGTTTGAGCCTTTAACAATATCTACATACGACTGTATTAACAAATCAACCGATTTTTTTTCATGAATGCGGCTGAGAAAAAGTATAAAAGGTCGATCATTGAGCCCGCTACATTCATTTATGAAAGCGTTATGCATTTCGTGTGTAAAAGGCGGCGGAGCGGCTATGCCATAACCGATGTTGATTTCCTGTTTGGGCAGGTAAGGTTGAAAAGCTTCACGTGCAAGCAGGAGCTCAGACTCGGTAGTAAACAGCATTGCATCTGCGTTTTCAATCACTTTAGATTCAACCAGCTTCCAGTAGATTTTGTTCCTGATGGCTTTTAATTTTCTTCCGGGTGCTTTTTGAAAATAGGGATCGAGCATGCCATGCGGCATAACAAATAATTTCGGCGATTTTTTGTTATTCGTCCGTGCTCTGAGTTGGCGGAAGAATTTAACTACTGCGTAATCGTGGTAAAGCCACAGACCATGCACAATTACCGCATCAAAACGATGAACATTTTTCTCCAGCCATGGTACCAGTTTGTTGCTGTATTGCCATGGGCCTTTGGCAGGCCCAAGCAGGTGAACCGGAAAAAGGTCGTTTCTCGAAAAAGAAGACCGTGGATCGTCAAGACATGCCACTTCATTATAAATGCCAAGTTTTTGCAATTCGGGTATGGCATTACGGATGCCCTGGCATGGCCCGCCTGTAGACGGGTTCATACTTGGAATAACACGTAGTAAACGCATAATGATAGTAAGATTTAAGGTTGTTTAGGATTGCGAAATATTCGATATTAAAGAGATACAGCATGAAGACTGCGTTTGCCCTCACCTGCGACTGTTTCTGTATTGCCGTTCTTATAAGCTCTTAAGGCTTTGTAGTAAAATGCCTCAGTAAGATCAAGCATTTTCTGCTGATCAAAACGCTTTACATTTTCAAAACCTGCATTGATAGCTTTTCGGCGTTGTTCAAGGGTCAAACCAACTACCTGCTCAACAGCTTCTGCACATTCCATACTCCAGGCTATTGTTTCCTTTTCCGCTCCGGATGCTTTTTTTGGAATATAAAATGCCGCTTCTCCGCCCACTTCTGACATTGGCGCACTTGCCGTTGTTACTACCGGGCAGCCACAAGCCATAGCTTCTGCTATGGGCCATCCGAAACCTTCTGCGATAGAAGGGTATAATAATAGCGTTGCGCCGGAATATGCTGTATTTAATAAGGTATCGTCAATACCAGTAAGCAAATAAATATCCTGTTTGAATGAGGATGCTTCGTAAACTTTCAGCAAGCTTTCATCAGGCCTGGCACCGATGAGCAATAATGGCAAATTATGCCTGCTTTGGGCACGCCATTGTGTGTAGATTTCAATTGCGCCTTTCCTGTTTTTATACCATTGATTACCGCCTACATGTAAAATGTAACCACCCGACAGATCTTTGCCGACCTTATCGTTTAATGAGGATAAATCTTTCGCAGGTGTAAATCTTCTGTTCAGCGCATTGTAAATAACTTCAACAGTATAAGGCTTAACAGGAAATTTATACAGATCACGCTTTGTATTTTCTGAAACAGTAATGAAATGTTTTGCACTTGAAAAACCTTTTCTGATAAGCGCCTGGTACTTTTTACCGCTACTGCTTACCGGGTTTTCAGGAATTTCTCCCAGCGCGGAGCGTTGCGCAAGAAAGTCGTGGCAATGCACAACCATCAACCTGTTTTTTACCAGTGGCATCCACATGCCCAGGGCATGATCAGTGAAAATAAACAGTGTATTGTCATCGCAACCTTTTACAAACTTTTTTACCTGTCGTGGAAACAGTAAATACTGATCAATATAACCAAACCATTTCCTGAGGCTATTGAAAAGTGTGATTTTAGAGAATACAGGTTGCGGCAAAAGTGTTGTGACTTTGTGTCCACGACCTTGCATTCCTTCGGTAAGCATCTGCGCATACCTTGGCATGCTTTGCGAACCAAAGAAAGATGGATGCACAAAAAAGACAAGGTTCAGTTTATTCATGATGCCTGGATTTTTTAACGAACAACTGGCTAAGCATTAGCAACAGGTTTGCCTGGTTTCTTATTTTTTGTTGTTTAACCATTACTGAAAACGATTGTGTAAAACTCATCGTTGTTGCTCAAGGCTCTGCAGTACAAGTGAGTGACACAACCAAAGCATCATAGCATTACTAATGCCGGCTACCGGATAATTGTATTTGTATTTATACCCTTTCATTTGCTGTTGTATTTCGCAGTGAAGCCAGCAACAGACCTGCGATCACTATACCAAAGCCAAGTGCTGTTGGCTGCGCCCATTGTCCCTGGGGAATATTTACGATACCAAACGAAACAAGCATCCAGGGAAGAAGATCATCAACAGATAATTTTTTATAAGCCGCGAAGGCAAGCTTTATAAAAAATACCAGCCTTACAAGAATGAGCGAGAAGCCCATTAATAAACCCAGCTCGCTAATGTTTCTTGCCCATTCGTCTTCTGCCAGTATCAGTCCTGATTTTCCTGCTATTAACACCGCGCCCACACTGGTACCCATGCCCATACCGTAGCCAAAAAACGGAAGGTCTGCTGCACCGGTTATGGCGCCAATCATTGTTCCCAGGTAGCGGTCTCCCAGCACGCCATTGATGCCGCCTTCATTTTCATTGGCGGAATCGAAACGTGTTGTAAAAGCATCTACCGCCAGTTGAAACGAAGGATAATTGCTGAGCAAAATAAACAGTACGACGATGCCTGTAAGTGCCAACAGCATTTTGCCGATATGTTGTGGTTTGTGTAAAATATAAACCCCAGCAAAAACAGCACTTAGTGCAACCTCGAAAAATAGTGTACGGCTTATAGAGAATGGTACGGAGACCAGTACAGCAGCAGTGGCAGCCCACAAAACTAACTTTTTGATCTCTTTTTGATTGAACCAGAAATAGAATACAAATGATGCGACAAGGCTAAAGAAAAGTGCGTTGCCATTGGTAAAAGAAAAAGTTCCCGGCGGCCTGAAGAAACCTAATGCGCCTGCAAAACCGGCACCGGCTTCATCACCTGTTACACTGCGGTTAACCCATGCAGACTGCGGGCTGTAAAATTGCATGACTGTAAGTATAACCATGGGTATGGATACCAGCAACAGCATCCGCCCTACAGCAATTACATCATTGCGATTGAATATATTACCGATCACAAAGATCAGCGGGAAGTGTATCAGCAATATTCTCGCCCCGTATAGTGCTACCCAGATATTGCCATGCCCGAACAATATAGCTGTGTATATACCTGCAACTGCTATTATGAACATGCATACGATATAGGCATTCATTTTTAACAGGCCCTGCGAACGTGACTTAAAGATTAAGAAAATAGCCAGCGGATCGCGGATAAGCAGCAGCGGTGAAAAACCAGGTAACAACCATTTTCTTAGTGCGCCTTCGAATAACAGCAGCAGCACATACAACCAGATGCCTTTTTTCAACAAACCGTAATTCTCCCTGGCCTGTTGTTGCTGTGTTGTTTCAAATGACCGCAACGTCATTTCCCTGTCCATAACAAGATCATACTGGCTCATGTGTAGTCTTGTTGTGATTATGAAAATGCGTTTGTACTGCCCGGGCAAGTTCATTGCTATATACCTGCCACGGACGTTCAGCAGCGGTTTTCATTGCTGCCTTGCCAGCTTTTTCAATTACGGAGGGGTTACTTATAATTTTGTCCAATACTGCTTCGAGTGCCTGTGCAGAGCCGGCGTCGATCAACCAGCCGTTTTCATCATGCGTGATAAAATCGGGGCCTATTGTGTTTTCCGTTGTTATTACCGGTGTACCCTGAGACATGGCTTCTGTAATAACCAGGCCAAAACCTTCAAACAAAGAAGGGAACACAAAAACATCATGCTCCCGCATTAACTGCAATATTTCGTTGTTGGAGAGACTTTCAAACCATGTATGGCGGGACAGATTTTTATCGAGGATTGCGCATGGTACATCTTTTTTCCTGCCTACAACAGTAAGCTGAACTTTCGTTCCAAATTTTTCAACAGCCTCAAAGAGGTAAGCAATTCCTTTGCGTTGTGATAAGCTGCCTACGAATAACAGTTTCAGTGGACGGTTATGTGTAAAAGAGTTGTACACTTTTTCGTGTGGACCTGCCACCGGCGGAAAGCCGTAAGGTATAACACTCACGGGTGCAAGGGTGCCACTGTAATCTTTTAACGTTTTTGCCGTGAAGCTGCTGGCAACAAAGATGGCGTCTGCCAGTTTTAACTCTTCATCTTTTCGTTGCAGCTTGGCAGGAGAGTCATTGAGACCTGTAAGCGTTGCGGCCCAATCCGGCAACTTTTCTTTTTCTGTTTCAAATATTTTGTGAGCGGATTTCCAGTAGCCAATTGGCAGATCATACAGGCAAGGCATGCCTGCGTTTTTTGCTGCGCGGAACGCGTTGAGTGCAGAATCTTCGTACGCGTAGATGGCATACTTGTCTTTACGCGGTAATGTTTTTATTCTGCGTGCAACTTTATGATCAATTCTTTGTGCCACGCTGTCGACTGAAAACATACCCTTTTCATGTGCTATGAGTGATACTGCACCGGCTTTGATCGCCAGCAACCGGCCTGCTTCGAATAAGGGTAAAGAGCGGGTATATTTTTTCAACGATCTGTCGAAGCTGCGCCTCCTTATTTCAGCGAGTTGGTTGATGCCACCTAAACGATCGAGTAAGGTGCCGGGAAAAACCGCAAGCGATACATAAAACTCTGCGAGTAAACCGGCTTGTATAAATCCATCCAGCGCAGCTTTTACATTTGCGTTACCATTAAGATGAGATACAATTAATTTCATAAATAAGAACGAAGCGCTAAGAAATGCTGCGCTTTTGCTGAAGTATTTTTTTGAAAGGGCATCGTATTGCTGCCATATTTGTTGCAGATGAAGTGCTTGCGACGCAACAGGCGATGCCATGAAAAACAATTGTTGGTATCAACATTTTCTTTGTTATTGCTTTATCCCTTTAACCATGCACGGTTGGCTGCAAGAAATTCGCAGGGGTCATATACCAGTTCTTCAGAACGCTTACGCTGCAAGGGTTTTGCAGGATTGCCCGCTACTACCACACCGGGTGGAACAGATTTGGTTACAACAGCCCTTGCGCCAACAACAGCACCTTTGCCAATTGTAACACCGGGCAAGAGAAGGGCGCCGGTTCCTATCCATGCATAATCTTCGATAACAATCTTTGCTTTAACGTGTTTCCATTCAGGATCTGCTATGTCGTGCGATGCGGTTAATATTTCAACACCATCGTTGATGCATACTTTTTCGCCAATGATCACATCATCATGCAGGGCTATCATCACGCGTCCTAAAAAGGATAAACGGCCAATGTGCAAGTGTTTTTTATGACCCTGCACTGTTACTTCTCCAATCTCTGCTGTTTCATGTATTGTAGCTCCTTTACCGGTAAGCTTGCTGCGCCGGTAATTTCGTTGCAGCAATGATGGAAGTGCATGTACACGTTTGGCCCATGCTTTGTAAAACCTGGCTGAAGCCGGTGAAAATCTTGCCCTGTTCCGCCACAAATAACCGATGCTTGCCATATTAATTTGCAGATAAAATTGTTTGCATAAACTCTTTGCTGATGTCTGCAAGATTTTTTTGCTGTACTGTGGGTATATCTTTTTGCAACAATGCACCAAGATTACCTTTTTTGTATTCCATAATACCCGGCGGTGGCTGAAAATTGATTGGCTGTTTTATTTGCCATGGTCTTGCTGCACATATAACCGGCAAACCATGTTCTCGCATTGCTGCCACAGATCCGCTTTTTTCTATGAGTAAAAGGGGAGTAGTAGAAATACCTACAGAAGCATGTTTAAACAGAAAAGATATATAGTGCGGCGATTGCTCACCAAAACTTTTAACGGGTATATTGTGTTGTTGCCATGCCGCTATCCATTTTTCTTTTTCTGCACCACTATGACCTATAAGATACAGTTGTAGTTTTTTATTGTTATCTGCTGCGAAATCTGCCGCTTCCTGCGCAAGTGTTGCTGCCGGTGCGCCATGATGAATATTGCCAAAAACAACAACGGTAATATCAATATTATTTGCAGGGTGGTAAAGTGGTGTTACATCTTCATCTGTTACCGAAATATTAGGAAACAATGGAAGAATGCCTGCCTGGTAGCCCAGTTTGTCAAGCTGAAATTTGTATAAACCTGTTTGTGTATGAATAACCGATGGTTGAAGCTGTGCAATAAATCGTTTGATCAGTTTTTTTTGCAACACGCCCCAGTAATGTTCTTTCAGGGTTGATTGTGTACTCATGCCAACCCATAATTCATGAAACATGATTTGCCATTTTCTTTTTCCGGCAGCGCTTATAAACTCGGCTGCAAGATTAAACGGAAGCCCTTTTTTATGATAGGCAAAAGGTACAAACTGTACACTGCACCAGTCAGGGTCAAAATCATTGATCCATTTTGATGCGCGTTTTATTTTTTGTGCTGTTGTGTAAGAGGCCGGTATGCGCAGCACGGGCACCGTTGTTTTATCTTCTTCCTGTACCCCATCAATAAAAGCAGTAACATGATTGTCGTGCCATGCAACGATGGCCGTTGAAAGCCCTTGTTTAATCAATTCAGCCGCAAGCCGTCTGGTGTAGTCACCTACACCGTTGCAGCCGTATTCAAGCGCACCACAGATAAAGAGAATTTTAGTCATGTAGATTTGTAAAGGATATGGAAGAAGATTATGAGCCAGGCTGCATTGCTGCTATGATGCTTTTGTTGCGTCGCACTCTTGTACTGCAGCACATTTTGCAACACGTATTACACAGCCGCCATAAAATTTTGCTGTTCGGAATGTTGCATTTCCTTTAAACGGCTTATTTGGGAAGTTGTTTCTTTCCAGTTAAACTGCTCCCTGTTGTCAAAAGCTTCCACCATTTTTTCCAGCGAAACATGTTGCGGATGTAAACCTGCTTTAGAAAGCAGTACACTTTCCAACAGATCTTCATGCTTTTTTGCATAGTTAACAGAAATGAATGGTGTGCCTGTAAGCATAGCCATTACAATAAAATGCAGTCTTTCACCTGTGGCAAAAGTATAATCCCTGAAAATGTTTACTGCTTCTGCAAACTTAGCGGGTATATGAAGCATTTGTATGGCCGGGAACTTTTGTATCAGTTCGTTTCCTGCTTTTACGTCTATGCTGTGTAAAGGAAGGAAATGTATCTCGTAGCCATTGTTTAGCAGATGCCCGATAAACTGCTCAAAGTATATCCTGCTTTTATCCTGGCCATTGTATACCTGGTGTGTACCAATGTTGATCAGTATTTTCTTCGATCCCGGTTGTTTGTTCGTTACAGCACCGGTATCGAATATGCCAAAAGCTGCATCACCTGCAATTTTTGCTTTGTTGAATACCGGCTGTATATTGTTTATAGACAAAGGACCTCTTACGCCGCCATACACTTTTCCTTTGAGTATGTTTTTCCATCCGTCTGCACAGGCAATCTTTTCATGCACGCCCGTGCCATGCATATACACAGGAATTGAATTGGCAACAAGGCTTTCAAAAAATTCCCTTTCCCAAAGCGGGCCGATAAGTGTGCCACCGCCGATAACCAGGCCTGCTATTTTGCGCCTGTAAAACCTTTTGTACAGTTTCACGAACAAAGGCATTTGCTTACGTACCGGTAAAAGTATATGTGGGTGAAATAATTCTTTTGCAGACTCGAATACCAGTTCATCGCCAAAATTTTTATCGCCGAGGAAGCCATAATACGCAAAGACTTTTTTGCGTGTCAGGAATAATTCGCTCCAGGAAGGAAAATGATCTGTGCGATAGGCAATATTGTAATAGTTGATGATCTTATTGGTTAGTCTCATACCTGCGTAGTCTTATAAAGAGATAAATTAATCTTATTGAATAAATGATAAGTGATGAATAAAGCCCGTATAGAATAGCACCGGAAGTTTCGTTTAAGCGCAGTACAAAAGCCAGTGCTACCTGTGCCGCTATTGAAGTGGCTATAAATATAAATGGCGGCACTATAATACCCCGGGATGACAATAACTGGTTTGTGCTGGCGCTGATTAATGCGGCGCAGCTGGAAGCTGCTACCAGCACAAGCTCTGAATTAAGCGCAGAAAACCTGTCGCCCAGCAGCCATAAAATATTTGATGAAAACAGTGACACCACTGTAATGATTGCGGCGCTTAAAAGGAACAGTCCAAGCTGAAGCTGCCAAAAACGTTTGCGTATTACCTGCTTGTCTTCCTGCAACCTTGCAAACCTCGGCACAATTAATACAGAAAATAATACGGTGAAAAGATTGAGTGCAGTTGTTAAGCCACTAAGCGCACCAACCTTTCCAAGTGTGGCGGTGGTACCGGCAAGGGAAATGATCCAGATAGTTGCCTGGCTGGAAAAACAATAATAAAGAGATACGGGGAAAATTCTTTTTACTGTAGCAATAATTTTTGATTCCATTTCTTTATCCCGCTCCTGTGAGGCATCGGCATAGCCGGAAGAAATCTTTCTTAACCTGAAGTTTGCCCAGGTTCTTGAAATGCCACTGCCAAGGATTGCGATAAAAGCGTACGGAAGAAAGAAGATGCTGGACAGCAATAACGCCAGGCGCATGAGGTTTGCAGCAACCTGGTTTTTTTGTAACGGAACGATATCCTGCTTTATACGCGGGGCAATCTCGAGAATATTATCGGACAGTGCTGCATAAAATGCGGGCACTAATGATAATGTAACAAGTGCTGTTGTTAACCAGCCCGCATCGTGGCGCCAAAGTAAAAACAATAATATCGGGGTTGCGATAAGCAGGCTGATGACGGCAAACTTTCTTCTCAATGCTATGCCGGTGGCCATTACCGCCCCTAGCTTTTTAGGATCCTGCCAAACTTTTCCCGCTATTGATAAGGCGCCGGTTGAAATGCCTCCGTCTGCCAGTACGGTCATAGTTCCAAGCATTGTATTGGCAAGTGTATAGATCGCATATTCTTCAAATGACAGCATCCTGATGATGAGGATGCCGCAGCCAAAACCTATTGCCTGGATTAATATCTGCGCACTGCCTGCAATGCTGATAAGTTTACCCCATTCGGCAACCTTACTGTAGTGTTGATTAGTATAGATTCTTTTTGCTAAAGCTTTCATGCAGGTTATGCAATTAGAAAAGTGTATGTATAATTATACGCCTTTATAAAATTTAGTGACATTGGTAAACCGGATCGAAAAGATGATCATGGTTATGCAGTACAAGAGTGCGACGCAACGAAGCTTCATGGGTGTTACACTGCCGGGTTCACAAAAAAAAGCCTGCATAGAAACGTGTAATAATTAGTCCGATTCTTTTTTACCAAGCATTTTTTTGAGCAGTGATTTTTCTTCTTTGGCGTTTGAGTTGTAACCTGAACCATAACTGTAATCGTAATTATAGCGTGTATAACCGTAGCCGTATGTATTGGCATAGCCGTAATACCCGTTAGCACCGTTGAGTATTACATCGTTTACTACGAGTGCCAGATTGTTAAGCTTTTGCTCTGTGTAAAGATTATTTACAAAGCCGAGTTGCTTTTTAAGTGTATAACGCTGGCGCACCACGTATAAGTTAATGTCGCTGTATTTTGACAGTATCTTAGCATCACTTACAATGCCGAGTGGCGGACAGTCGATAATGATGTAATCGAACATTTCTTTGAGCTCAGCAAACATCTGATCGAGTTTGGGGCTTAATAACAGCTCTGCGGGGTTTGGTGGTATGGGCCCGCAAGGCAGCAGCCAATAATTCTCCACTGATTTTATTTGCCTGAGGATGGAAGACACATCCTGCTTTCCGCTGAGATAAGTGGTAATACCCTGCGATGCGTTTTCAATGTTTAAGGCAGCCGTTATTTTGGGTTTGCGCAGGTCAAACTCCATTAATAAAACTTTTTTTCCTGAAACGGCAAGAACAGCACCCAGATTCATGGAGATGAAAGTTTTACCCTCGCCAGCCATTGTTGATGTAACCAGGATGCCGGAGATAGGTTTACCGCTGTTGAGGAAATATTGGAGGTTGGTTCTGATAATGCGGAATTGTTCAGATACAACACCACGTGTTTGCGCCACCACAATTTTGCGGTCTGAAGTTCCGGGGTTATGATTGATTTCTCCTACTATGGGAGCCTGTGTAGCCTGCTGAATATCTTCGGCCGTTGTAACCTTATCGTTAAAAAGATCCCTGATATAAATAATGGCAAAAGGAACACCAATACCCGCAATGATTGCCAGTAAATACAATAAAGTTGTCCTGGGTTCAACGGGGATGCTGTTGGTTACCGCAGGATCGATTGCCCTGCTGTTACTGATTGCAGATGCTCTTGTAATGGCGGCTTCTTCTCTTTTCTGCAGCAGGAACAGGTACAGTTTTTCTTTGATACCCTGCTGACGGGCAATCTCGAGTAATTTTTTCTCTTTACCGGGCATGCTGCTCATATTGCCTACAACCTGGTTGTAGTCCGCCCTCGTTGCATTATAAACTGATTGAAATGATGCTTTTATATTGCCTGTTGTTTCAAGTATTTTTTGCTGTAGTTGTTCCAACTTACTGTCAATAGTTTTAACCGCAATATTGCCGGGCGCAATTGTTTTTAAGAGGTCTTCGCGCTGGAGTGCCGCTTTATTGTATTCTTCTATCAGCGCAAGCATTGTTGCGTCTTCAATGCCCAGTGAAGTGGGCACAAGGTTGTATTTTTTTGAAGGATCATTTACATAATCCCGGATCATATCTGTAACCTGCAGTTTGACCTGCGCTTCATCCATTTTCTCTTTTATTTCTTTCAGCCTGTCTATATCTAACTGTTGCTGGCCTGCAATATTGATGACATTGTTGGTTTCGCGGAAAGTCTGGAGACTGGATTCTACATTGCCAAGTTCGCCGGAAATTAATACGAGGCGATCGTTTACAAATTGAATGGTATTGTCTATGGTTTTGTTCTTTTCATCTATCCCTGCCTGGCTGTACTCCTGTGCGAGTCCGTTCAATATGTCTCTTCCTTTTGCGGGCACGCCCGATGAAAATGCGATGAGCATAATGCTTGCATCTTTGCTTAAAGACCCTACGGTAAGTTCAGATGCGAGCTTTGAAGCCATTACGGCAGGTGGATACCATTTGATATTATAAGTGTAGTCAGGCTTGAATTCTTTAAAGTCATCTACATGAGCAATGAAAGAAAAGTCTTTGGTACGTACGATAGTGTTATTGGTTATCTCAATATTTGCGGAGTCTGTAATGTAGTGAAGTTTGCCATCCAGCACCTGCAGATTTACTTCGTACTGTTTGGATGAATCACTGATGCTTTTAAATTCGATCAGTTTTGACTTGCCTTTATCATAAACCTCTGTTTCCCTCAAATTGCCAATAGATGTGTAAATAACATTTAGTCCAAGTTTACGAACTACTTTCTCCATTAATGTGCTGGATTTGATAATTTCCAGTTCATTAGAAATATTTGTCTTTCCGCTGGATACCAGCTTCGATAAGATTTCTGCTGATAATTCATCTGCGCTCTCACTGCCGCTTTTATTGTCGTCTTTTACGAGAATTTTTACAGTACTGTTGTATACCGGTATTTTATAACGTAAGTATATATAGGTAATACCTGTGAACACTGCAAGACAAATAATAAATAGCGGCAGGTAGTGCCGGTATTTAAAGAGTAATTCTTTTGGATTTTTTGTTTGCGGAACTGCCTGCGCTGCATGAGCCGTTCCGTTTTCCTTATGTTGATAGCCGTTGTGGTTATTAAGCATCAGTGGTAGAGTTTATTTGCTATTTTAAAGAGTTGAATAAAATAGCACCTGCAGTTACAGCAGCTAAAATTATACTTGTTATCCTGAATTTTCTTGTTTCTGAAGCATCACTAAGCACCATTTTGTTTTTGTTCATTTCAACGTAAACAACATCGCCCTGTTGCAGATAGAAATAAGGTGAGTCAAAAATATCGTTGCTGGTAAGATCAAGTTTTGCAAACTCTCTTTTACCGTTCATTTCTCTTATAATCATAACATTTTCTCTCTTACCATAAATCGTAAGATCACCGCTCTGGCTGATTGCTTCGAGTACTGACATTTTTCCATCGGGAACAATGACCGGCCCGGGGCGGTTCACTTCTCCGAGAATATTTACTTTGAAGTTTATGACGTTTACCGTAACTGCTGGCTCCTTTAAATAATTTAGCAGGTTCGTTTTAAGCGTGTCTGCCAGTTTTTTTGTAGTAATACCTGCAGCATGTATTATTCCTATTTGAGGAAATACGATGTTGCCATCGTCATCGACAAGGTAGCCACCGGAAGGAGTGGTTGCTTGTGCACCTGTAGAAGGTGTCACGGGCATTTGATTAAATTCCTGTGCTGCCTGGGGATTTAGGGCTGTAACAATGATGTTTACTCTGTCACCTGGTTGTAGAAAATAATCTGGCTTTTTTGCGACAATTTTTTGAGATGCTTTTACACTGTCTGCAAGGTAAGTCATCGACGCATACTTGTTGGTAGATGAGCAGGATGTTCCAAAATGCACAATAGCAACAGAGAACATCAAAACGGGAAAAAATTTAATTTGCATTGGAAAAGTTTATGGCTCCGCCTCTCTCAGTCACACGGACTGGGAAGAAGTATTTAAAATCAGCAGTAATGTGAACATTTGTTCAACTTCCTGCAGTCTTTTTTTAATCTTTCAATGGCACCGTATCGTTACAATCTTTTGGATAAACTTCCGATAAATGCACGTAGTTGAGCTACCATCGGATTTTGTCAGGAGGATTATTAACCTATTGGAGTTACACACGATTTCGCAATAATTTTTTTCGGTATTCGGTTGATATTTTCACTTAGTAAAATCATGATGCAACATAGTTAGCAACAAACTTCCGCCAAAATAAAGACATAATTACCTGCTTGCCAAATTTTGAGCCGGGTTTTCTGTTCAGGCTGGCCTGGCCATCTCTGTTACTTGCGTAACGCTTTAGATGATGTGATGTAAACCAATTACTTGCGGAAAGAAAAGGATATGTTAAGTTATTTCATATACAGTGGGGTACAAAAGGTTACATGAATTTTACCCGATGTTAGAAAGAAATGTGGATGGGTAATTAATTCAGCACAAATACAAAAACTAAATAAGTATTGTTAACATTCATTTGGGAAGTTAGGAATTTGATATTTAAAAAATTGGGAGTGTATATTAATAAATAGAGTTTGCCTGTATAACACCTTAGATCTTATGCATAAAGTATAGAAAATAAAAAACCTGTAAAGCTAACTTTACAGGTTTCAGTATCATTTAGTTGAGCAGTCTGGCGGAGAGAGAGGGATTCGAACCCCCGGACCTGTTACAGTCAACGGTTTTCAAGACCGCCGCATTCGACCGCTCTGCCATCTCTCCGGGTGCAAAATAAGGGTGCAGATTTTTATCTTCCAAAAAAATAAATTCAAATTATATAATATAGCCAGGCGCAGCAGGCTGCAAGGCTTTGCCACCGCAGGTTGCAGCACCTGTTGCCCAATAAAGATATAGCCGTACAAGAGTGCGACGCAACGATGTTTCATTCATGTACTTCAGCCGGGCCCATCTTTAGTAAATTGCTTTGCGGTAATTTTGATTAAAATTCTTTGATTGAAACAACTAGCAGCAGTAAATAAATATTTCTGGAAATATCGTTACCGCTTTATTACCGGTATCGTCTTCGTTGTCCTGTCTAACTATTTTGCGGTG
This sequence comes from Panacibacter microcysteis, assembly GCF_015831355.1. NCBI lineage: Bacteria > Pseudomonadati > Bacteroidota > Chitinophagia > Chitinophagales > Chitinophagaceae > Panacibacter > Panacibacter microcysteis. The sequence goes on from NZ_JADWYR010000002.1 coordinate 152,101, forward strand.
CTTGCGCCTGAAATTACGGGGTACGTGGTAAACAAAGTGCAGGAGCATTTGCCGGGTGGTAAACCAGTGTCAGTAAAAGAATCTTACAATGGCATTGTCATGTTTTTTATTGGTTGGGTTCAGCAAATGAGTTTTGCTACGCTTGTACTGGTGTGCAGCCTTACTATTTTGGTGCTTGCGCTGTTGCGTGGCCTGTTTATGTTTATCATGCGGCAGACATTGATTGTAATGAGCCGTCATGTAGAGTACGATATGAAAAATGAGGTGTATGCGCATTACCAGCAACTGGATGCAGGCTTTTTTAAAACGCACCGTACCGGTGACATGATGAACAGGATTGCAGAAGATGTAAGCCGTGTACGTATGTATCTTGGTCCTGCTGTTATGTACTTCGTTAATCTTGTGTCATTGATTGGTATGTGTATGGTTAATATGTTTAGCAAAGATCTTCAGCTAAGTCTTATTGTGCTTTCTCCTTTACCGGTGCTGGCTGTTACAATTTATTTTGTAAACATTACAATACACAGAAAGAGCGAAAGGGTACAGTCTTTGTTGTCTGATCTCACTACAAATGCGCAGGAATCGTATTCCGGCATAAGAGTGATAAAATCCTTCATACAAGAAACGGCAATGCTTCGGTTCTTTAAAAATAACAGCGAAGATTACCGGAAAAACGCTGTGGCATTGGCCAAAACAGAGGCAATCTTTTTTCCGAGTATGACTTTGCTTGTTGGCTTAAGTACATTACTTACCATATTTATTGGTGGCAAAATGGCTATTGATGATCCCTCGAAAGTAGGCATCATCGTAGAGTTTGTTATTTATATCAATATGCTTACATGGCCTGTTACGGCAATTGGTTCCGTAGCAAGCATTATACAGAGAGCTGCGGCCTCGCAAAAGCGGCTGAATGAATTTCTGCAAACAGAAGCTACCATCAAATCACCCGCTGTTACCGGCAACGAAAGTGATCTTTCCGGTGATATCGTATTCAATGACGTGTCTTTTACATACACCAATACCGGCATAAAAGCATTACAACACTTCACACTTACAATCAGGGAAGGCGAAAAAGTTTTGATACTTGGAAAAACCGGTAGTGGTAAATCTACGGTTGCACAACTGCTGTTGCGCTTTTACGATCCTGAGTCAGGTACTATAACAATTGGTGGCAAAGACATCAGAGATCTGCCACTGTTTTATTTAAGGAACAATATTAGTTATGTACCGCAGGATGTGTTTCTTTTTAGCGATACTGTTTCTCGAAACATTGCATTTGGGCTGGTAAATGAACCAACGCAGGACACTATACACACCGCGGCAAAAAATGCAGCCATCCACAATGAGATTGAAGGCCTGCAAAACGGTTACAGCGCATTGGTAGGGGAGAGAGGTGTTACACTCAGTGGTGGTCAGAAGCAACGTATATCTATAGCACGTGGCCTTATCAAGAACCCAGATATACTGGTATTTGATGATTGCTTGAGCGCAGTAGATGCCAAAACAGAAAACCAGATCATCAATAATCTATACACGTTGCTTGGCAATAAAACCGCTATACTCATTACACACCGCATTTTTACAGTATTGAATTTTGACCAGGTAATCGTTATCGAAGATGGTAGTATTGTAGAAAAGGGTACACACGAAGAGCTGCTGGCGCTGAACGGTTATTATGCAGAATTATACCAGCTGCAGACTAGCCAGGAAACCGCTGTATAAACAACTTTTTTGCTTATTGGCCCGGCTTATGAATATCTGTTAAGCTTTGGTTGCGTCGCACTCTTGTACTGCAACACATTATTCAGCATCTCCGGGTGTGTCATCCTAAAATTGATTCATCCTTCTGTATTTTTCAGGATCGCATTTTCGTATCTGTATTGCTAAGTTGTTTTTAATAATGCATGCACTACTTCATATTCTTTTTAAAAGCGTATTAAAATATTTAATGCATCAATAATATCGCAACATATTACGTTTACTTTGACGGCGTAAAACCAAACGTTCTATTTAAAGTAAAACCGGACAACTGCTTTAATTAAACAAGATAAAAAACCAATTCTCCCCAATCAAGGTAATTTATTCCTGCACTTAATTAAGCTGTAAAATCCAATTCTTAAACAAAAACCCACTATGAAGAGAGTATTACTCATCATTGTACTTGTCACGAGTATCTTCAGTGCCTATGCACAGGTCAATCCCTGGAAACAGGTAAATCTAACGACAGCCAGTAAAGGCAAAGATGTCTTCCAAAAGCATTTCAAGCCCAGTGCTTATGTCTCGTTTCAGCTAGATGAAGCCGTAATGTGGCAGCAGCTAAAAAAGGCACCTTCAGAAAGAAATGTTTCATTTTCCAGGTCTTCAGCTATTATTTCAGTGCCTGATTCAAAAGGTCGCATTGAGCGCTTCAGAATCGTTGAGTCGCCTTCCATGCAGGACGGGCTGGCTGCCAAGCATCCTGGTATCAAATCTTATTCTGGTGTAAGCATGGATCATCCTGGCTCAAGCATACGTTTCAGTATGTCGCAGCTTGGTTTTCATGCGAAGGTCATTTCTCCTGACAGGAAAGCATTTTATGTTAGCTGTGTTGACAAGGCTGGAAAGTCTTATATTATTTACGACCGGGAAGTGTTGAATGACAAAAAATACGACTTCGATTGTTTACTTGATGAAACCATCAGCAGTAATGTACAGGGTAGTAATTCAGGTAAAGGCGGTGTAACCGGTAAAGATGCAAACACCAATACACTCAGGGTTTATAGAACGGCATTAAACTTAACAGGCGAGTTCTCACGGGCCGTGCTGGCAGATGTTGCCCCAGGTACAGATACTAGTACAGACGCACTGAAGAAAGCAATAGTGTTGGCACTGGCCAATGAAATTACGACCGAAGCAAACTCATATTTCGAGAATGAAATGCATTTACGCCTGGTTTTGATCAATAATGAAACTGACATTATTTATTTAAATCCTGCAACAGATCCTTTCAGTACATGGACAACGACATTTACTACCACAACATGGAATACAGAAACACAAAACAACTGTACAAATGTAATTGGCAATGCTAATTATGATGTCGGTCACATGCTTACATACAATACAGAGAAAAACAACGGTAATGCCGGTTGTATCGGTTGTATTTGCAAAACGCCGTCCGGGTCTGTAGGTAAAGGCAGAGGCTGGAATATGTACGGTGAATACCAGGGCTATTACCTTGTAGTAGATTACTGGACACACGAACTTGGTCACCAGTTTGGCGGTAACCACACCTTCACACACAATATAGAAGGCTCATTAGTGCAGGTGGAGCCGGGCAGTGGTACAACCATTATGGCTTACGCCGGAATCACCGGTGCAACGGATGTGGCTACGCACAGCGATCCTTTCTTCCATTCGAAATCAATTGAACAAATAACAGACTATATACAAACCGGAACAGGCAATACCTGCGGATCTACCATCACGCTCACGAATAATATTCCTACAGCTAATGCGGGCACAGACTATACTGTTCCAAAATCAACTCCATTTTTATTAACCGGTGCATCCACAGATGCAGATGGTGCTGATGTACGTACTTATAGCTGGGAGCAAATAGATAACTATGCTACAGGCGCTAATACATATCCTACCGCCACTTCCACAAAGGGTCCCATGTTCAGGTATTTCCCACCGGTTACAGATCTTACAAGGAGTTTCCCGAGAATGGAAGTTATACTTGATAGCCAGAATACCGGCAAATGGGAGGTTTTACCTTCTGTGGCCAGAACATTAAACTTCAGGTTTATGGTTAGAGATAACCACAGCCCTATAAGTGCAAACAAAAGTGATGATATGATCGTAACAGTTGGAACAGCAGGGCCATTTCTTGTTACTTCACCCAATACAGGTGTAAGCTATGCTTCTGGTAGCGCACAAACCATTACCTGGAGTGTTAACAGCACCAACGTTGCACCATATGCAACAAATGTAAAAATTACGCTTTCGACAGATGGGGGTCAAACCTTTCCATATACTTTGTCGGCTTCAACAGCCAATGACGGTACTGAAAGTGTAACATTGCCCAATATTCAGAGCGGCGCATGTCGTATAAAAGTGGAAGCAGTTGGAAACATATTTTTCGACGTTTCAAATGTAAACTTTGCTATTGGTGCATGCGGAACTGCAGTTGGTTTAAAGGCTGCTTCCGTAACAGCCAGCAGTGCCACAATTTCATGGACAGCTGTAACCGGCGCTACATCTTATGATGTAGATTACCGTAAAGCAGGCGCTACTTCATGGACAAATGCTGCAACTGCCACAACAGGCACCAGCGTTAATCTTACCGGCCTCGTGCAGGGTACGGATTACGAATTCAGGGTTAAGACAAATTGTTCTTTCAATAACGGAGCATATGCTACTGAAACGTTCTCAACGTTATGTTCTGTAGCACCTGCAAGCATCAGCGCCTCAAATATCACAAGCAACACAGCAACATTGTCATGGCCTGCAGCCGCCGGCGCTGCCTCTTACAAGGTAGACTATAAGCTCTCAACAGAAACCATTTGGGTAAGAGCTGAAAATGAAACAACCGCAACATCAACGGATATAGCAAATCTTATAGCAGGAAAAACTTACAATATAAGGGTAAGAAGTAACTGTGCTTCATCCCTGGCATATTCGTCTTATGTTACAAGTACATTTAATACCGCATGTGCTGCAGCACCATCCGGGTTAACTGCATCAGGTGTTTCTAATGCCTCTGCAACGATTAGTTGGTCAGCTTCTGCAGGGGCTACATCTTATACCGTAGATTATAAACTGGCTTCTTCCGGTACATGGGTTAACGCTGCAACAAACACTACATCTACAAGTGTAAGCCTCAGCAGCCTGACACAGGGTTCTGTATATGATTACCGTGTAAGAGGCAACTGCTCATCTGGTAACACAGCTTATACCGCTGCTCAATTCACCACACTTTGTTCAGTTGCTCCTTCAGGGTTATCTGCCACCGCAATAACAAATTCATCAGCTACAGTAAGCTTTACTGCTGCAGCCGGGGCTGTAAGCTATGATGTGGATTATAAAGCGGCTTCTTCAGGAGTATGGACAAACATTGCTACTGCAACAACAACCGTGTCCTTTAATATCAGCGGGTTAACACAGGGCACTGCTTATGATTATCGTGTAAGAACAAACTGTTCATCCGGAAGTAGCAGTTATGCAACCGCCCAGTTTACCACTTTATGTACTATAGCGCCATCAGGCTTGTCTGCATCTGCAATAACCAATAATTCAGCTACCATAAGCTGGTCGGCTGTAAATGGGGCAACTGGTTATGATGTTGATTATAAATTGATATCTTCCGGTTCATGGACAAATGCGGCAACAGGTACAACAACTGTTTCTACAAACCTTAGCGGATTAACGCAGGGTGCCGTATATGATTATCGTGTAAGAACAAATTGTGCTTCAGGAAGTACAACTTATACAACAGCACAGTTCTCAACCTTGTGTACTACGGCACCATCAGGCTTATCAGCATCTGCAATAACCAATAATTCAGCTACAATAAGCTGGTCAGCGGTAAGTGGTGCAGCAAGTTATGATGTTGATTATAAATTGACATCTTCCGGTTCATGGACAAATGCGGCAACAGGTACAACAACTGTTTCTGTAAACCTTAGCGGATTAACGCAGGGTGCGGTATATGATTATCGTGTAAGAACAAATTGTGCTTCAGGAAGTACTGTTTATACCAGTGCACAGTTTACTACATTATGTACCGTGGCACCAACAGGTCTGTCAACATCAGCAGTATCAGACGTATCTGCCACAGTAACCTGGACCGCAGTGAGTGGCGCTGTTAGTTACGATGTAGATTATAAACTTTCTGCTGAAGGCATATGGACCAACGCAGCTACAGCAACCACATCTACTTTTGTTAACTTGTCTGGATTATCAACCGGTGTACAATATGATTACCGTGTAAGAACCAATTGTGCATCCGGCAGTACAGTTTATACATCAGCATTATTTACCACTACCTGTTCAACAGCACCTTCCGGTTTAAATGCATCTGCTGTAACAACTTCATCTGCAACATTGAATTGGACTGCAGCCACCGGTGCAGCTAGTTATGATGTTGATTATAAATTAGCAACAAGTGGTACGTGGTTAAATGCGGCCACAGCTACAACCGCTACATCAGTAAGCATTTCAGGGCTTGACTACAGTAGTTTATATGACTGGAGGATCAGGACAAATTGTGCTGTGGGCAGCAGTTCATATACAAGCGCACAGTTTACAACACAAACACCGGTTTGTAATGACCCTGCAGGCCTTACTTCAGGTTCAGTAACTGCATCATCTGCAACCATCAGCTGGAGCGCCGTAACGGGTGCTGCAAGCTACGATGTGGATTATAAGATTGCTACGTCATCTACCTGGACAAGTGCTGCTGTAGCTACAACATCAACTACTGTAAATCTCAGTGGCTTAAATTCAAGTACTACCTACGATTGGCGTGTGCGTGTAAATTGCATATATGGCAATACAAGCAATTATGTATCTGCACAGTTTAATACACTGCTGGCTATAGGTTGTGGTATACCAGTCACGGTAACAACTACCAATATAACAAGTTCATCTGCAACTTTGAACTGGTCGGCTGTCAATGGAGCAATCGGTTACACAGTTGGTTACAGATCGACAAGCGCGCTTAACTGGACTAATCTTGCAACAGGAACAACGGCACTGTCAATTAATGTCACAGGTCTTGCAAGTGAAAGTAACTATGAATGGCGTGTGAAGGCAGTATGTGGTTCCGGCAGCAGCGCTTACAATAGTACTTCTTTTACAACGCTGCCTTTGTGTCCCGGAAAATATGACACAATTTTGCACAACAGTTTCGCCTCAGCTATCTCCGTTCCATTATCGACGGATGTATTCGGCACAATAAATCCATCAGGTAATGTTGATTATTACAAAGTAACAATTCCACAAAGCGGACTGGTAACGATAACACTCGATAATTTGCCTCAGGATTATAACCTCTATTCGTATAACAATAATCAAAAGATTACAGGTAGTTCTGCCAATACTGGTATAGCTGACGAAGTTATTAGCACCACTTTGGCAAAAGGTAATCATTACATTAAAATAATCGGTGCATCAAATGGTTTGTCAAGCCCGGCGTGTTATACATTGAGGATAATACAAGGCTCAGCAGCAAAAGGTAATTTGTCGTCATCACTTATCGCAGAGAATAAAGGAAGCATGAAATTGTACCCTAACCCTGCACACTCACTCATCAACATCAATACAGGCAAAGTGCCGGAGCATGCTGTAATAAAAATAACAGATGTGTATGGCAGGGCAGTTATGCAGGCAAATGCAGGCATATCAAGCACGCAACTGGATGTGAGTAAGTTGAAACCCGGTAGTTATTTTGTTACTGTTCTTACGAAAGAAGGCACAGTAATGCATAATACAAAGTTTGTGAAGTACTAACTTTAAGTTTAACTTTAGAGCAGGCCGTCGTGATTCTTCACGATGGCCTTTTTTTGTGAGTAAAAGATAGGCATAGTGTACCGGGCTGCGTTACTACTATATAGCTGCCGTTGCGTCGCACTCTTGTACTGTTTGGAAGTAAACTCAGCATATGCAATCTTGTTGCTGCCTTACTGCCAGGCTTTTGGCGGGGTGTTTTACAAAACTGTAACCGGTACTTGTTTTCCTGTTGCAGGCCGGGAAAAAGGAACGCTGCAGCCGCCATAAAAAACGGAAGTACAAGTGAGTGACACAACAGCAGATGCCATGAAAACCTGTGCCGGTATCATACAATAAACACAATGCTACAGGCACTTGCATCACTGGTTGTTCAAAACCGGTACAGCGCCGGAAAGAAGAAAATTCCATCTTCAAAATGTAAAACTCAATTCATACATTTGCGCCCTATTCATAAAATACTTCTTATGGCAACAACATCAGATATAAGCCGCGGCCAGATTCTGAAATTAGACGGAAGCCTATATTCAGTAGTGGAATTTGGCGAAAACAAAACTGCACGTGCTGCAGCAAAAGTGTGGGCCAAATTGAAAGGCGTTGACAATAATCGTACAATAGAAAAAACATGGAACAGTGGTGAAACAATTTTTCCTGTGCGTGTAGAGAAAAAAGCGTTCCAGTATTTATACAAGGACGAGTCTGGCTACAACCTCATGAACAATGAGACGTTTGAGCAGATCGCTTTGGGCGAGGAAATGATTGATGCGCCTCAATTTTTAAAAGATGGGAGCGAAGTTTTTGTATTTATCAATACAGAAACAGAGCAGCCAATTGGTGCTGAACTTCCTGAAAAGATCGTTATGCAGATCACTTATTGCGAGCCGGGCGTTCGTGGCGATACCGCTACCCGTGCCCTGAAACAGGCTACCGTAGAGACAGGTGCCATTGTTAACGTACCTCTTTTTGTGAACGAGGGAGAGTTCATTCGCGTAAATACAAAAACAGGTGAGTACGTAGAAAGAGTAAAGGAATAAAACCTTGTACAGCTTATAAATGAAAGGGCGGCCAAACACCGTCCTTTTCTTATACATACACGAAAAACAAGCCTGAAAAGAGAAATAAGAAATTCGGCAATTTTTTATCAAAAATTACCTACTTTGCCCCTCCTTTCGGGGTAAAATCGCTTAAAAACATTCAAAATCCCAAAAATTCTATTTATGGACTTCAAGCAGATCCAGGAACTTATCAAGATCATTAACAAGAGTAACATTGGGGAATTAAGTATAGAAGAAAAGGATTTCAAAATTACGATCAAACAAAAAGAAGATGCTGTGCAAACAGTTGTAGCAGCACCGGCACCGGTATATGCCCAGGCACCTGTAGCGATGTCAGCAGCACAGCCAGCCTCTTCTGCGCCTGCTGCATCAGCCGCAACCACTCCTGCAGCGCCAAAAGCAGATAATCTTATAACCATAAAGAGCCCGATGATCGGTACTTTTTACCGCAAATCATCACCAGATAAGCCGTCATTTGTAGAAGTGGGTGATGAGGTAGCACCGGGCAAAACAGTTTGTATCATCGAAGCCATGAAACTGTTCAATGAAATTGAAAGTGAAGTAAGTGGTAAGGTAGTTAAAGTGTTGGTTGATGATGCCAGCCCTGTAGAATACGATCAACCATTGTTCCTGGTTGAACCCGCATAATATGTTTATGAAGGCAATTTGAAATTGTTGCATGCCGCTAACCGCGTCAACTTTTCAACTTGCCTTTTGTTTTAAAGCATATTCAATATTCCAGTCACATTCTCAACTCGAAAAAATGTTTAAAAAAGTACTGATAGCCAATCGTGGCGAGATAGCCCTGCGTGTTATAAGAACCTGTCGCGAAATGGGTATTAAAACCGTAGCGGTGTATTCAACCGCAGATAAAGACAGCCTGCATGTAAAATTTGCTGATGAGGCGGTGTGCATTGGCAAGCCTCAAAGCAGCGAATCTTATTTAAATATTCCGCACATTATGGCCGCTGCAGAAATAACCAATGCAGATGCTATACACCCGGGTTACGGGTTTCTTGCAGAGAATGCCAAGTTCTCTAAAATATGTGCCGATCATGGTATTAAATTCATTGGGCCAACACCAGACATGATCAATTCTATGGGTGATAAAATCACGGCTAAAGATACAATGATCAAAGCAGGCGTTCCGGTGGTGCCGGGCGGCGAGGGTTTACTCGAAAGTGTTGAGCAGGCTAAAGGGCTGGCAAAAGAAATCGGTTACCCGGTAATCTTAAAAGCAACCGCCGGTGGTGGTGGTAAAGGTATGCGTGTGGTATTTGAAGAAAGTGAGCTCGAGCGCAACTATACAATGGCTAAAACCGAAGCTGCCGCCGCATTTAAGAATGACGGCGTATATATGGAAAAGTTTGTGGAAGAACCACGCCATATAGAGATACAGGTTGCAGGAGACAGGTATGGTACAGTGTGCCACCTGAGTGAAAGGGATTGTTCCATACAGCGCCGCCACCAAAAACTGGTAGAGGAATCGCCGTCTCCTTTTATGACGCCGGAGTTGCGTGATAAAATGGGAGCTGCCGCTATCAAAGCTGCATCGGCCATTAATTATGAAAGTGTTGGCACCATTGAGTTCCTGGTAGATAAACACCGCAATTTCTACTTTATGGAAATGAATACCCGTATACAGGTAGAACATTGCGTTACCGAAGAAGTAATCAATTTCGATCTTATCAAAGAACAGATTAAGATTGCAATGGGCGAAAAGATTTCGGGCCAGAATTACACCCCGCAAATGCACGCAATTGAGTGCCGCATCAATGCAGAAGACCCTTATAACGACTTTCGTCCATCACCCGGTAAAATCACCACGCTAAATACACCTGGTGGTCATGGCGTACGTGTAGATAGCCACGTTTATACCGGCTACACAATTCCGCCTTATTACGATTCTATGATTGGTAAGCTGATCGCCGTTGCGCGTACAAGAGATGAGGCCATCGATACCATGTACCGGGCACTAAGTGAATATGTAATTGAAGGTGTAAAAACCACGATTCCTTTTCACCTGCAGCTTATGCAAAATGAGAATTTCAGAAAAGGTAATTTTACCACTAAGTTTCTTGATACTTTCAAAATGGTTTAATAATAAATGTCCCGCTCAAACAGCGGGATTTTTTTTATGTACCATGCAGCATTACTGCTATTAGGCTGCTGTTGCGTCGCACTCTTGTACTGTTAAATCTATACTGAACAAAAGCGAAGATGGAAGCTAAACTTTAGTAAAGGCTTTTCTGCATTTTTTTAATAATATCTTCGGGCATCACTATTTTCAGGCTATCATGACAAAGCTTTTACTCCGGCGATTGATATATCTGCTCACATTTGCTTTTTTCATCTGGCTTGCACTCGCCACAAGGCATCATAAAACGTGGTTTACGCTGCTCATCGTTAAGTATGGTGGTGATGTTTTATGGGCAGGTGCTTTTCTTTTTTTATTGCGTGCTGTTTTTATAAATGCATCGCTGTTAAAGCTCGCCTTATGCTGCTATCTTTTGGGTGTTATAGATGAATTGTCTCAGTTGATTAATACACCATGGGCCAATGAAATAAGAAGCACCACGTTGGGCAGGCTTATGTTTGGCGTTGGGTTTTTATGGTCTGATCTTTTGTGTTATGTGGCAGGCACATTACTTGCTTTCTTGCTTATTTTGTTAATTGAAAAAGATATCATAAAAGAAAAGGTTACCCAGCCTGAGTAACCCTCTTGTTTGTAACCCCACAAATTTATTTATCTCCAGTGCCCTTTCTCCCATGTCCATCCACCTCTTTTCTTTTCCCAATGACCGGGTACCCATCCTCTTCCGCCACGTGGTGGTGCCCAGTAACCCTGGCGAAATTGATACTTACCGCCAACCACATACCATTCACCATCTATCCAAACATAGTCAGGGCGCGGTTGTGGTGGCCTGGCTACTACAGCAGGTGGGTTTGGTTTTTGTGCAACTACGGTAGTTTTGCAGCTCTCCATGCTAACCAGCGAGAATATCAGGGCTCCGATAATAATCAGCTTTTTCATAAAATCCGGCATTTAATTTACATTGTACAAATTCAATAAATATGCCATGTAAAATTGCAGCTGTACAAATGTGTTTATGGCATTGGTTGTGGAAAATATTCACCACATTAGTGGATAATAGTAATTTTGTTATGTTTTTTTGATTGTGTGTAGTTGGCAAGGTTTTAGAAACACAATCACATCAACTGATCAATAATATTTGTTAACCTTAAAACTGAATTATTATGGGTGCTCAAAAACTTCTCATTGGTGTATTATCAGGTCTTGTTGCAGGCGTTGCTATTGGTATGCTCACAGCCCCTGCAAGTGGGAGTGAAACAAGACAGAAAATTGCCGATTCTGCTGATGATGTTAAGAAAAAATTACGTCGTTTGCGTGGCCAGGCCGCTGATGAACTGGATGAATTGAAATCTGTTTTCGAAAGCGAAGTAGATGGTTTAAAATCTGATGTGAGAGAAAAAGTGTTGAAACTTATTGAAAGCAGTAAGAAAACATACAATCACGTAAAAGATGAAGCAAAATCCTTCTAAGTTTAGTTGTTGATTGGAATAAATGGAAAAGAGGCGTTTGCGCCTCTTTTTTAGTAAATATAGCTAGGTTAATTATACCTTTTAATGCGGTTATTCTGCGGGTAGCGGGTTTCTTCTCGATGGTACAACAATGGTTTCATCTTCACTCAGGTACACAAAGAAATCGAATAGTGAATAAATATCGCCCGGCGTTTTAGGGCCTCCGTTTGCATCATTCCTTTCGTACGGTCCAAGTAATTCTCCGTTGTGCCTTAATTCAGCAAGCTTTTCGTGCATGCTTAGTTGTTTAAATGTCTCGATTGTCATGGCTCAAAAATAATTGTAAAATAGTTTCTGCGAAAATAAAATCCTAAAATGTATTTGAGAATTGTAATTGGTTGTTAGTTTTGAAACGGATATAAAAAGTAGTTTATCCAGCGTGGTACAGAAGAGGCATCGTAGCTGCGTAAAGTTATCATGCACAAGAGTGCGACGCAACAGGCGATGCCACCTGTACAAATGCCTGGTTCAACATAAAAAATACGTGTATGAAAAAGTTTGCCGGTAGTGTAGTTATTCTAATGTTTGCGCTGCAAGCACAGGCTCAGGTTATGCAGCAAAAAGCGCAATGGGCAACCATTAGTGTGCCGCAGCTTAAATGCTGGACCTGTAAAGACAAGCTGGAAAAATTTCTGCTTACAGAAAAGGGCCCCAATGGCGATGCCGGAATAGTGAAATGGACTATTGCGATGAACACCGGCATATTGAAAATTCAGTATGTGCCAGATCGTATAACGTTAGATTACATAAAAGTTGCTATAAATAATGCGGGTTTTGATGCGGACTCTACCACTGCAGAGCCACAGGCATACAAAGCATTGCCGCCACTGTGCAAAAGAGCGGCAGATGGCGGCGGCCCGCAGAAAGGCAAACCGTGCAACCTGCCACCAGACCTGCAATAACGATGGGCGGAATTTCCATACAGTCACTCGGTGCTGCAAATGTTGATGCACTCAGGCAGTTAAGTGTAGACACTTTTACAGATACATATGCGCGTTATAATACGCAGGAGGATATGTTCTTGTACATCAACAAGCATTTTTCGGCAGAGCAGTTGCTTACGGAGATAAAAGAAGCCTGTAATTTTTTCTTTGGTGCTTTCAGCAACGACGGGCAAATGGTGGGCTACGTAAAATTGCGTACTTCAGAAAAGCCTGCTGAACTCGCAACCCTGAAACATATTGAACTGGAACGTATTTATGTTTCAAAAGCTTATCACGGTAAAGGTTTGGGTAGTGTCATCATGCAGCATTGCCTTGCTTTTGCATTGCAACAACATTACGAAGTACTGTGGCTGGGAGTGTGGACGAAAAACGAAAAAGCAATGGCTTTTTATAAAAAATGGGGTTTTGAAATTTTTGGCAAGCATACTTTTATGCTTGGCAAAGATGCCCAGGTTGACTGGCTGATGAAGAAGCACTTAAATATCCCTCAATAATATCATTCATAATGGCAGAAACTTCTGCTGCCTGTTCAAGCACCATTAAATGCCCGCCTTTACGAATTGTATAATTGCTGGTTACGTATTTATAAGGCAGTATTTTATCTATTGTTCCGTGTACATGAACAACATTACCGGGCACAATTTTGTTACTCCAGTTTAGCAATGCTGAGACCGCCCAGTTATTAAAAGCAGTGTCAGAGTTTGCAATCAGCTCTTCATACACTTTTATAAATGCCGGTGTTTTAAGATCGAACCAGCTTTTTATACGCAGCATAAACCAACGCTGCATTTTAGGCGAGGTCCATTTGTACAAGCTAAAATATTTACCGGTGCGGTAATAAAACGGGATTTCTTTACTCGTTTTGGCACTGGATAACAAAATTCCCTTAACTGACGGGAAGGCTTTCGCTATTTCGGTTGTAAGCATACCTCCAAAAGAAAGTCCTGCTATAAAAGCATTATCCGGTATTTTATAAAAACTTTTTAAACGCAGGGCATAATCGGGAAGGCTTTCATTTTTTAACGGCGTTATCCAGTCAATAAATACCGGTTCAGCATTATGCAGTTTCAAAAGCTGAAATACTGTTTTATCTGCACCAAGGCCTGAAATGAAGTATACTTTCATAAGTTATACTACAAACTTAGCATGCTTTGGTTTAGCCTGCAGCCAGAACGGTGATGTTATTTTTTGGAGCCCGGCAAATATTTTCATGGCATCACCTGTTGCGTCGCACTCTTGTACTTTATGAAGTTAATTGAGCTTTAGCGTTCAGGCTTTATCATACAAAAAGCCTAAACAGTGGCTTTACAGCCGGTGCAAAGTGAACAAGCTCAAATTTTCATCGATTTTAAATCATATGCACGAATTTTTTAAGCTGTTTTGGTCAGGCAATTACTTTTTATTACTCAATTTCGTTATACCGCCTTTCTTCGGCACTGGCAACAGCTAAAAATACAAACCAAAGCTGCTTAAATCCAATCTCTTACTGACAAATCTTTGTGTGTTGAATATTCAACCCAAACTATTGATTTAAGTTTTACACCCAACACTACAACTATGAAAACTTCGAGACAACTGATCGTTCTTACGGGATTGGCGTTTGCCACTTTCCTTTGCGTTTCATGGAATAAGAATGAGAAAACTACCAAAAAAAGTAAGACTGTTTACGACAGTATTTTTGCGGTAAGCAATGCAGATCTGCCATGGGCCGATGCGCCTGCAATGGACGCGTACCTGGCAGATTTAAACGGCGGCATGCCCGGTAAACTGCAAAGAATACCCGCGGCAGAAGATGTACTTGTTCAAAAGATCCCGGGTGATAATTATCATCTGCTCCTGATGGCGGTGTACTCGTACGAAAATTATGCAGAGACAACTGTAACCGTAGATAATGGTGGCGAACAGCTCACGTTGCGTGATGATGGGCAGGCATTCGATAAAGTTGCGGGTGATGGTATCTTCACCGGCAAAATTTATGCGGATGTTAAAGAGTTTGCGAAAGCGGCGGTTATGATGTACAAAAGTAACCTTAAAGATAAACAGGCTCAATTCTATAACCGCGAAATACTGTCGCCCGAAAACTGTCTTACAGGTACCTTTAATCCCGAACAGTTTGAAAAGAACCAGGCCGTGTCTATAGCCGCACTCTCAAGTGCTTCTACACCTTTGCTGGATTCTGTAAGAAATAATTGCATTTTTATCACTGACGTAGGTGTGGTCGAAGATCCTACACGTACCTGGAACCCTTGCACACAAACAGGAAATATTGATGGTCCATGGACTTTTAAAACCATCATGAAAAACCTTGCTAAAACTTCCGAAACAGACCCGACTGATGCAGAACTTTCAGCTTTTGTAATGGACTGGCTTCACAACTGGCAGGTAGATAAAGAAATGAATGGTGATACTGTGTTGGCGCGTACAGGGATTAATGAGCATCTGATTCAGCCATGGCTTGAGAAAAGCGCACTTGCAGGCGCGCCTGAAGGGCAACTTGATATGCAATATGCGCCTTTCAAACTTACTGCAATTATCAATCGTTTTGATTTAAGAGAGAGAGCAGCAGGTATACCGGCCGGAGAAGGGCGATACACCTTTTGCCTTATAGATCCAACATGTACAGACGCTATGCAGGGTACCGTTGTTGTAGAATATGGCATAAATTCAAAATCAATTTGCGACAGCCTGCAAAACTGGGCGTTAAGGTGGTACAACCTGAAAGATTTAACGCTTGGCAGTCCTGAATATAACGCAGCATTGCAGGATATTACTGACCGTTTTACATTATGGGGCACTGCACCTGGCAGGGAGGCAAATCTAATTCTTGACGCCATCCGGACCAATGAAATCGCTTTTGCCCCGGAAGATGGTAGCATCAAAAGATACGAATTCAGGCAGTTTAATCTCGCCACATCACCAACCAAGGCGATTGTTCAAAGACTGGTAGAACAGATACCACAGGATAAGTACAATGCGCAGGTAGAAAATCCGGATGTAATTGCAATGGTTACATGGGTAAATAATAACGGCAGGGCTGTGAAAAATGATGCTTATGTATTGCCCGAGTCTTTTCTTGGTGGTCACTCCCAAATATTGGGTGAGCCCGTTGGACTGCCGACCGGCATTTATCACTGGGATGGTGTTGCAACTAAAAGAAGTCCTGCGCGTATTTCAAACACAACTGTAAGACACGTGTTTTCACGCAATACATGTACCGGGTGTCATGCAGGCGAAATCCAGACATTTTTCACACACGTAGATCCGGTTTTCTTCGGGTCTCAGGCCACATTATCCGGGTTTCTTACAGGAACAGCCGGCAGAGGTGGCGCCATAGATTTCGATAATATACCAGATAATGACAGTATGATGGTTCGCGATGCAGCGGGCAGGGGCGGTGTAAGAAACTCGCTGCGTATGTTCAACGATATACTGCGCAGGGCTAAAGACCTGAAAGATTTCGTTTTCACACCGCCATGTACCTTGTCTTCAAAAGATGGACAAAACGTTTTCGCTATCAGGAACCGGCTTATGTTTAGTCCGCTTAATTCAGTTCACTAAATATCTTCATACATAATCCACATTAAAGGGCTATGCGGGAAACCGTCATAGCTTTTTCTTTTTTAACAGTTAAGGATTCGGCTAAATTTCACAAATAAATTTTTATACAAACTCTTGTTAGTACAGTAATACTTTTATATTTGCAAATAGTTGCATAAACAACCATTTCTAAACATTTAACCATCTTGCCATGAAGATACTAGTCTGCATAAGCAAAACACCAGACACTACTTCCAAAATTGCATTTAAAGACGGCAACACAAAGTTTGATGAAAGCGGGGTGCAATGGATCATCAATCCATATGATGAATGGTATGCGTTTGTAAGAGCCATTGAATTAAAAGAAAAAGACCCCGGCACAATCTTGCACATTATTACCGTTGGCGGTGCAGATTGCGATCCTGTAATAAGAAAAGCACTCGCTCTTGGCGGCGACGAAGCTATACGTGTAAATGCAGATAGTAGTGATAGCTTCTTTATTGCTTCTCAGATTGCCGCTGTAGCGGGAGAAGGCAATTATGATTTAATATTTACAGGTAAAGAAACGATCGATTATAACGGTTCTTCAATTGGTGGCATGGTTGCAGAACTGTTGGATATGCCATATATTTCTCTAGCCACGAAGTTTGAACTGCAAGGTACAACTGCAACATTAAATCGTGAGATTGAGGGTGGGGAAGAAGTAAATGAGGTTGCGTTACCCGCTGTTGTCAGCTGCCAGAAAGGTGTGGCCGAACAACGCATACCCAATATGCGTGGTATAATGGCTGCAAGAACCAAGCCTTTGAAAGTGACAGAACCTGTTTCGGTGGATGCACTTACCAGTATAGCTGGTTTTGAATTACCTCCTGCAAAAGCCGGCGTAAAACTGGTGGCAGCAGATAATGTGGAAGAGCTTGTAAGGCTGCTACATGAGGAAGCAAAGGTTATCTAAGAATAAAAGATTGTAATGGCAGTTATACGCGCATATTGCCAGCATGAGGGTTGTATTTGGTTTCGCGTGAAAAAATACATAACAAGATTAAATTGATCATATGTCAGTTTTGATATTTATAGACCACGCAGATGGTCAGATAAAAAAGGCCTCTTTTGAAACGCTTACTTATGGTGCAGATCTTGCCAGGCAACTAAATGTTGCTGCTGAGGCAATAATTTTAGGTACTGTAAACGACGACCTTACGACACTTGGAAAATATGGTGTGACGAAAGTTAACCAGGTGAATAATGAAGCATTAAATACACTTGATGCACAGGTGTATGCAAAAGTGCTTGAAGAAGCTGTGAAATCTACCGGTGCAAATGTTGTAGTATTCTCGCATAACCAGACCGGTAAAGCAATTGCATCAAGGGTTGCGGCGGGATTGAAAGCCGGGCTTGTAGCGGGTGCAGTAGCACTGCCTGATACAGCAAACGGATTTGTGGTGAAGAAATCTGTTTTTAGCGGAAAGGCGTTTGCGAATGTGAATATCGCATCTGATATAAA
The DNA here is from genome assembly GCF_015831355.1 of Panacibacter microcysteis. Classification (NCBI taxonomy): domain Bacteria; kingdom Pseudomonadati; phylum Bacteroidota; class Chitinophagia; order Chitinophagales; family Chitinophagaceae; genus Panacibacter; species Panacibacter microcysteis. The sequence continues at coordinate 170,235 of NZ_JADWYR010000002.1, forward strand.
GGTGATTTCCCTTAATCCAAACAGTTATAAAACAATAGCAGGAGAGGGCACATCGTCCGTTAACCAGCTAAATATTGCGGTGCCGGCAGCGAGGGTAAAAGTTACTGCTGTAAATAAAGTGAGTGGAGAAGTGCCTTTGACAGAAGCTGAAATAGTGGTAAGTGGCGGGCGTGGTTTAAAAGGGCCTGAAAACTGGGGTATTGTTGAGGATCTTGCACATGCATTACATGCGGCAACAGCCTGTAGCAGACCAGTAGCTGATAGTCACTGGAGACCACATCATGAGCATGTTGGGCAGACTGGTGTGCAGGTAGCACCAAACTTATACATTGCTTTAGGAATATCCGGCGCCATACAGCACCTTGCCGGCGTAAACAGGAGTAAGACTATCGTGGTAATTAATAAAGACGCCGAAGCGCCTTTCTTCAAAGCTGCGGACTATGGCATTGTGGGTGATGTCTTTGAAATTGTACCTAAACTTACCGAAGAAATAAAAAAGCTTAAAGCTTAACAGTAACCTGAGTATAACAAATGCCACTCTGAAAAGAGTGGCATTTGCATTTAAAATATCAGTGAGTATTTATTTTTTGCGTAGTAATCTCTGAAGTGATGCATAACGATATGCAGTACAAGAGTGCGACGCAACAGGCGATGCCATTTATACTGCAGCGCGGCTCATAATATTAAAACTTGAAGCCAACAGTAGCTACAATATTGGAACGATTGTTTTTTGCCTCTGCAAACACATTGGCTTTATCATTTAGCCGGTATGGAAAATTTACGTCGGTATTAAATGTTTGTGCCAGTGTAAGGTCTATAAAAAAGCCTTTGTTTCTGTAACCAATACCGCCACTTGCCATAATACGGTTTGCACTTAACGCTGCATCTGCATAGGGACTTCCATAGTATGCACCACCTAACCTTATAGCCCAGGGATCAAACTTTATTTCTCCACCCACTTTCACATTTATATTTCCTTTGTAGTAATCTTTTATAACATCGTTCAGGGCTTTATAATAATCTACTCCTTCAAAATCTCCACTGTTTTCGGGTAACACATTGTAGCGGATACCACGATAATTAACGTACTCAATATCTGCAGTGATGAACCCTCGTTGTTTGCGTGTTTCTTCCACAGGGTTAAACACAAAACTGATGCTTCCGATAGCCCGGTAAGGTGTGGTAACGCGATAGGTAACTTCGCCGGCATTGCCGGAGTTAAATTCATCGCTTGATGCTTTTACAATACCTGCATAGTTTTCTGTGTTGGTAGTAATTTCGGTGCGTTGTTTGTCTGTTAGCTGCATAAAACTGGGCGTATGAAAAGCAAAACCCAGGCGTACGGTGCTGTTTAGTTTATAAATAAGACCAAGTTTGGCGTTGACGCCAAAACCGTTTGTTCTATAATTTTCTTTATAGGTAAAGTAGCCGAAGTTGTTATCGGCATTGTTGGTTAGGTCTCTTTCTGTATATGTAAGATCTCTGTTGTAACCGAGTATCGGTATATTTAATCCTAATCCAAGGTAAAGCCTGTCTGCAGCGTTTGCAGCAAAAGCAAAAGATAATTCATGCAGTCCGCCTTTTGTATCTTCATCTCTTTCCTGCTCTATGCCTGTACCCACAGGAACCAACGACTTGTATCCGCTTAGCTGGCCAGCTGCATTTAGAGTGGTATCGATAAGATAAGTATAGAAGGCGAGTGAGGAGCCAAAAACGTAATTCTGTAGTGCTGCGGTTTCATTAGCTCCGTCTCTTACCAGTTCTTCCACATATTTCTCAGAATACGAACTGTAGTTGTTGGAGCCTTTGTAATACGTGTGATTGTTGTAACTGGCCAGTTGTGTAAGTGAAATGGAAAATGCCGTGCTTGCCAAGCCACCCTGGTACCGGTTTGGGAAACCAAATACGACACCCGAAGTACCGTAAGCAAAAGCGTTTTTGGACAAACTGCTTTTGGTATTGAGGTAATTGATATTGTTATTATTAAGATTGAAACCCGGCGATAGCACAAACTCATTTGTTTTATATAGCCCAATGCCCGCGGGATTGATATGGTTGCTGGTAATATCTCCACCTAAAGATGCATTGGCACCACCCAGTGCAAGATTTCTTGCGGAGCCATTTGGGGTAAACCAACCAAGTTTCAATGCATCATCCGGTTGTTGTGCATGCAGCGACAGCGTAAAGAAGAAGGCAGTAAAAACAAGCAAAAAAAGTCTCTTCATTTTCTTTGGTTATAGTACAGCAATATACATACACCAAACAATTGATGTTTTACTATTGCTTTATAGATGTTGTTATTATTATCTTGGTGGTCTTGCGGCAGGCGCACTGCTTCCTGAACTGTTGAATCCACCACTGCGACCGCCTGCACTGCTGCTTGGGGTAACGTTGGAATTGAACGATCTTGATGGATTATAGCTGTTGTTGTTGTTATTGTAGTTATTATTATTGTTACCAAAGGCATTTTTCAAAAGGCTTCCAAAGCTTTGCCTGTTACCGGCATTATAATAATTGCCATTACGATAGGCTGAAAGATTTGCTTTTGATGTGTTACCAAAATATGCTTTAGGTGTTTTGTAGTATACAACAGTGTACACAGGGTTGTACCAATAACCCCACGGCCTTGAGTAATACGGATTCCACATACCCACACCATAATAAGGATTAAGCATTACAGATCTTGATGGAAAACAACTGTAGCCAAAATCGTAACGGCTGTCATTCCAGTAGCTATAATCATCTATACCATTCCACTGGTAACGGTTACGCACTTTCATGCGCAGGTAATTATCGTCATTGGCAGAATAACTTTCGTACCTGTCTTCCTCCTCTCTTGCTACCGCCGGTTTTGCCGGCGAATAGTACACGTCATCTGGTGTGCGGCTTGCTTTGTAAGCTGAACAACTACTCAATACCACCACAGCAGCAGTTACACCGTACAGTAGAAAATTTTTCATATAATGGGTTTTAGCAATTAATTAAGTGAAGTTATTACTTTTGCCGCGCTTTTTTAGTCTTAGTTCCGGTTATAAAATTACACTGCTTTGGGTACAAGCCACACCGTGCTTTGTTAAGGTTACACTAAAAACAAACACGTGTTTGTAGAGAAATAGCGATAATTTGGAGGCGGATTTTTAAGTAGCTGCGGTCTGTTTGCATAGCAGTAACCGGCAACTATGTTTAAAATGTATGGCCGGCACATTTGCGGAGCGGCGGTACCGGAGCTGTTCATAAAAGTTCCGGACGATGAAGTGAGTGACACAACAGGTGATGCCATGAAAGGCTGCAGCCGGGTAACAAAAGAAATAAAACATCATACACAAATAATGGCAAAAGAAATTACATCGAGAGCGCAGGATTACTCGCAATGGTATAATGATATCATCCTAAAGTCTGACCTGGCAGATTACAGTGCCGTGCGGGGCTGTATGGTTATTAAGCCCCATGGTTTTGCCTTGTGGGAAAATATGAGGGATCAGCTTGACAAAATGTTTAAAGAGACCGGGCATGTAAACGCATATTTTCCACTATTTGTACCGAAAAGTTTGTTTGAAGCAGAAGAAAAAAATGCAGAAGGCTTTGCCAAAGAATGTGCAGTGGTTACACACTATCGTTTAAAGACAGACCCTGACAACAAAGGCAAACTGATTGTAGACCCCGACGCAAAGCTGGAAGAAGAACTGGTGGTGCGCCCGACCAGCGAAGCAATTATCTGGAATACCTACAAAGGGTGGATTCAGTCTTACAGAGATCTTCCATTGCTGATCAACCAATGGGCAAACGTTGTGCGCTGGGAAATGCGTACACGCCTGTTTTTGCGCACCGCAGAATTTTTGTGGCAGGAAGGCCATACTGCACATGCCACCAGGCAGGAAGCAATTGACGAAACCGTACAGATGTTGAATGTTTACGCAACATTCGTGGAAGAATATATGGCACTGCCGGTTGTAAAAGGTATAAAAACAGAAAGTGAACGTTTTGCCGGTGCAGAAGATACCTATTGCATAGAAGCGTTGATGCAGGATGGTAAGGCTTTACAAGCTGGTACATCGCACTTTTTAGGACAAAATTTTGCCAAAGCGTTTGATGTAAAATTCAGCGACAGGGAAAATAAACTTGATTATGTATGGGCCACCAGCTGGGGTGTAAGCACACGTTTAATTGGCGCACTGGTTATGGCACACAGCGATGATGACGGTCTTATTCTGCCACCACGCATTGCACCGCTGCAGGTAGTAATTGTACCCATCTTTAAAGGCGAAGAACAGCTTGTGCAGATATCTGAAAAGGTAAACGTGATTGTGAAAGAACTGAAGGCGCTTGGTATTTCTGTAAAGTACGATAACTCAGATAATGCAAGACCAGGCTGGAAGTTTGCAGAATACGAGAAAAAAGGCATTCCCGTACGCATAGCCATTGGCGCAAGAGACCTTGAGAACAATGTAGCCGAAGTAGCGAGAAGAGACGAAAAAACAAAAGAAAGTATTTCGCTCGATAGCATTGCCCAACACGTACACGAATTGCTGGAAGAAATTCAGCAGAACATTTACAACAAAGCAAAAGCTTACCAGCAGGAGCATATAACAAAATCAGACAGCTGGGACGACTTTGTAAAACTGCTTGATGAGAAAGCCGGCTTTATTGCTGCACATTGGGATGGAACAGCCGCCACCGAAGAGAAGATCAAGGAACTTACCAAGGCAACAATTCGTTGTATTCCCCTGGATAATGAGCAGGAAGCAGGCAAATGTATACTGACAGGCAATCCCTCTACGCAACGGGTGTTGTTTGCAAGAGCTTACTGATACTAATATTATTTCAAAAGGAAGTGCCCTGTACGGGGCATTTTTTTATTTATGCAAATTGGGTATCTTGTTGCACTTAACAACCAAATCACCAACATGGAAAATTATTCTAACCAACCTTATCAGCAACAACCGGTTTCACCGCCAAAAAACTGGCTTGTTGAAGCAATTCTCGTCACCATATTTTGCTGCCAGATCATCGGTATTGTTGCCATTGTATTTGCAGCACAGGTAAACTCAAAATTTGCAGCAGGCGATTATGCCGGTGCACAAAGCGCCTCTAAAGACGCAGGTAAGTGGACGAAGATTGCCTTTTTTGTAGGCATTGCATGGGTAGCACTTTGTTTGCTGTGGATCTTTTTCTGGGGCGGCCTTGCCATGATGAGTAACAGGTATGGATATTAGCCATGTCGCTACAATCTAAAATACTCGGTCTTTTTATAATAAGTGTAGCAGCGTTGGCAACAGTGCTGCTATACTTATATGTGTATCCGCTATACCAGGTCTATTTTCCCAAATGTATGTTCCATACTGTTACAGGCTTGCATTGCCCCGGCTGCGGCACCCAGCGTGCGTTTGTTGCATTATTACACGGAGACATTCCAAATGCAATGCATAATAACCTGCTTGCGGTACTGTTAGCGCCTGTATTGCTTTATAGTTTATTGCTAGAGCTACAAACTGCTCAAAAACGCACGCAAAAGCATCTGTTTTACAGCGTAAAATTTGCGCGCATCATTATACTCGCAGTGATAGTTTTTACGGTCGTACGAAATATTCCGCTTTATCCTTTTACCTTGCTCGCTCCGTTGTAGCTGTGCTTCGCAGCAAACTTTATACTATTCGTCTCATTTAGGCCTGTTGCCGCTACAGGCGTTTGTACATTTGATGTAAGCAATAGATTTTTTTGGTAGCAGGCAGCATTGCTACTATTAAGCTGCGGTTGTGTCACTCACTTGTACGGTTGCAGCAATGTTCGGCAAGGTGCACTCCTGTTCCTTTTCACAAAAAAATTTTATTGCCACAATACATGTAGTATTGGCACATTGCGCAGTATGAAAGGAATTAAATCGACGGTATGAAAATCAGTTGGTATAACAGGAAGTGGGGAAAAATATCATTGCATGTTGCGGCATGGTTAATTGTTTTGTCATTGCCTTACCTGCTGCGCGTTACACCCGGTAATGATCCCAGGCCGCAGGCAGAGCGCAATGCTTTTTTTATACTTAGCACACTCACCAATCTTTGTTGGATCGTGGTGTTCTATTTTAACCTTTACATATTCACGCCCCGGTTTCTTTTCCTGAAAAGGTACGCCGCCTACACAGCTTTTCAGGTTGGTATTTTTGCTGTTGTAATGCTCATTCATGCATCACTCTTCAGGAGTCTTACGCAAAGAAATTTTATACTTGGTAATTCTATTGGCTTCAATCTTGTGCCTTTTATACTGGCCCTGGCAGTAAGTACTGTTATAGGTATGATACAGGACCGGAATAAAACCGACAAGCTTTTAGTGGAGAAGCATGAAGAAAATATGAAAACGGAGTTATCTTTTCTCCGCTCGCAGATTAGCCCACACTTTCTGTTCAATGTACTCAATAATATGCTGGCCCTTGCAAGGCTTAAAAGTGATGAGCTGGAACCAACCATATTCAAACTTTCTTCGCTCATGCGCTACATGCTGTACGAAGCAGCCGAAGAAAAAGTATTGCTGAAAAAAGAGATTGCTTACCTGCAGAGTTATATAGACCTGCAGCAACAACGACTGGGCAGTAAAGTCAAAGTGCAGGTAATGATGTCTCAATCAGCAGACCATTATGAGATTGCGCCAATGTTGTTGATCCCTTTTATAGAAAATGCTTTTAAACACGGTGTGGGAAATATAGAGCACCCGCAAATAGATATAGATCTTTATACAAAAGACGATATCCTGCATTTTATGGTACGCAATAAGCGCAACAGCGATGTGCCGGAAGAGAAAGATAAGACCTCTGGTATCGGGCTGGTAAATGTAAAGCGCCGGTTAGACCTTTTGTATGGCAGCAATCATAATTTACTGATAGCCGCTAAGCACGATTGTTTTACAGTATCACTTCAATTAAACCTGGTATAATGATAAAATGCATAGCTGTAGATGATGAGCCGCTGGCGCTAAGCTTACTGGAAGACTATATAAGCAAGATTTCTTTTTTGCAACTTGTTGCCAAATGCAGCGACGCCTTTGAAGCGCAGAAAGCCTTACAACAGCACGATGTTGACCTTATATTTATCGACATACAAATGCCGGGCCTTACAGGCCTGCAGTTTATACAAAGCCTCACGAGCCGGCCCATGGTTATACTGGTAACGGCATACGAAAAGTTTGCGCTGGAAGGGTTTAATCTTAACGTTGTAGACTATGTTTTGAAACCCGTAGAGTTAAGCCGTTTTATGCAGGCATGCAATAAAGCCAATGAGCTATACGAGTTAAAAAATCAGCAGAAAAATAATACAACACCTGCAGCCGGTTATTTTTTTGTAAACGTTGATTACAGTCTCTTAAAAGTCATGTTCAACGATATTATATGGATAGAAGGACTCAGGGATTATGTAAAGCTCCATTTAAAATCTTCTTCAAAACCGTTAATGATACGCATGACTTTGAAAGCGGTAGAAGATGAATTGCCTCCGGCAAATTTTATACGCATTCATCGCTCGTTTGTGGTAGCTGTAGACAGTATTACATCCATACGTAAAAGCAGTGTGTTTATTGGTGATATTGAACTGCCTGTCGGCGATACCTACAAAGAAGTGATCAACCAGCTTACCGGTAAGAACAGCTTATAAAAGAATGCCGTTTTTTGTAACAATCACAATGCCTGTAGACCAGTTTAGTTTGGTAATTTGTAAAGAAGCGTTTGCTTCTATTTGCTTTATCAGCCGTTCTACATGTTTTTCATGGCCGGCCGGCCAGTTAGGTTGTGGCAGCATGTCATCTATAATATACAAGCCGCCGGTATTAAGCATATTCAATGTTTCGTTGAGCAATTCATATTTTCCCGGCCATGCATCAGCAAATACAAGGTCAAATTTTTTATGCCTGTTGGCGGTTATCCAGTTTGCTGCGTCTTCAGAAACAAACTGCACACGTTTGTCTTTACCGAAATACACTTTTGCTACCGCCTGGTATGTTTCACTGGTGTCTATAGTGATGAGTGTAGATTGTGCTGTCATTCCCTCCACCATCCAGGCAAGTGAAAGACCCGTACCTGTACCCAGTTCAAGATAAGTTCCGTTTGGTTTGGCAGCAACCAGCGTTCTCAACAGGCATCCTGTTTGCAGATCAGAAGGCATGGAGAAACTGATCTTTGCTGATGCTTCTTTAATGGAAAGATAATGTGCAGGTAAGTTTACTTGCTGGTCGTTTAGCATATTGTTCGGTTTATTCTTAGAAAGAAAAAGCGCAAAGCATTTCACTTTGCGCTTTTGTATGTGAGCATGTTTTATACTGCTGTTCATGGGCTAATGTACCTGGCGTTGAGGCATCGCTGTTGCCCAATGTTATACAGTACAAGAGTGCGACGCAACGAAAGCTTCATGTATGTATAACAGCCCGGCTCCAAAAATTACTGCTGATTTTCCGGGCGCAGTGAGCGTACTGTTTTACCAGCCTGCCACATTTCACTTTCGCGCAGTTCTTTTAATTCCTCGTTTAATTTTTCGCGGTAATCAGGCTGCGAGTTTGAGTCAATGGAACGCTGAGATTCTTTACCTGTAGCCACGCTTGTATATAGTTCGTTGAATACGGGCAATGTTGCATCGCGAAACTTTTTCCACCAGTCCAGCGCACCACGCTGTGCAGTGGTAGAGCAGTTTGCATACATCCAGTCCATACCATTTTCCGCAACCAGCGGCATAAGTGATTGGGTAAGTTCTTCAACTGTTTCGTTGAATGCTTCAGAAGGAGAGTGTCCTCTTTCGCGCAGTACCTGGTACTGTGCAGCAAACACACCTTGTATGCAACCCATGAGTGTACCACGCTCTCCGGTAAGATCACTGTAAACTTCTTTTTTGAAATCTGTTTCGAAAAGATAACCGCTGCCTACTGCAATGCCCAGTGCAACAACGCGATCTTTTGCTTTACCTGTTGCATCCTGGAAGATGGCATAAGAGCTGTTTAAACCACGGCCCTGCAGGAACATTCTGCGCAAAGATGTACCTGAACCTTTTGGTGCAACCAGGAACACATCAACATCCGGCGGAGGTATAATGCCTGTTTGCTCGTTGAACGTAATGCCGAAACCGTGAGAGAAATATAAAGCTTTACCTGCAGTAAGATTTTTCTTTACAGTGGGCCATAATTCTATTTGTGCAGCATCGCTCAGCAGGTAGCAAATAATGGTACCGCGTTGTAATGCTTCTTCAATTTCAAACAATGTTTCGCCTGGTACAAAACCATCTGCCACAGCTTTGTCCCATGTTTTGGAATTTTTACGCTGACCAACAATTACGTTGATGCCATTATCACGTTGGTTAAGCGCCTGGCCCGGGCCCTGCACGCCATAACCAATTACAGCTACTGTTTCATTTTTTAAAATTTCCTGTGCTTTGGAAAGTGGAAATTCTTCACGTGTTACAACGTTTTCTTCCACTCCGCCGAAATTTAACTTTGCCATCTTTTTAATTTGAAAATTTGATGATTTGAAAATTTGAAAATGTTGGTTGCTTTTTTTCTTTTTATGTACTAAACAATATTGCTACTATTAAGCTTTTGTTGTGTCACTCACTTATACGTTCTGTTCTTTACTCAGCACTTGCACAGTCTTCACCCGTTTACTACATGGTAAACACTTCTTCCTGTTTATTCAGGTATTCATTTTCTATCACGTCTTCGCCTGGTTGTTTGCGTTCAAACTCTTTTAGTTTTTCGTGAAAACCTGCACTGCTCTTGATGATGGCTACTCTTGCACTTCTTACAAACTCAATAAGGCCATAAGGTTCCAGCGCCTTCATCAGGCTATCTATTTCTTCGCGGTGGCCCGATGTTTCAAACACGGTGTAGTCGTGGCGTATAACCACTGCTTTTGCACCGTATTCACGCAATAGTCTTTCTACTTTTACTTTTTCTGCAATAACATCTGTAGGCACTTTATACATTGCAAGCTCCTGCCATACTATTTCTTCGTTGGTATTGTAGTATGCTTTTAACACCTCCACCTGTTTTTCTATCTGCCTGCAAAGCTTGCGTACCACATCTTCCGTTTCGTTGATGACGATTGTAAAACGATGTACGCTTTCTACTTCAGAGGGTGAGGTGTTTAAGCTGTCTATATTTATTTTCCTGCGTGTAAAAATGATGGCTATACGGTTTAACAAACCAACCTGGTTTTCAGTATAAACTGTTATGGTATATTCTTGTTTCATAAAACCCTTGTCCGCCGTAAAAGGACTTTTGTGTTGTGAAAAAATTTTGATTTCGTTTTGCTCATCCCTGCATTGCAGTACAAGAGTGCGACGCAACGATGTTTCATACTTATTCTTTTGCCCGGCCCAAAATTGCCTTTCTTTTTTCTGGAAGATGTATTGTTGCTATTTCAATCTAATCTCTGCCACACTACAGCCCTGTGGCACCATTGGAAATACATTGTTTTCTTTACCTACCATTACTTCAAGCAGGTAAGACCCATCATGGTCGAGCATTTCTTTGAGCGCTGTTTTTAGATTGGCCCTGTCATTCACAGATCTTCCGGCTATACCGTAGCCTTTAGCAATGGTTACAAAATCAGGGCTTTGAATATCTACAAATGAATACCTTCTTGAGTGAAACAACTCCTGCCACTGGCGCACCATGCCCAGGAAATTATTGTTGAGTATAAGAATTTTTACAGCGGCGCCAAACTGCATAATGGTACCCATTTCCTGCAGCGTCATCTGGAATCCGCCGTCTCCGATGATAGCCACAACTGTTCTGTGGGGCGCACCGTATTTTGCCCCTATAGCTGCGGGCAATGCAAAACCCATGGTGCCAAGACCACCCGATGTAACATTACTTTTGCTTTGTACAAACTTTGCATAGCGGCACGCGATCATCTGGTGCTGACCAACATCTGTTACAATAACTGCGTCTCCTTTTGTTAGTTCGTTTAGCGCATCGAGCACTTCTGCCATGCTCATATCATCAGATGCAGGGTGCATTTCCTGCGTAATCACAAGATCGTGCTCTTCCTGCATCATATCATTAAAACGCTGTACCCATTGCGTATGCGATTTCTTTTCTATTAATGCTGTAAGCATGGGCAGGGTTTCCTTACAATCGCCCCATACCGGCACAGCGGTTTTTACATTCTTATCAATTTCCGCAGGGTCAATATCCAGGTGAATGATCTTTGCCTGTTTGGCGTATTTATCTAAACGGCCGGTAACACGATCATCGAAGCGCATACCTACAGCAATCAGTACATCGCAATCATTGGTTAATACATTTGGCCCGTAATTACCGTGCATACCTAACATACCAACATTTAGCGGGTGATCAGTTTCCAATGCGCTCAGGCCGAGTATGGTCCATGCTGCAGGTAAACCACCTTTTTCAATGAAAGCTTTAAATTCTTTTTCGGCACGGCCAAGAATAACACCCTGGCCGAATATTACGAACGGCTTTGCTGCTTCGTTAATAAGTTTTGCAGCTTCTTCCACGTATTCTTTGCGGATGATTGGTGCAGGCCGGTAACTGCGAATATGATCGCACTTTTCGTAGCCCTTGTAATCAAACTTTTGTATTTGTGCATTTTTTGTAATATCAATCAGTACCGGGCCTGGTCTGCCACTTCTTGCTATATAAAATGCTTTGGCCAAAGCTGCAGGTATTTCAGTGGCATCTGTAACCTGGTAGTTCCATTTTGTTACCGGTGTTGTAATGTTGATTACATCTGTTTCCTGGAACGCGTCTGTACCCAGCAAATGGGCAAATACCTGGCCTGTTATGCACACAACCGGTGTGCTGTCTATTTGTGCATCTGCAAGACCGGTAACAAGGTTGGTTGCGCCCGGGCCACTTGTAGCAAACACCACACCCACATCGCCGCTTGTCCTGGCATAGCCCTGTGCTGCATGTATACCGCCTTGTTCATGGCGCACCAGGATGTGTTTAAGTTTGTCTTCGTAATCAAACAGGGCGTCATATATGGGCATGATAGCGCCACCGGGATAACCGAATATGGTGGTTACGCCTTCGGCTATCAATGCTTTCAACACAGCCTCGCTGCCACTTATATTTTCTGTTGTACTGGTAGTAATTTTTTCTTTTGTTAATTCAAGTGTTTCCATAACACATTTTTTATTTTTTATAAAGCCCGCAAATGCAGCGCTTTTATTTTTTATCAGCATTGTGTAACCTGCTTCTTACCGGTAGTAGCCCAACAGATCAGTTGAGCTGATTTCGTTAAAACCTACCTGCCGCAACATTGTCACCAATTGCCCGCGGTGATATGTTGCGTGGTTGACGACGTGTGCAAATAGCTGGTAATAAGGCATAGAATAAGGAACGCCATTTAATCTTTTAAAATCAAGGTTTGTGTTGAGTGCCTGCTCATCAAAATCATCGATAAAAGATTTCAATTGCGCTGATGTTTCTTTCCAAAGGGTGATGTGTTCTTCCCTGCTGCCTTTGTAAGTTGCCTGCAGCCACTCAACCGTTTCGTTCCTGAAACGCTGCAGCCATGCTTTTTCAGCGCTGAGGATATGCAAAACAGTTTCCTGTATGCTGTTAAAGCTGCTGGTAACATGCCGGTTCCACTGTTCATCGCTAATCTGCCCGAGCCAGCCGCAGGCAATATTGTTTGCCCACAGGTTAAATGCTGCCAGTTCTTTAAAATACTGCTTGGTCATACATTATTTTTTAAATCCTATTCGGTCTCTTTCTTCTCCCCTGCGTGCTGCTGCTTTTTCATCAAGCAGGTTTTCCATCGCATCATAGATCTGGTTGAGCTGAACATCATGCTTACCCAGTCTTTCTTTTTTTTGCTGTAATTGCTCTTTTATATTATTCTGCCTGAGCAATATCTTCCTGATCTCTGCAAAAGCACGCATGATGGCTATGTTCATGCTTATGGCTTTGTCACTGTTTAAATATGCCGCTCAGCATGGCAACGCCCTGTTCTGTAAATGCATAAGGCGCTGCGCTTGTATTGCTTCTGCTCTGTAATGCGGTCACAATTTGTGACTGCATTACGTGATTGTTACCAGTTTTTTTTCTACTGCGGTAACAAATTGTGACTGCAGGTTTTGCCATTCAATCCAGCATTACTCTTTCTCCACGTATTTCATATATCCTGTTTGTATGCTTTGTATTACCTGCATCGGGTTTAGGGTTTATGATACATTGATATCTTTGCTCCGATCTTCGCGTTTGCCCAATATTGCTTCAACCGTACAAGAGTGCGACGCAACGATGCTTAATACTTATACTGCTGCCGGGCACCAAAAAATTTTCGTGTTAATCTTCATCTGTAACACAACCTTCAGCAGCACTTTTTACACACTTTGCATATTTATACAAAATTCCGTTTGTTGCTTTTGGCGCAGGTTTAACCCATTCGGCTTTACGTTGTGCAATCACATCATCGGCTACCTTTAGCGTAAGGGTGTTTTTTGTTGCATCGATCTCTATAATATCTTCGTCCTGCACAAGACCTATAAGACCACCTTCTACCGCCTCAGGCGTTATATGGCCCACCACAAAACCGTGTGTGCCGCCGCTGAACCTGCCATCTGTAATCAATGCCACGGACTTGCCCAGGCCTGCGCCAATGATGGCGCCTGTTGGTTTCAACATTTCAGGCATGCCTGGCGCTCCCTTGGGGCCAATATTTTTTATTACCACCACATCGCCCGCATGCACACGGCCGGAAGCAAGGCCTTTGATGAGATCATGCTCGCCATCGAACACACGGGCCGTGCCTTCGAAACGTTCGCCTTCCTTACCGCTGATCTTTGCAACACTGCCACCTTCTGCAAGATTGCCATATAAAATCTGCAGATGTCCTGTGGCTTTGATTGGTTTTTCGAGCGGCATAATAATATCCTGCTTTTCAAAATCCAGGTCTGGCGCACCGGCAAGATTTTCTGCCACTGTTTTGCCGGTTACCGTTAAGCAATCTCCATGCAGTAAGCCCTTACCCAGCAAATATTTCATCACTGCGGGAACGCCGCCATATTTATGAAGGTCCTGCATCATGTATTTACCGCTGGGCTTGAAATCTGCCAGTACCGGCGTCTTATCACTGATCACCTGGAAGTCATCCTGCGTTAAAGGTACGCCAACACTTTTTGCAATGGCAATCATATGTAACACCGCGTTGGTGCTACCACCCAGTACCATAATGACAGTAATAGCATTTTCAAATGCTTTGCGTGTCATAATATCTTTTGGCTTGATATCTTTTTCGAGCAACACTTTAATTGCATCACCAATTGCTGCACATTCTTTTTGTTTTTCATCGCTGAGGGCGGGGTTGGAAGAAGAGTATGGTAAACTCATACCCATTGCTTCTATAGCACTGGCCATTGTGTTGGCCGTGTACATGCCACCGCATGCACCGGCACCGGGACACGCATGTTGCACAATGCCTTTGAAGTCTGCCTCTGTAAGGTTACCGGCAATTTTTTGACCTAATGCTTCAAATGCAGAAACGATATTGAGATCATCCTGGCCTTTATAGTGGCCTGGCGCAATAGTACCGCCGTAAAGCATGATAGACGGGCGGTTAAGCCTGCCCATTGCCATAATAGTACCGGGCATGTTTTTATCGCAGCCGGGTATACCGATAATAGCATCATAATATTGTGCGCCGGCATTTGTTTCAATGCTGTCAGCAATTACATCGCGGCTTACAAGGCTGTAACGCATGCCATCTGTACCCATGCTGATGCCATCACTTACACCAATGGTATGAAAGCGCAGACCAAGCAAACCATTTACATTATTTACACTTGCCCGAACCGCCGTTGCAAGATCGTTCAGGTGCATATTACAGGGGTTGCCATCCCAGCCCATACTTGCAATACCTACCTGTGCTTTTGCAAAATCTTCTTCTGTAAAACCAATAGCGTAGTACATGGCCTGGGCGCCAGGCTGTGTAGGGTCCTGTGTTAATGTCTTCGAATATTTATTCAGTTCAGCCATTTGTATGATATATATTTTTGGTAATCTACTGTATAACTTTATGCAGCTTTTGTTGTGTCACTCACTTGTACTGCAGTGCTTTTTTCAGCTATGCCTCTACTACAATGTCTGCTTCAGTAACTCTGGCCGAATAAGCCTGCTGAATTTTTCGGCTCACTGTTTCTTTCCAGTTTTTTTTGAATGGGATATCATCAAAACTTTCCCAGCCAATAACTTCGGCAGCTGTGCCGCAAAAGAATGCGGCATCTGCATCTTTTACCTCTGCCAGTGTTATTTGTTTTTCTTCGGCTTCAATGCCAAGTTCATGGCATAATTCTAAAACGGTAGCCCTGGTAATGCCCGGAAGTATATTGCCCGTAGCAGGTGTAAACAGCTTGCCATCTTTTTCATAAAACATGTTTGCACCAACACCTTCGGCAACATAGCCATTCATATCTGTCAGCAGCGCTTCATCGTAACCGTTTGCTTTTGCTTCCTGGCTTGCCAGTATAGAGTTTACATAATGACCGCTTGCTTTGGCAGTAATTTTAAAAGCTTTTGGATTGGGCCTTTGAAAAGAAGAGGTCATAATGCGCAACAGCTTTTCACCGAAGAAAGGTGCCATTTCCCAAACTTCTATTACAATATAAGAGACATCATTTTTTACGAAGCTCATATTTACCGGTGCGTATACAACAGGTCTTATATAGGCATTGTCAAGATTATTACGTTGTAACACTTCATAAGTTGCATTGATAAGTGTTTCATTGCTCCAGGTGTAAGGCATGTTTATAGCCCGGGCTGAGTTTCTCAGTCGGTCGAAATGTTCTTCAGCCTTGAATATTTTGGTTTCACCACCTGTCGTTTTATAGGAGCGTATACCTTCAAAAACGGCGTAGCCATAATGCAAAGACTGGCTGTAAAAATCCATTTTGGCTTCAGATGCCTTTACAAACTCCCCGTTTAACCAGAGTATGGTTTCATTGTTGTAGTATGCTGCCATAATTTTATTTTTTCTTTGTTGATAATGTGTAAAAAATCGTCACTGGATTTTGTGTTGTTCAACAGCCTTACTCCATGAGATGCGTTGCCCGCATCGTTTAGTTCCAACCCAACATTATAACAAAAAACCCGCCTCTCGGAGGCGGGTCTATGAAAAGCTGTTATTGTTTTACATGCAGGAACCACCTCTGTTGAAAGCAGGAATAACGACAACGACTACCAGAAGCAGTGCCACAATGTTGCTGATATAATTATTGCTTTTGAACATCAAAAAAAAAGTGATTGATGCGAATATACACCCACCATTATTACAAACAAAGAACTATTTCAAACTGTAAACTTTTATGTTACAGTTTATATGATCGTTGACTTTCTCAACTCAATATTGTTAAGGTTTACTTCGCCGGTTATTTTGTTGGTTATAAAATCTGCAACAAGGTCGCCGATTGTAGAAGTAAAATAGAAATTGATCGGATCAATGTCTTTTGTTACGAAACGGTTTTGCAATGTCCATTGTACGGCTTGCCTTACCACAGCAGCTTCTTCGTGCATTTGCATATATTCCAACATCATTGCTGTTGAGAGTATTGAACCTAGCGGGTTCGCAATATCTTTCCCTGCGGCCTGCGGGTAAGAACCATGAATAGGCTCAAACATTGCTGTACCCGCACCAACAGATGCGGAAGGAGAAAGGCCAAGAGATCCTGTTAAAACGCTGGCCTCATCGCTTAAAATATCCCCAAACATATTTTCCGTCAAAATCACATCAAACTGTTGGGGATTGAGAATGATTTGCATGGCAGCATTATCAACGAACATGTAGTCAACTGATACATTCGGGTATTGTAACGCAACCTGTTTAACAACCTTTCTCCATAGCCTGGATGTTTCAAGAACATTTGCTTTATCAACCAGTGTAACTTTATGTTTGCGGTTGCCTGCAAATTCAAAGGCCAGCTTTGCAATGCGTACAATTTCATCTGTTGAGTAAATGCACTCGTCGAGCGCTATATTTTCATCTGCACTCAATTCTTTTTTGCCAAAGTAAATGCCGCCTGTCAGTTCCCTGAATATGATGAAATCTATGTTTTCGAGATGTTTCGGTTTTAAAGGGGAAAGATGTTGTAAAGAACTGTAGGTCGTTATCGGCCTGATATTGGCATAAAGCTGCAATACTTTGCGCAGCTTCAGTAAGCCCTGCTCGGGCCGTACCCGGGCGGAGGGGTCATTGTCATATTTCGGATGACCGATTGCTCCAAATAAAACAGCGTCACTGTTCAGGCAGGCAGCAATGGTCGCATCAGGCAGTGGTTCTCCTGTTTTGTCAATTGCATCTGCTCCCATTAAGCAATAGTGGTAATTGAATTCATGGTCGTAACGGTCTGCAATTGCGTTAAGCACTTTTACAGACTGTGCAGTAACTTCCGGACCTATACCGTCTCCGTTTATAACTGTAATGTTTTTTTTCATTGTGCGCTCCAATAACCCATACAGGGGTATTATGCAGCCGTTATGCTATAGCGGTTTGCCTGTTTAATGAATAGATAGTTTGCCTTCCTTCTTTTAACGCGATCACTTTGTTGATACATGCCGGAATTTCGTTCTCGTAATGGCTTATGTAGATCAGTGTTTTATTCAACTGCACACATAAGGTATCAATTAAATGAACGAAATGTTGTGTCTGATTTTCATCAAGGCCCTGGCATGGTTCATCTAAAAGAAGCAATGGCGGATCTTTTACTAAAGCCCTTAACAGCAAAGTCAATCGTTGCTCACTCGCTGAAATTGTTGAGAGAGGCTTTTGGGTCACATGAGAAAGTCGTAAAAGATCCAACCATTGTTCAATGATGTTATGTTGAATTGTACTAAGTTTTCTGAAGAGGCCAATCGTGTCAAAAAAACCTGACCCGATTGCATCGTGAACAGTAATGGTGCTGTTAAAGTACCATTGCAGTTCCGGCGATACAAAGCCGATATTTTTTTTTACATCCCAGATGCTTTCTCCCGAACCTCTTTTTTTATCGAACAGGTAAATGTTGTTTGCATAGGCCTGCGGATTATCTCCGTATACAAGGCTTAGCAAAGTTGATTTACCGGCACCATTGTGACCTTTCAATAACCAATGTTCTCCTTTTTTTACAGTCCAGGTTATATTGCTCAGTATTTGTTTATCGCCATATGTTACACAAACATTCTCCATGCAGATAGCATTGGTGAAATATTTTTCTTCCTGTTGTGGTAATTTTGGAAAGTGATATATAGGTGTAAATGTATGTTGCTTTCCGGCAAATGAATGATTCATTTCTTCTGCGGGGCCAAAGTAAACCAGTTTTCCCGCTTCAAGGTTAGCAATGTGTGTAATGCAACACGGTATTTCATGCCCTTCTGTGATGCAGATAATTTGTGTGCCGCCTTTTGCTGCAGACCATAAAATGTTGTTTAGTTTCTGCCTGCTTTTGCTATCCAGACCTACAAAAGGCTCGTCCAGTATTAATACAGATGCTGGTGCAAGCAATGCTTTTACCAGTTGAAAACGTTTATGCTCGCCACTTGATAACTGCAATAAGGGGGCATGCTTCCTGTGTGACAGCTGTAACTCATCTAATAATCCATTGATTTTTTGCTCCTCTGCTGTAACCTTCACCAGTTCTTCCCAAACAGAAAGTGCGTCGTCATTGTCGAAACTGTTATAACGCTGCTGGTAATAAAAATCCTGTGTGTTTGACTTTGTTTTGAAATGGTAATGCTGTTCTACAAAATGCAACGTGGTACCGGCACAAAATACAATACTGCCATGATGAAATATTTTACCCGCCAGTGCTTTGGCCAACATTGTTTTACCGCTGCCTGATGCGCCGGTGATGGCAAGGTGTTGCTGCTTGTATAACGTAAATGAAATATCATTCAGCAGGGTTTGACCTTGTAGTTGTATACTGAGATTGTTTACTATGACAGATGATTGCTGCATTATTTTTTTCCGGCAAAAACTACAAAATTGAAATATTGATAATAACAGTTGGCCTGCCTGAAGCCAGCCTGTCTTAGCCAGCTTAACTGGTCGTTCAACGGCGCCATGATATCGAGTTGTATTCTTTTGTAAGCACTTTGTTTGGCCTCTGTTGTAAGTGGTGAGTTTTCTACTTTTTTCTTCCAGTTACCGCGATAGATATCATCAGCTTCTTTTGTACCGCCTTCTACCTGGTCTGCATTGATGAACCATCCACCGGGTTTCAGTGCTTTATAAATTTTGCTGAAGAGTTCTTTTTTCAGCGCATGCTCAAGATGGTGAATGGCAAGCCCGGAAACGATAAGATCGTATGTGCTTTTACCCAGATCTGCAGTGGAAAAATCGGCAATGATATATTCAAAATTTTCCTGTTGCTGAAACCGTTCTTTTGCTTTAGTGAGCATATCTTCTGAAAGATCTACCAATGTAAAAGATGCGGCGGGATATTTTTCGTAGAAGAATGCGCTCATTAAACCTGTGCCTGCGCCTACATCGAGCACTTTTTTTACATCTTTGATTTCTTCTGACAGCTCCAGCGGTATAGTATAAAAGTCATTGAAGCATGGAATAAGATGCCTGCGCTGGGCATCGTATTTTTCAGATACAGCTTTAAATTCTTTTTGTATGTTGAATTTTGAGGCCATGTGTTTTGAACGTGAGACGTTAAGCGTGAATCGTGCTGCAGTGCGCCGGCCGGTTACTGCTGATACATGCACTGCAGTACAAGTGTGCGACGCAAGAAAAGCCCAACGCTTATTTTGCAGTTGGGCTCATTATTATCTTACACTTCTACTGTTTGCTGTTTGTATTGTTTTGCCATTTCATGCAGGTCATCATCTTCTACTTCCTTCTTCCTGTCTGCTACCTGCAAAAATTCCTGGTATAATACATCTACATCATTGCGTGTGTACTGGTAACCTAATTTCTGAAAACGATGTGCCAGAGCACTGCGCCCGCTGCGTGCAGTTAACACAATCTTTGAACCGCCTGCGCCTACCTCTTCCGGTGTGATGATCTCGTAGGTTTGGGAATCTTTCAAAAATCCATCCTGGTGTATACCGCTGCTGTGTGCGAATGCATTGCTGCCAACAATTGCTTTGTTGGGCTGCACGGGCATGCGCATTGTTTCACTAACAAGGCGGCTCATCGGGTTGAGCTTTTGTGATTGCACATTGGTGTATAAACCGAGTGAATGGTGCTGTTTGATTACCATTACAACTTCTTCAAGAGATGTATTACCGGCACGCTCTCCAAGCCCGTTAATGGTGCATTCTATTTGTCCTGCACCGGCAATTACTCCTGCGATCGAGTTGGCTGTGGCTAAGCCAAGATCATTGTGGCAATGGCATGAAATCGTAGCTTTATCAATGTTGGGAACATTGTTAACAAGGTATGCTATTTTCTCACCGTACTGGTGTGGTAAGCAGTAGCCTGTTGTATCAGGAATGTTTACTACAGTGGCGCCTGCGGCAATCACTGCTTCAACAACTCTTGCAAGATAATCATTGTCTGTACGGCCTGCATCTTCTGCATAAAACTCTACATCATCTACAAAATTCTTTGCCCATTTTACGCATTGAATGGCGCGTTGTAAAATGTCTTCGCGGTTGGAGTTGAATTTAGATTTAATGTGAAAATCTGATGTGCCTATACCGGTGTGTATGCGTGGGCGTGCTGCATATTTAAGTGCATCTGCCGCTACTTCTATATCTTTTTGCACCGCACGGCTAAGGCCTGCTACGGTGGCGCGTTTAATTACTTTGGTTATCTCACGAACGGAATTAAAATCGCCGGGGCTGGAAATGGGAAAACCGGCTTCAATAATGTCTACACCAAGATCTTCGAGGGCAATGGCTAATTCGATCTTTTCTTTGGTGTTTAATTTGCAACCCGGCACCTGCTCGCCGTCTCTTAAAGTAGTGTCGAAAATATCTATCTTTTTTCCCGGCATATGGATATTTTAAAATAAAAAATGCAGACTGCTTAATTTTGGATTGCCTGCCATTATATTTAAGCAGCCTGCAAGATCAAATGTAATATTGGTCTTAGTGCTTAAAAAGTCAAATTAACGGTGATTATACGGTATATAACACGTTGTAAATATGCTAAAATGCTGTTGTAGCAAGGGTTTTTAAAAAAGAGAATTACGATGCCTAACAGGAGTACAGACCAACTTTTTCAACTGATAAAATCACTGGATAAGGGTGAAAAACGCTCTTTTAAGCTGTATATGAAGCGATCGGGTGGGGAAGACCTGAAAATTATCCAGCTTTTTGATGCCCTGGATAAAATGGAAGATTATGATGAAAAACTGCTCCTTAGCAGGAATAAAAGTATTATGAAGCAACAGCTTTCTAATATGAAAGCGAGCTTGTACAAACAATTGTTAGCGAGCCTGAGGCAGGTAAGGGATGAACATAATATAGATATACAACTCAATGAGCAAATGGGGTATGCCCGCATCCTGTACAATAAAGGTCTGTACCACCAGGCGCTTAAGCTGCTCGATAAAATAAAACTAACCGCAAAGGCAAACAACCAGGTTACATTCCAGCTACAGGTATTGTTTTTTGAAAAGAAAATCGAAGCACTGCACATTACAAGAAGTATAGAAAACAGGGCAGAGCAGTTGAGCCATGAGGTAGATGAGGTAAATGCTCACCTATCGTTAATGAGCAGGCTCTCTAATCTTTCTTTGCAACTATATAGCTGGTACATTAAACTCGGGCATGCAAGAGATGAGAAAGATGTGGCCGCAGTAAAAATGTTTTTCGAGGCCAACCTGCCACCATGCAATGTAAAAGGCATGCAGTTTTACGAAAAAATGTATCTGTACCAAAGCTATTGCTGGTATGGGTTTATCCTGCAGGATCTGCTGATGTATTACCGGTATGCACAGAAATGGGTAGACATTTTTGAGCAGGAGCCTTTTATGAAAAAGGTGGAAGCTGTGCAATATATAAAAGCTATACACAATTTGCTGAGTGCGCATTTCGATACTAACAACTATACAAAGTTCAACGAAGCATTGAACCTTTTTGAAAACTTCTCTCATTCAGAAGACGCGAATCTCAATGCCAATGTGCAGATACAAACTTTTGTATACCTCAATATAGCCCGCATCAACAAACATTTCCTGGAAGGTACTTTCTCAAAAGGCCTGGAACTGGTTCCTGAAATAGAGGAGAAACTGAAAGAATATCATTTACAACTCGACCGCCACAGGATACTGGTATTCTATTATAAAATTGCCTGCCTGTATTTTGGCAGCGGAGACAATGAAAAGGCTATCGATTACCTAAACCGCATCATCAACTGGAAGGTTGACCTGCGTACCGATCTGCAATGCTATGCCCGCCTGCTGCATCTGATAGCGCATTATGAACTGGGTAATTACCAGTTGCTCGAGTACCTCATAAAATCTGTTTATCGCTTTATGGCCAATATGAAAAACCTGAGCGTGGTAGAAGAAGAGATATTCAGGTTTTTAAGAAAGTCGTTTTCGCTGGCACCAAATAAAATGATTCCTGCATTTAAATCTTTAAAAGAAAAACTGCAGCGCTACGAAGGC
This sequence comes from Panacibacter microcysteis, assembly GCF_015831355.1. Lineage (NCBI taxonomy): Bacteria > Pseudomonadati > Bacteroidota > Chitinophagia > Chitinophagales > Chitinophagaceae > Panacibacter > Panacibacter microcysteis. The sequence continues at coordinate 192,764 of NZ_JADWYR010000002.1, forward strand.
AACCCGCTGGAAACACGGTCGTTTATGTACCTCGATATTATTGCATGGCTGGAAAGTAAAATTAAAAACGTACCGGTACAACAGGTAAGGAGAGAGCGTTATAAAGTTGGCAGAAAGGCTAAGGCGCTATCGGCGTAAGTTTTGGTTGCCGGCTTTTGTACAGGTGGCATCGCCTGTTGTGTCACTCACTTGTGCGTTCTGTTCTTTTTGCAACACGCCGGGCACAGTCTTGTACTGTTTAAACCTTACCGTAAAAATTATTCAATGCTGCTGATCTTTTCCTTTGTTGGAAAGCACCCAATCAATAAAAAACAATGCCGGTACGCAAATGATCATCACGATATGTGGAATGTAACTTTTACGGTGCGAAAAAAAGAGGAACAGGCTGTAGGCAAAAAATAAAATAGCAGCAGCAATGCGGGTTTCTTTATTACGCATCTTGAAGGTTTAGGTTTGAAATTGAGGTACGAATATAATTGTCAAAAAATTGCAGAAAAAATTTTGGCGGATTTATTCTTCGCACAGCCGAATATTGTTGTTGCAGTTGAAGAGTGCGACGCAACAGGTGCTACATACTTATTCTTTTGCCTGGCTCATAATATTTTTTTCATCCATATGTCGCAACCAAAGTGCCCTGAATTACCGAGCGGGCCATCCAGGTATTTAAAACCAAGTTGCTCATACATACCTACTGCTGTGCTTAACTCGGGCATCGTTTCAAGATACATACTTGCATAACCCATTTCTTTAGCTGCTGCAAAGCAATGTTGCATTAACGCTTTACCAATGCCTTTGCCACGTGCTTTGGCAGACAAATAGATCTTTACCAGCTCGCAGCAGCCGGCAGGTAAACCTGCGGTTGGGAAGATGCCGCTGCCACCTGCCACCTTGCCATTTAATGTTGCAATAAAATACACTGCACCGGTAGTTTGAAAAAGTGTATAAAGATCATCAGTGGTAGGGTCGTAATATACAGTGCCGGGCTTGTTGGCTTTAAACTCTGTAAGCACTGCCCTTATAATGGAAGCAATGATTGCATTGTCTGCCTGCTTAAGTTTTCTGATTGAAAAATTCATGTTGCAATATGCTAACTGATGATTAAAACCGGGATAGAAATTTTATGCCTTACATGGTCAACTGTTTCTCCATAAAGGATATCCTTTAAGCCACTGTGTTTATGTGCACCCATGACCAGCATGTCTGCCTTTGCCTCCTGCACAATGCGCACAATTTCCTGCACCCTGTTATTGTAACCAAGATAAATTTCTGTTTTATAACCCAGGTCTTTTAATTCTGCCGCGTATTGCTTTAAGCGTTCCATGTCTTTTCGCGTTTCGTAATCGTCAGAAGATTCTCCTGCATACTTTGCTGAAGCTGTTTCCACGATATGTAAAAGGATATACACAGCATTCTTTTTTTGTTGCGCCACAGCATTGGCTATCAGTTTTTCATCATTGCTGCTAAAATCGAGCGCTACTGCAATTTTGCCGGGTTCCTGTATGTCTGCAATATGCAGCATTCTTTCCTGGCCATGTATATCGATTGCTGCATACTGGTTTTGTTTTTGCCGGTGTTTTTTAATGAACGGCAAAAGGGTCATTGCTACAAAGAGCCACGTGAAAAGTATCCAGCCTATGCCAATCAGTATTTTGGTAATAACTGCACCTTCTCCGTTGAATATTTCCCACGAGCCTTCTGCAACGAGTTTTACATTGAGGAATACGAGAATAAAAGCAACCATCCACGATAAGATCTTTACTGGTGTCTTAATAGCAAAGCTGCCCATTTTTGATTTGTCACTCACAAAATGAATAAGTGGTATAATGGCAAAACCCAGTTGAAGGCTTAATATAACCTGGCTAAGTACCAGTAAAGCATCCAACTCTTCATCACCATAAATAACGATGACCAACACGGCAGGAATGATTGCAATAAGTCTTGTAAGCAATCTCCTGATCCATGGATTGATGCGCAGGTGAAGGTAACCTTCCATTACTATCTGCCCGGCCAAGGTGCCCGTAACAGTAGAGCTTTGGCCCGCAGCAATCAAGGCTACGGCAAACAGTATGGGAGCAAGCGTGGTGCCCAGCATTGGTTGCAGCAATGCGTGTGCGTCTTCAATTTTTGCTACTTCTGTATTGCCGGAAGTATAAAACACCGATGCAGCCAGGATAAGTATCGCAGCATTTACGAAGAATGCTGCATTGAGAGCAATGGTTGTATCAAACAAATTGAAACGCAATGCCCGTTTTATACTGCTGTCGTCTGGTTTTATCTTCCTGGTTTGTACCAGCGCCGAATGCAGGTATAGATTATGTGGCATTACCGTTGCGCCTATTATACCGACAGCAATATACAATGCATCACCCGTGAGGTAAGACGGAACGAAGCCTTTCACCACTTCGCCCAGGTGAGGTCTTGCGAAAATGAGTTCTATGAGGAATGAAATGCCAATGACGGCAACGAGTGCCACTATGAAAGCTTCCATTTTACGCATGCCATATTTCTGCAGCACGAGCAGGAGAAAAGTGTCCAGCACGGTAATACAAACCCCGGCCAGCATAGGCAGGCCTGTAAGCAGGTGTATACCGATGGCCATACCCAATACCTCTGCAAGATCGCACGCTGCGATTGCCAGTTCTGCCAGTGCGTATAAACAAAAATTAATGATGCGGGGGTACTCTTCGCGGTTGGCCTGTGCAAGATCTCTTCTCCTTACAATGCCAAGTCTTGCACTAAGGCTCTGTAACAGCAGGGCCATCAGGTTGCTCATTACAAGTACCCAGATAAGCTGGTAGCCAAATTTTGCACCGCCCTGCAGGTCGGTGGCCCAGTTACCAGGGTCCATATAACCAACACTTACCAGGTAAGCGGGACCAAGATAAGGCAAAAATCTCCGGATGCCTTTGCGTGGTTTTGTTGTATCAATCGATTCGTGCACCTCACTTAAAGAAGTATCATTGTGGAGTCTTTCCATTGGTTTATTATGCTTTTTTTATTGCCGGCTCAATTGTTCTAGTCAACATATTTTACAAAAAGTGATCTTGCCAACTGTTCGCTGATGGCCATGGCCTGATGATTCCGGACCTTTATCTCGATCGAATTGTCAAAGCTGAATTTCTTTTTTACTTCGAGTACCGTTCCGATCCGTATGTTCTTATGTTTTAACAGTTCGAGCAATTCTGAAGACTGGTTGCCAACCGAGGTTACCTGTGCTGCAGTATTGAACGTTACTTCCATAAGGTTGACCTGTGGTAACTGGCTCATTCTGCCGTTGCTGTCTGGTATAGGATCTCCATGAGGATCGAACCGTGGATGATTTAAAAAGGCATCAAGTTTTTCAATCAGTTCTTTACTGCTTACATGTTCCAGTTCTTCTGCTATGTCGTGCACCTCATCCCAGCCGAACTGTAATTTTTCAACGAGAAAATATTCCCAGAGCCTGTGTTTTCTGATGATGCCCAGTGCTACTTTTTTCCCGCTGTTATTAAGCTGGAATTCTTTGTAGGGTTCGTAATTGACAATTTTTTTAGTGCTTAGCTTTTTAAGCATATCAGTAATAGATGCAGGTTTTGCTTTTAAAGCAGCGGCCAGCTCGTTGGTGGTGGTATAGCCGGTCGGTTGCTGCAAATGATAAATATGCTTAATATAATTCTCTTCTGTAACAGTAAAATTAGGCGGCACTGAAAAATAATTTAGACAAATCTAAAAAATGGTCGTGGTTTTGTCTTATTAAAAATTTATTTTTATCAAAATATTTTACATGCCAAGGAGCTTTGCCTTTATATGCCTTCTTTTTTTATGCTTTTCGTGTAAAGACGAAAAAGCATCATTGTCGGGCAATGATCCGGTAGATATTAAAGATTTTCTTGCAGCATTTCCAGCAATGAAAGTGCCGCGTTCGATAGCTGATACCGGCATTGCGCGTATAACTGATACGACAAGCATTAGTTATGCCGTTTTTTCATCATTTGTACCAGACTCCGCCCTTGTTGTTCTAATGGGCAAAAATGTAAGCAAAAGCGCTATTAAAGCTGTTGGGAAGATTGAGAAAGGAGAGGAAACCTACCTGCTGGTAAACTTTACGCAAAATAAAAAAGCCACTTTAGCGACATTCCTGCTGGATAAGAAAGCTGTTTATAAAGGAGGACTTGTGCTTTTGAAACAGGGCTCGAAAGATGGTTATAATCATGCGGTAAACATAACATCTGAGCCAACATTTATCATCAGCAAAGAAAAAATTGCGGGCAATGAGTTGTTGTACACAAGAAACGGTTATGCATATAACAGCGGGTCTGCGGATTTTATAGCTGTAATGAACGACAGTAACGAGGATATTAAACGGATGAACGAGATCATTAACCCTATTGATACTTTTGCCAGGGATAACAAGCTGAGCGGTGATTATGTGCAGGATAAGAAAAACTATATTTCTGTAAGAGATGGCAGCAGCACCGGCAAATATCTTTTTTTTATTCATTTTGAAAAGAGTGGCGGCGACTGTGCAGGGGAACTTAAAGGAACAATGACCATGCAGGATGCCACACATGGCTACTTCCAGGAAAGTGGTGACCCGTGCGTAATTGACTTCAGCTTTGGAAACAATAACATTACTGTTAAAGAGCGTGGCAACTGCGGTAACCACCGTGGCATAAAATGTTTTTTTAACGACACATACCGCAAAAAGAAAGAGCCCAGGACTGCAGACAGCAGGAAAAAAGCAAATAAATAGCCATTTACTTTTGTGTAGATGAGGGAATTTTGCGAACCTCGATTTACTGAACGCTACAGTTGCCATAAAAGTGGAACCCTGAACCGAGCGTGGCAACAGGCGATGCCATGGAAAAATACCGGTGGCCACAAAAAATATTACTCAATTCTTTAGCAGAAAATTAGAAACAGTACTTTTTTAAAGGTGTATTATTGCAATTGAAACTGAAGTATGTCTTTATTTATTGCATCGTTGAATTCGGGGAGTAATGGAAATTGCTACTATGTAGGTAACAATCAAGAAGCTGTGCTGATAGATGCAGGAATTTCGTGCAGGGAAACGGAGCGGCGAATGGAAGCACTTGGTTTACAGATGCAGCATGTAAAAGCTATCTTTATATCTCACGAACATGTGGACCATATCAGCGGCCTTAAAACAATTTGTAACAGGCACCGCCTGCCGGTTTATATAACCAACGGTACTTTGCAATATAGCAAGCTTGGTTTTTCTAACAGTACATTTATTCCTTTTAGCGCGGCTGATCGGGTTTCGGTGGGAGGGCTAAGTATTCATGCTTTCAAAAAATGTCATGACGCCAATGACCCGCACAGTTTTATAGTAGAATGCAATGGTATAAGGATTGGCGTATTTACAGATATTGGGATAGCCTGCGACAATGTAGTGCATCATTTTAAGCAATGCCATGCAGCCTTCCTGGAAGCCAACTATGATGAAGCAATGCTGGCCAGCGGCCGCTATCCTTATTACCTGAAAAGGCGCATTACGGGTGGCAACGGGCACTTATCCAACAGGCAGGCATTTGAGCTTTTTGTAAACCACAGACCGTCTTACATGACACACCTGATATTGTCTCACCTTTCAAAAAATAATAATGACCCTGCGCTTGTGGAAGCATTGTTCAGGCCATACGCGCAACAGCTAAACATTGTTGTGGCAAGCAGGTTTGAAGCTTCTTCGCTTTATGAAGTTTCTCATGTACCATCTTCTTACACAACGGCACCTGTGCGAAAGGTAACCGGTAGTGTGCAGCAGCTTGCTATGTTTTAATGTTATTCTCCAAGCACACGTTCCAGGGTTTGCCGCAGTTCATCTATCCTGTTTTTAAGTAAAAGGGCGTGCCTGTTCTTTGTGGCCTGAAGACCATCAGCAAAGATTTCGAAGTTTTCGATCTCGGCCTTTTTTTTACCCATTGATCCTGCTTTCTTCCAGATGCGTTTGAATTTCGTTTCGAGCATTGACCAGTTTTTTTCCCGGAGCGCCTCTTCTTTTTGCAGCAGCAGGAGCAGGAAGTCCAGGGAAACGTCGTCCATCAGTTCCCAGTAATCCATATTCCTGTAGGCAGGTTTTAATGTGCGCTTCTGTTTGTTGATGCGTTCTATAACGTCGTGCACTGCTTTGCCACCAAGACTTGGTTTGCGGCCCGGTTGTTTATTCAATAAATCGCACAGGTATTGCATCATTACCTGGCTTTTAAAACCGTAAGCATTGTAGGTTTCTGCACAGGATTTCGTGTAATATTTTTCTGCATCGGTATAGGCTTTCAGTTTGGTTGCCTGGTCGGTGGCGAGGAAAGCAATACGTTTGTAAGCACTGCCGGTAAGAATATTACGATCAGAAGTAGATTTTATCTTCGACAATTGCTCCAGTTCTCCAATTACAGTTTTTATCTTTTTTATAGAAGCGTTGTGATCTCCGTTGAGCTTGTAATCTTCCACATATTTCTTACAACGAACGTTGCAATATTTTTCGAGGGCTGCAACAGAAAAACTTGCCTTTTCTGTTGCGCGCAACTCATCAAACGCTTTCACCGCTTTATCGTATTCACCCAACTCGTAATAAATCATGGCTTCAATCTCATCACTATCAGCATCGTTGATTTCAGCGATAGATTTTGCAGCTTTTATTTTTTCGAGCATATCAAGCGCCTGCTGAGTTGAATAATTTTTTGTATCAAGATCGTTTTTCAGGTTGATAAGATCGATGATTACTTCTTCGGCCATAATGTATTGCCTTGTGCCTGCCGTTTTGTTTACGGTTCTGTTGATGAGCTTATAGAAGGGATCGCCATAGCATTGGTATGCACCCCATGTGTTACTGAATGTATGGTGTTTATCGTAAATGAGCTCACGTGCTTCTTTCACAGCATCGCCAAAATTGTAGCCTGCAAACATTCTTGCATAAAACTCTTCTGCAAAATCATGCGCTGCCTGATCGGCAACTGCCCAGCCTGCTGCTACTACAGCTTTAACACCCATTTGGATCAGTTGTGTGCCAATGTTTGCAGCCAGTTTGTATTTGCTGCGGTACATATTTTCATTTGCTGCATCTACTTTGCCCAGGTGGCAACAGTTAATGAAGACAAGTTCAGGCACTGCATTCATTTGTTCTATATCGAATGCTGTCAGAAAAAGTCCGTTACCGATGACCACGCCGGAGCGTTGTGGTTGCTGTGGATTATAAAGACCATGACCTGCGATGTGAAGTATGCGATATTCGCCGGCAAACATTGCCTGAACAATTTCTGCGGCCTGCTTATTGATGAGCGTTGTTCTGGCGTAGCCATAATTATCCAGTAGTTTGTCTACGATTTCTCCTTCCTTTTTAGCGCCATCCAGTTGTGAAACAAAGCCATCAAGCTGGGGATCTGCGACAATCAGGGCGTTATCGCCGGAAACCCTTTTGATATTGAGGCGGAAATCTTTTATAGACAGCTGCCTGATCATTCCGGCATTGACACATAAAGGTTTGGCATTTGCAGCTTTATCCTGTAACAGCTCCCACGGATATGCAGCGGTTTCTTGTTCTACGATCCAGTTAATGCTGCCTTTTCTTTTAAGCCGTTCTTTGAACTCGTTTGGAATCATTAATTCGAACAGGGTTCGGGCAGATGCAGGTGACCAGTTGTTTTGGGTAGAAATTTGTTCTATAAAAAGATCAATCAGCCGTGTACCGGTAAACAATTCTTTTTCTTCTTCCCGCGCATCGCCGGTAGAAGAACTAAATATCAAGGCCGGAACTTCTGTTGAATCTTCCTTAATAGTTTTGGTTTTAACCGTGATACGGCGCCACCACTCTTCAGAAAAATCTACGGGCAACCGCTTCTTTTGCCCGAAAAGTGTCTTGATTTTTTTATTGCCAATCCTGATATTATAGAGCCTGTTTTCTTTTGTCTCAATCTTTTTAAGGGTATACATACAGTTTAATGCGCGGTCTTCGTACAATTCTATAAACTCAATGTATTGGATAAGACGGATATTATTTTTGTATAAGCCTGATACTTTGGTGTTTGCTTTATTGATGCCTTCGATGATAGACTTTACGGCGTTTTCCACACTCAGGCCGCCATACCCACAGCCAATGATGAGGGTAGATACACCGAGATCTTTACCGTCTGCGGGCTGATTATTCATATCGAGCAGGTATTTGCTGATTGCCTGTTCAATTGTTTGGGTGAGCAGGAATGGTGTCAGCGTTCCGGGTTCTCCCAGCCCTACGATAATGGCACCCGGAAAATCTGTTTCCAAGTTGTTCGCGGTGAGTGCGGCGCTTGTGCCGATCTCTCCGGGATAAATGCCAAGTGAATGTCTCGCAGAGAGTGTGCCTGTCATTTGTATATCAACAGATTTTTCTGCATATAAGATACCATCGTTCATAAAGTGACCAGCAAGCAGGGGGAATGATGCATAAGCAAGATCGCCATGACTAACTGAAATGGAAAGCGGAACATTATTGACTGGTTGTTCTTTGTTTTCTGTAATGCCCAGTATTGCTGCTTCCAGTCCTTTTTCAGAAAGGTCAAAATTGTAAATATCCGGCAAGCGAAAAAGCTTTTCATCTCCTCGAATGAGTGGCCTGCTTTTACTAATGAGATTGGTACTGCCATTTAACAGTATTTCTTCAATTCCTTCGAATAATGCTGCATCATTGGCCAGCGCTCCGTGCGTAACATTTGCATAGTAGACATTCCCGTCGTCAATCATTTTCTGAGGGATACCGCTTTCCCACGTAACACTTTGGTCTCCTTCGGCAGTGTATAAAAAGACCAGTTCGGTTCTTGGCGGAATAACATCGTTAAAATACCCGCATGCCGTGAATTTATCTTTACCGGCTATATACACCATATTCGAATAATCAATGGTGCCTTTTAATGCATTGATGTTGTTCCTGTATGCTTTGAATATTTCAAGCTGTGCAGGGGAAGGCAGGGGCCAATCACAGTCACCAAGGCTCTCCCGCATTTTTTCCCATGTTTTAATGCTGGCAAAATCATTTTGCTCATCTGTGGTAAGCGGCAGCAAACTGAGAATCCCGGGGAAATTTACAAACATGCTGATCAATTCTTTTTTTGTATGAATCCTGTCGAGCATGTTTAAAGAATTGATGATGGCATCATTACCAAAAAGTACTGCCGGAATTCTGTGAGAGCCGCCCAGCGGAGAACCAAGAAACAGTAGCCTAAATCCGGGTGACGTATTTAACTGCAGCCAGGTTTCGGGATGATTGATGATGAAATCACGCACGAGAACGCCACCCATGGAATGACCGATGATCTTAATGGGTTGACCCAGCTTTAATAGTTCCGTTATCTTGTCGTTGAAATCTTTTGCTGCGTCATTGAGCTGGCGTCTCCAATCAAAAGGGTAAATAACAACATCATAATTCGTAAGTAGACGGTCGGCCAGTTTTTTGTAAGATGTTTTGATCAGTGAAGTTGCAGTGATGGAAGTGTCTGAAGTAAACTCAAGATCTGTCAGACCACCAAAAATTGCTTTAACATAGGCCAGCCATATTTTATTGTTCTTTTTTGACAGGTTAGAACCCATAATGCCCGGTAATAAAACTACAATTGGCTTTTTTCCTGTTGGCAGATCTGGGTAGGGCTCCAGTTCTCCATATTCGATATTGAGTAAGCTTCTGTCGCTTGCAGGAACATTGTATTGCTCGACACATGTAAAACCTGGTATGTTTTTGCCATCCTCTGTTTTCAAGGCAAAAGAAATGGCTTCCCTGGTGCGGTAGTTTTTAAAGTAGCTGATATGATCGACTGCTTTTCCTTCGTCAAAAAAATACTGAATACTGCCAGCGCGCCTTGCACCCAGGTACATGGAATCTGTATTTACCACCAGGTCGTTTCTTTGCTGGTAAAACAGTTTACCCATAATTACCAGCAAAGCCCTGAAAGAGAGGCTTAGTTTTCCGTTGCCGGCAATTACAGCCAGTGTATTTCCTTCTACGGCATTTTCTTCGGTTCTGTCATTCAGTATTTTTATAAATGGCGATTCAGGCCCCATTGCTTCTATACCGGGTAAGACGCTGGTATCTTCTTTTGTTTTGATCGTGGTTGCAATGAGCTCTTTTAATATTACCGCCACATCGTTTGCATTGCGGCCAAGTAAATTGTACAGGATATTGAACACCTGGTCCAGTCTTTTTGAAGCAAGCTTTGTACCTGCAGCAGGCGCTGCTACCCGGATCAACTTTTTGAGTGTAATCTTTTTTCGGCTGAAGATGTCGTTCAACTGCCTGATACATTCAATATCGTTTACCCGGTTTTCTTTTTTGAGCAGCTGGATATTTTCTACCGAAAAACCGGGAAAGTTTTTTTTATTGTCCCTGCTGTATTTTGCAAGTATGTCTGCAATAAGCCCACCCCTGGAATGCGTAATAACATGTAGTTCTGCTCCGTCGGGAAGTTGTTTTGCGAGGGCAACAGTGTTTTCAAGCGGGCTTTTGGTAAGTGTGCGGTGTTCAAATGCAAGCACATTTTTTCCATAGGTGTTAAATATCTCGTTCCATACTTCGGCGGTTGAAAGATCTTCAAAGGCGCCTTTTGTATCGGAATTTGTTCCATGTATAAACAACAGCATTGGTTTGACCTGACCGCTTCCTGTAAATTTTTCAAACGCAAATGTTTTAGTCAGATAACTAAGCCCCTCCCGATCGCCGAGATGCGTTTTTTCTAATTTTTCAGCAAGAGCTTTTACGCTGTTACAGATGGCTTTTTTAGCAAACACCTTTAACAGTCTTGCGGCTATTTCGCCTACAATGCTTCTTTCGCCGTCTGCAGATTTGAGGGTTGGCGGTATTACGAAGCCATCTGTACTTCTTTGTAAACTTTCTGCAGCGGGGTACAGGTCATGCAGCGTTGCGCTATCGCACATCCATGTAGTGCCATCTTCAAAAGTTAGTTCGATAACTTTGTCTGAGATGTCAAGCGCCAGTTCCTGCTGAAAATCGCGGTCGTGGGGACTTAACTCGTATACTGCCTCAGGAATAAGTGTTACCGGTGATTCTGCTATCCTTGTTTCTCCACGTAAGGCGCTTTCTGTTGTAGCGACCTTACCCCTGATGATTATTTTATTGATGCTCATAAACAGGTTGCTTTAAAGATGTCATGCGGTGTAAGGACTACATAATTGCCGAGAGGTTTGGTTTCATGGTAAGCATATTATGCCGCCGGTAAAACGTGATGCGAAATCTAATGTAATAAAATTGTTTCTTAGTTGGTTGTTTTATGTGGGGATTTGTGTAGCCGGAGATTGTTGCCATATTTTCTGCAGATGAAGTGCTTGCGACGCAACAGGCGATGCCATGAAAAACCGGAGCTGGTATTCAAAAAAAGAAAGAGCCGTTTATGTAGCGACTCTTTCAGTCTGGTGTAAACCTCCGTTTATATAGAACGGATTAAGGTTGAAAAAAAGGCAATAATATGCGTAAAGCTTGTCTGTATTTTGATAGCACGAGATTACGATTTATCTAAAAAAGCAAAAACCGTTTTTTACACGTAAAAAAACGTGTAAAAAACGGTTGACGGTTACCGGAAGAATTTATAGGGCAATAAAAGTTACCCCATTTCCTTTTGACGGAACATTGGTTGCAGATGCATAAACCCTAGTAATACTTTTAGCTTAATGCGTTGCGCAGTAACGCAACAATATGGGCTTCGAGTAACTCGGGGGATAAATCGTCTTTAGGCAGGTTTATTGCACTGTTGTAGTGCTTTTTTGCAGCCTTTTCTGCTTTTGCATGATTGTTTGACATGACTGAAATCGTGTTTTTTTCGGTGTGTTTTTCGGTTATAGATCGCATAAAATACATTTTTAATATCTGTTATAAGATACGATATTACAATAAGTAAGGTTGTTAATGAATGTGATTTTTCACGCACGAAGCGGTGATTTTACACAATCATTGTGTTTTTCTTTATAAAATGTGGATAAGTGGAGTACTAGCGAAAATTGTATAGCCAGTTCGAAAAGAAATTCCAGATGAATACGCAGCCAATTGCCAATGCTTTGGCAATATAAAAACGAATTTTAAGTTTTTCGTGAAAAAAATATAGCAGGCCGTTGTTGAGCAGTAAACCGACCAGGCTAAATAAAACGAACTTACCGAACTCCGGCAGCCAGTTTTGATTGCTGTGGAAGGTCCAGTACCGGTTAATAAGATAATTATTGATTACCGCCAGCGTGAAACCACATGAATTCGCAATGTACTGGTTCCATTTAATTTTTTCTCTAACCAGCCAGGTTATGCTAAAGTCAATTACCATTCCAATAATACCGGTAATGCCAAAACGCAGCAGTTTATAGAATGTTTCTAAGTTAAATTCGTTCATCAGAATTTTTTTGAGCCAGATAATATTCGCTCATATCCTTTGTATTATTGGAGCAATTGCAACAGTACCATTTTTTTTGTTGTGTTGCTTCTTGTTGCAGGATTTAAAAACTCACCGGTGAGCATACTTATTCTAAAATAATCAAACTCGTGCAGTATGTTAAACTTGATACCTGCGTTGTTTAAACTTTCCAGTCTTTCTACACCGGTATATATAACGGCTGATTTATTTGCTACTGCAAAAGCCTTTACATCGGATGCATTGTAGAGCCAGTCAGGTTCGCCATTTGCATAAAATTCGAAGGAATGCATAAAATCCATGTACATGGCGTATGGCGCTTTGTAATTATTTTCTTTTAACCAGTTTGCTGCAGCAAGGCCGGACTGGTACTTGAAAAGGTAGGGGTACAGGCAAAAGTTTAAAAACGGGTATAAGATTATACCAAAAGCAAAGCTTCTGAATATTGTATTGATAAATATTGATTTGCCAAACAGTATGAGTGTGGCTGCTATTGCAATTAACACCAATAGAATGATGAGCCATTTATATGGCATCTGCAGAAAAATGGCCAGAAAGCTGATCAATGCTGCAGCGATAATCAGCAAAACGGTCTGTGTTATACTGATAGCTTTTTGTGCGCGGGGTGCGTTGTTCTCAAAAACTTTTACCAGGTAATCAGCAGCTATAATGGAGAAATGCGGAAATAAGATGATAATGTAGTGCGGCAGTTGAAATTTTGATAAAGAGAACAATAAAAAAGTTAATGCTGCACTTCCAAAAATAATCCATTGCGCTTTTTTTGCAAGCCGGTTATGTTTTGTAAAGAGTCTTACAATGCCTGTGTATAATATTACAGACCATGGCAAAAAAGCCCATAGCGTAGTGTGCAGGAAAAAGCTGATGTCGCCGCTGCCTTGTATGGGTCCGGTATTAAAAAATCTTCCAAACTGGCTGTCCCAAAAGAAAAATTTTATACCAGACACATTGGTGGTACCAAAAACCAGTTTTTCAGGATGTGCGTCAAACTGTGCGTAGAGGCAGTACAATTCAGGCGTAATGAATACCAGCACAAGAATAACCATAAGATACCACCTGTAATTGATAAACTCTTTCCATTCCCTGTTTATGATCCAGTACACAACAAAACCGCCTGATATGGTGAGTAGCGCAAATATGCCTTTAGTCATTACGGCACAGGCCGCCAGTAAGGCCGCCAGTAGCAGATGCGCCGGTTTTTTGTTCCGGTATACCCTGTACATGTAATAGATGCTGCCAATAGTTAGTGTTGTAAGGTAAGGTTCGGCTCTTACATCAAAGTTTGCCAGTACAGCGTGCAGGGCAATGACATAAATAAGCACAGAAACCATTGCAACCGCCTCATTGTATAGTTGCTTTGCCAGCAGGTATGTAAACCTTAAACCAACAAGCCAGAAGATAAAAGCAGGAAATTTATAAGCAAAAGAGTTGATGCCAAAAATCTTAAAACTTAAAGCCGTAATCCAAAATGGAAAATGCGGCTTGTCAAGCCAGTCATGATCATCGCCAATAAGATTGATCCAGTCATTGCTAAGCGCCATGTGTTTGGATATAGCAGCATACAATGTACCATCAGGTTCAAGTACCGCATTGAATAAACCTGTTGCATTTAACAGTACTCCAATAATAACAAGTAAAGGAAAATAACGACGTAATGTAATTTGCATTGCAGGTATTTTGCTGTGCTTAAATAGACTGCAAATTAAACGTATGCTGCAACAGTTTAAAACCTAACTATTGTGTGTTTCCTGTTAATGCACATATGCACATTTTTTTGTGGACAAACGCGGTATGCAACAAGGTAATGAATTGGTATCTTTATTGTTGCTAAAGATTGTGTCATCAATATTATCTTATTATTATCATTCTGGTCAGGCTGACGACTTCAAACATGCAATTGTAGTTTTACTAAAACAATATGCCATGAATTTATTATTACAGAACCATGAATCGTATCCCCTAAAGGATAGAAAGCAATTAAATGTAGCGTTACTGGCAGGTGGCGAAGTTGTTTTGAATATGTTATACGATGTGCCATTACATACGGCACGGCTGGAAAGCGGCGTTTCCCGCAGGATGTTTATGGTGTACAAAGAAGGTAAGCGCTTTCCTAAGCATGTTTTTAAAAATGAGTATGGGTTCGATGTTGGTATGATCGACCCGCAGGCCGCCTATAATAATTACGGATGCGTTCAGCTGTATGGCAATGCATTTTATTATAACCTCGATTTTATAAAGGAAAAAACTTTAACGCTTTCGCGTTTGCCGGATGCTCCGCCACTGCTTACCGTAAAGCTTGATAGTTACAGTGCGGGCATTAATGGTTTGCCAGACGATTACTATCATTTTTTACTGGCCAGCCTTTGCTGGTTTGTAGAGTTACCTGCAAAAGAAGAAGTGCTCAACACAAATATTTATTCAAACAAATCAGGCGCGGTGCGTGTATAACGTGTACAACGATCACATAAAAAAAGCGGCAAATAAATGTTGCCGCTTTTTTTATAATGGTACAGGCTGCATTGCTACTATTTGGCTGTTGTTGTGTCACTCACTTGTACGCCTCTGCCGCTATGCAGCAAGTGTGCTAACCTGTTGCAGCGTTAAAGACAGGTTTATGGTAAACCGGGAAGTTGACAGAGTTTGCAATAAAACAAAGTTCATTCGCTTTTTTATGTAGTGCCGTAGCTTTTTCTGCAAGCGTAATATCAGCTAATGTAATAACAGGTGCTAAAGTGATTTCCGTAAAATGCCCGCCGCCATCCGCGGTTTCAACCATTGTTCCGGCTGCATTATCAACGTATGCCGTTACCACAATGCCGGCTTCTGCACACAGGTGTAAATACCACAGCATATGGCACGATGAAACAGATGCCACCAATAACAGTTCGGGGTTGTATTTCGTTTTATCTCCCCTGAATGCGGGATCAGCGGTGCAGTATATAGCTGTTCTGTTCTCAGCTATTATGGTATGGCTTCTTTCGTAAGCTGCATATTGCGAAGTACCGGTGCCTTTGTTACCTGTCCATTGAGTGGTGATATTATAATTATGTGTGCGTGTTGTCATTGGTTGTATGTTTATAATTTACACGAAAATTTCCATTCCTTATATTCTTTTCTCATGCAATGTGCGCAAGGCCGGTAACCGTTTTGCAGCGCTTCTTCTGCCGACTTAAAAAATACACGGTTTTCTTTGTTCATTTTTTTGCCGGACCTGCATGAAAGTTTTCCGTAAATATATAATTGTTTATTCCCCGCGCAGGCGATATCCCTGTTTTTAATCAGGCTTCGCAATTGTAGTGGACTAATGCCGGTGTGGTGCAGCATTAGTTGTTGTTTGTGTTTGTTCTTGCTGCCTCCCAACCTATGATTGCTGCTTTTCTTGTGGGCCCCCACATGTAGCCGCCAATACTGCCGCCGGATTGTATTACACGGTGACAAGGAATAAGATAAGCTACAGGGTTACTGCCTATTGCAGTGCCTACGGCTCTTGCTGCGGCAGGCTTTTCAACCTGCTGTGCAATTGCGCCATAAGTGGAAAGTTGACCCATTGGAATTTTCAGCAAAGCTTCCCAAACCTTTAGTTGAAAAGGTGTGCCTTTCAGGTGTAGCTTTATTTCATGCAGCCGGCTCCAGTCTTGTGTAAAAATGTACAGGGCGTTTTGCTGAAAGAGGTCTGTCATCTGTTTGAATACTGCATTTGGGAATTGTGCCCGCAACAAACTCAATGCTTCGCGTTCATCATGTATAAATGCAGTATAACAAATGCCCCTGGCTGTTGATGCTATGAGTATATTGCCAAAAAGCGTTTCCGCATAACTGTAATTTATTCCAAGGTTTTCGCCGCCGTTTTTGAATTCGCCCGGCGTCATGCCTTCAATATTGATGAATAGGTCGTGCAACCTTCCGGTACCAGACAGGCCAGTTTCAAAAGCTGCATCAGATAAGGTTGCCTGTTGCTGTCGAAGGATGTCTTTGGCGTATTCAATACTCAGATACTGCAGAAATTTTTTCGGGCTTACGCCGGCCCATGCTGTGAACATTCGTTGAAAATGATGCGGACTTAAATGAATATGGGCGGCAACATCTTCCAGTTCGGGCTGTTCTTTAAAATGTTGCCTGATGTATGCAATGGCTTCGGCTATCCTGCTGTAATTGATATTATGCGGTTGCATAGTAAAAGTTTATTACACGAAAGTAACAGCCTGCTTAACGAAGATAAACCCGAAACTTGCGGTTTTTTTCTGCTGTATGTTACACGCGCAGTTGCCGAAAAAGGTTATACAGTACAAGAGTGCGACGCAACAGGCGATGCCACATATACTGCTGCCTGGCCCATCATCATTATTCCTTTACCAGCTGTGCCGCGGTCTTTTTTATATCTGCCGTAATGTTGATGATAAAATTGAACTGGTCTGCTATTGATTTATATTCTGACAATGCTTTTTTGGTACTGCTTTCGAGTATACCATTTTGCAGCTCCTGTTTTCTTGTTTTCAATAACTCATCAAGCCTTTGCTGCACTTTGTTTTCTGTAAGTGTTGTTGTAGCCGGCAGCGGTTGATGCTGCTGTATGGTTTGCGCGGCATTATCGAGCGTTGATACCGTGGTATTGATGATAGGTACAAAATCTGCTGAGACATACTTTTCTGCGAGCGGTTTTACATAGTAGGAAAGTGTGGCAATATGCGAGGTGAGCATATGATTCTGCACAACAAACTGGTGTACCAGTTTGATGTTTTTTCTTTTGCTTTTTGGTTCAGAAAGCATGCGGGTAAACGCATCTGAAAGATTAGCCAATGCAACAAAGGCATTCTTGCGGCTTACTTTATAACTGGTAACGGTTACAGGCTCGCCGATGAACGCCACTGCTATGTCTTTAAAATAATTCCTGTTGCTTTCGATAACCTGGCTCATATAGCTGCCAATTTGTTCCTGCTCCCAGGCAGGCAGCAATAAAAGGTTTGCGATAAAAGCGATAGCAGAACCGATTACGGTATCTATTATGCGGTCCGCTATTACCGTTTCAAAATTTGCTTTGTTGAGTATGTGAAACAGCAATAGTATGTATGGCGTCATAAAAATCACGCTGATCATATAGTGGGTTCTCAAGAGACTATATGTGCCGATCATCAGCAGCAGCATGATCACAAAAAGCACATTGTTGTCCTTGATAAAATACAACATCAGCATACCAGCAATTGCGCCAAGTACAGTACCAATAAGCCTTTCGTAGTTTCTTTTACGTGTAAGGCTGTAAGCCGGTTTTAAAATAACTATGATGGTAAGCAGTATCCAGTAACTGTGGCCAAGTGGAAAAAGCAATGATACAATATACCCCGCAAGTGTAGCAATGCTTATTCGTATGGCATGCCTGAATGTATTGGATGTTAATGTAAGGTTGTCTTTTAAGATCTTTACATCAATGGGCTGGTGAGAGATGAATTTGTCATAATCCCCGCTTGTTTTGCTCTTGCTTACAAACTCTTTATCGTAAGTTGTGTAGAGGTGCAGTGTATGAATTCTTGCAGCAATATCTTCAATGCTGTTAAATATGTGCCGCAGGCTTATAAAACCATCTACGTTATCAGCGGTCCTGTTTGCATCACGAAAGTCATTAAAATAGCGCCTGGTATTGTTTAACTGCTTCGATAGTTCGCCTGTTTCTGCAGAAGCGTTGCCGCTTTTTACAGCAATACCAATCTCATCCAGTTCATCGGTCAGTGAGATGATCAACTGACGGTAGTGTTCCAGTATTTCACTGTTATTAAATGCATCGTGCAACGCTTTATAATCCTGGTAAGAAGTCATGGCTCTCTCAAAAAGATCCACGATATCTGTAAACAGCATCAGCAGCGTTCTGCTGGTAGTAGTTGATTCTCTCGTAACGTTCCGGCTCTTAAAAAGCAGTTCCCTTACAAGGTTTTGTTTTTCATGCACCGCAACCTGTTGCTCCAGCATTTGCTGGTATGTTTTGTCATAGTCCACTTCTTTCTCATAGAACGAAGCCCTTGCGCGCAGGTAATCGGCTGTGGCCATTATACAATCTCCCAGTGCCTGCTGTACCAGTTTATACGGCCTGAAACTGTAAAGCAGCAGGCTAAGCAACATATACCATATAGCACCGGAAAGTATATATAGTGTATTAAGCAATACATCCCATCCCTGGTGCTGCCTGTTGATGCTTAGTACCATTACCAGCAAGGCCGATACACCTACAGCGTTTGCCCGGCTGCCATATACACCAATCATCGAGAATACAAAACAGGAGAGAAGCAGCAGAGCACCAAGCATAAAGTGATCCGCGGAGGCAAAGGCGGTAAGAAATGAAATAATGGTATTAATGATCAGGCATGCAAACATGCCATTCCTCCGGTGGTGTATCGGCCCGGGCGTGTCAGCAATACTTACGCTCAATGCACCCAGCGAAACAACTACACCCACAGACAGCAGCTCAAAATAGCTCAGCAACAGCGCCGGCAAAACGATCCCTGCAGTTATGCGCACACCTTCACTCAGGTAATGGCTGTTGATAAAACTTTTGTACTCCTTAATGTAATCCATCGTTATGACGTCTGCAGGCAAAGATATTGCCTGCATAAACAGCGGTGGTATTATGTTATAAAAGATGCAGGTATGTCTTTACACGCAAAGTATAAAGCAGCATATTTGTGTGTTACCGGCTGCGGGTTTCATGGCATCGCCTGTTGCGTCGCACTCTTCAGCTTTATATTTTCAAATCGGCTGCCCGCCGCGGTTACAAGCAGTCTTTGACCGGCATTTTTCAAAAAAAATCCACAGGCTGTTAAATGAGATAAAAGAATAATTCATACCCCTATCTTTGCAACCTGAAAAAAAGATTATGCCTTATTTATTTACCTCAGAAAGCGTGTCAGAAGGCCACCCTGATAAAGTGGCCGACCAAATATCAGACGCTTTAATAGATAATTTTTTAGCATTTGATGCCAACAGTAAAGTAGCGTGTGAAACATTGGTAACAACCGGCCAGGTTGTATTGGCAGGCGAAGTAAAAAGTAAAGCCTATCTCGATGTGCAGGAAATAGCACGTGGTGTAATTCGCAAAATCGGCTACACCAAAAGCGAGTATATGTTCGAAGCCAACAGTTGCGGTATCTTATCTGCTATTCATGAGCAGTCTGCAGATATCAACCAGGGTGTAGATCGTAAGACTAAAGAAGAGCAGGGTGCCGGCGACCAGGGTATGATGTTTGGCTATGCTACCAACGAAACAGAAGATTACATGCCGCTGGCACTGGACCTGGCCCATAAAATATTACAGGAACTGGCAGCGCTTCGCCGGGAAAATAACGAGATCAAATACCTGCGTCCTGATGCTAAAAGCCAGGTAACGCTGGAGTATGACGACAACAATAAACCACTCAGGATAGATGCAATTGTTGTTTCAACACAGCACGACGATTTTGACAGTGAGGAAAAGATGCTGAAGAAAATTAAAAAAGATATCGTAAATATTCTTATTCCAAGGGTACAGGCAAAATATACAAAATATGCGCACCTTTTTGGGTCAAAGATTAAGTATCACATTAACCCCACCGGCAAGTTTGTCATCGGCGGTCCCCATGGCGATACCGGGTTAACAGGGCGTAAGATTATCGTGGATACTTATGGCGGCAAAGGAGCACATGGCGGTGGTGCATTCAGCGGTAAAGATCCGTCTAAGGTTGACCGCAGTGCTGCATACGCTACAAGGCACATTGCTAAAAATCTTGTTGCAGCCGGTGTTTGCGAAGAAGCACTGGTACAGGTTTCTTACGCAATTGGAGTTGCTGAGCCAATGGGTCTGTATGTGAATACCTATGGAACAGCGAAAATAGATATGACTGATGGGGAGATAGCAAAGATAGTTTCTGCCATTTTTGACATGCGGCCTTATTTTATAGAGCAGCGCCTGAAATTACGTAATCCCATCTACAGCGAAACTGCTGCATACGGCCACATGGGTCGCAAACCTGAAATCGTTGAAAAAGAGTTTCGTTCTCCGGAAGGAAAAGTTGTAAAAAAGAAAGTTGAATTGTTTACCTGGGAAAAACTTGACTACGTAGGAAAAGTAAAAAAAGCTTTTGCTATTAAATAGTAGCTCGATTGGATA
Organism: Panacibacter microcysteis; assembly: GCF_015831355.1. Classification (NCBI taxonomy): domain Bacteria; kingdom Pseudomonadati; phylum Bacteroidota; class Chitinophagia; order Chitinophagales; family Chitinophagaceae; genus Panacibacter; species Panacibacter microcysteis. Next base: position 213,278 of record NZ_JADWYR010000002.1, read on the forward strand.
AAATTAAAAAAGATCACTGCTTAAAACAGTGATCTTTTTTTTAAACAAACCGCAAAGGCGGGTTGCAATAAATTTTTAAAACGCAGTAATAAATCAGTTTTTACAGATTACATAGTAGCGGGTGCTATTGTCCGTACCTGCTGTAAACAACTCCTTAAGCCTGTTTGAATTCTTAATAAGCTTATGACTTCGATTATCAAAAACTTCATTATTTGCACAAAAAGTGTTGCAGGATTCGATATACGGAAGAATTTTTTTCACTACTTCGATCTCGTTGTCCACTCTCTCTTTAGAATAATGTTTGTCTTTAACCGCTAATAACAACTCTCTTTCCATTTTCTTTTTTCTTAGTGTAAAATTATCAATAAAGGGGTTGGCTGATGATATACAAAATGCTAAAATTCGTTTGCTACAGTTTCACTGTGCATCCCTTGCCAGGTACTCATTTTGTGAAGAAAATGCCAACATCTATGCCAGCATAAGTTCTTATCGCTTAATTGTTAATTAAAATATCACGATATATAACGTGCAATAGTCTTTTTATTGTGCAGGAACATTTAATCTCTAATAATTTCAGCATTTTGTACGTTCTTGAGATTCACAAGAAAAATTGATTATCAGCTTAGTTAAAAGCTTGTTATTACAAATTATTTTATAAGTTTGACAAACGAGGCATTCCGGTACACGCATTTAAAACGGACAATCTTAGACGTGTGTTCCATTTTGTTTAAGGGTAATGAATTATGAGAAAAGACCGAATCAGCATAACAGCACCTTGTTATGTACTATACTTATGTATTTGCTTTTTTGCAACCTCCTGTATAAGTAACAAGAATGTTATCTATTTCAACAACCTCCCGGATACTACGCGGATACAATTGGAAAAGCTACAATTTCCACTAAAAACGGTGCAGGTAAATGATGTTGTGGAAATAACCGTTGGCGGCGAAAACGAAGAGACTGCGCGATACATTCAGTCTTATTTTACGGGTCAACCTTCCTTAAAGGTCCTGGTAGACATTAACGGAAATATCGAACTGCCAAAAGTTGGCAAATTGCATGTGGCCAATTTATCTGTTGAGCAGCTAAAAGATACAGTTGCAAATGCCTATAAGGAATTTTTATTAAATCCGATTGTGCAGGTTAAACTTGCGGGTTTTCATTTTGCTGTGCTTGGTGAGGTTAAAACACCCGGCGTTTTCGATATTGAAGCAGATAAAATTACGTTGCTTGAAGCACTGGGAAGGGCAGGAGATATGACGCCTTATTCAGAAAGAGAGAAGATAAAAATTATACGTGAAGTAAATGGTGAGCGGGAAGTCTTAACCATCAACATGACAGATAAGGCCATCCTCAATTCACCTGACTATTACATACATCGCTACGATATTATTTATGTAACGCCGAAAGAAATAAAGCAGATAAATGATAATATCCAGCGCATCACGCCTTACTTAAGTATTGTATCCAGTCTTATTGCAATAACCGTATTATTGACCAGATAAAATGAGCTACCCCGATATAGATAATGAAAATGGTGGAATGGTTGCGCAGTCGAGTGTTCAATTCGACATCAAAAAGTTTGTTTACAAATTGATTGGTTTCCTGCCATGGATCATTATATCCGTGCTTATTGCTTATACTGTAGCAAAACTTTACCTGCGTTATACACCCCAGATGCACAGGGTAGCGGCCTTTTTGCTTATCAAAGACAATGAAGAATCATCACCGGATTATAATGTACTGCGGGAACTGGGGGTTATTACCAGCAGTAAGGAAATCCAAAACCAGATCGACATCCTGCAGTCATATGAATTGTCTGAAAATGTGGTAGACTCGTTAAACCTGCAGGTTAAGCTGTACACTGTTGGTCGTATCGCATCCCTGCCATTGTATGGTAAAAACAGCCCTTTATGGATCAACAACAAACGAGAGGACTCCGTGCATTTCAAGCCTTCCACTTACCAGGTTTTCCTGGAGCCTGACAGTGTTGTTCTGATCGCCGGCGCAGAGCGTAAGGCTTATCATTATGGGGATACTGTTACTTTTTCCGGTAAGAATACATGGTTCACCAGGAATACAGCAATGAAAGCTGACGACAATGGTTACAATCTCGTAATTGAAGACCGGCATGCCGTAACAGTTGCACTGCGCGGTGGCATTTCCATAACCAAAGCCCATGACCCGGGCGGTATCGTTGAAATTGCATTACAGGATCAGTCAGCGCTGCGTGCAAAAGATATTGTCAACAAACTGATTGAGACCTTCAACACTGCCGGTGTAAACGATAAAAACCAGGTTGGTATAAAAACGCGTAAATTTCTTGCAGATCGCGTAGACACCGTTGCCTCAGAGCTCGACCAACTGGAAAAATATGCGGAAACGTTTAAGAAAAGTAACCAGATCAATGATGTAAGTACCATCGGTAACGAATACCTGGGTGAAGCGATGAAATACGATGGAGAACTGGCTGAGCAAATGGCAAAAATGAAGCTGCTGGAGTCACTCGAACAATTTATCAAAAGCTCCAAAAGTTATACTGACATAATTCCTTCCGACTATGGTATTTCCGATGCTACGCTGGCAAGTTTGATCCAAACACATAATGCAGATATCCTTACCTATCAGCAGCAAAGTAAAATCAGCACTACCAAAGATCCTTTGATGGATCGCCTCAAAAACAAAATAAGCGATGATAAGCAGAACCTGCTTAAAAACCTGGAAAGTATTAAACAGGGTTTCGATGTAAACTACAGCCAGATCAACGCCCGCAAAAATAATTTTGATGCGTTGCTTTACGGTCTTCCGGCAAAGGAGCGTGAATACCTGAAGTTAAAAAGACAGATTGGGGTAAAAGAACAACTGTACCTCTACCTGCTGCAAAGAAAGGAAGAGATAGAGTTGTCGCTCAACTCTACAATCAATAACACAAGAATTGTAGATGCTGCCTTCGACCAGGGCATTATTTCTCCCAAGAGCGAACAGATTGTAATGTTCTCTTTGCTGGTTGGAGTAATTGTGCCGATTGTTATTATGTTACTGCTCGATTTCTTTGACAATAAACTGGCAGACCGTAAAGAAATTGAAGACAAAACAAAAGTGCCTATAATCGGTGAGCTGTCTTTCAACAGCAGTATCAAGAACAAAGTGATTCATACAAAAAGCCGCTCGAGTATGGCCGAGCAATTCAGGCTTATAGGCACAAATCTTCGTTACATTGCTGCCAATAAAGAATCAAAAACCATTCTTGTAACCTCATTTATGAGTGGCGAGGGCAAAAGCTTTGTCTCAACAAATCTTGCAGGAAGTCTCTCAAGTGGCAACAACAAAGTGCTGCTTATAGAGCTTGACCTCCGTAAACCAAAGCTTTCCAAATATCTGGGCATTCAGCCAAAATATGGTATCACAGATTACCTTGTTGGCTCGCAGGGTTTGCAACAGGTGATCTCGAAAGTAGACGAGTTTAGCAACGTGGATATCATTACCAGCGGCCCTGTGCCGCCAAACCCCAGTGAAATGCTGATGATGCCTAAACTTGATCAGTTGTTTGAATACGCACGCCAGCATTACCAGTACATTATTATCGATTCTTCGCCGGTAGGCCTTGTGGCCGATGCTTTCCTTAGTGGAAAACATGCTGACGTAACCCTCTTTATCTTACGGCACAGGTACTCACATAAAACAACCTTAACGTATGTCGACAGGTTGTTTGCAGAACGAAAGCTCAATAATCTAAATATAGTCGTAAATGGTATTAAGGAACAAAAAGGTGTTGGATATACCTACGGCTACGGCTATGGTTATGGATATGGCTACGGCTACGGATATGGCTACGGCTATAAGTACGGATCAGGTTATTATGCAGATGATGAGAAGCCAAAAGGTTTTTTCAAAAGGTTGTTTTCCTCAGGAAATAAAAAGTAACCTTTTACACTATTTTTCAATAAAGATGAGCGATTCACCGCTGTGAGTCACCTGGCGAAGCTTTGCAAATATGGACGAAAACACAGAAAAGTGGTTTGCTATCTACACCAAACCACGCAGCGAAAAAAAAGTGAATGCCACGCTATTACTAAAAGGAATACATAGCTGGTGCCCGGTACAAAAAATAGAAAGACAATGGAGCGACAGGAAAAAGATCATCGAAGAACCACTCTTTAAATCTTATGTGTTTGTGTGTATAAAACCCGATGAAAAACTGGCTGTGCTTCAAACATCAGGCGTATTAAATTTTGTACACCACATCGGCAAACCTGCCATTATAAGAAACGAAGAAATCGAGCTGATAAAATCTTTCCTGCTCGAGAAAGATGCCAAAATTCAAATCCAGAATATGGCCGGTTTTAAAGAAGACGATAAGGTGGTAATAAAACATGGTATTTTCATGGACAATGTGGGTACCGTTGTAAAAGCAAGTTCCAAAAAATTGTATGTGCGGCTGGAGAGTCTCGATCAGTTAATGGTTGTGGAGTTTCCTGTAAACTATGCCGGCCACTATTTTCCACATGGTTAACATTTATGAGCCCGGCTCCATCTTTTCATAGCATCACCTGTTGCGTCGCACTCTTCAACTGCAACAATACTATTCAGCACGGGTACAACAACATTACATGCATGTACTGGTTATAGGTTTGGGTTCTATCGGTAAAAGGCATGCTGCAAACATTCAGCAGCTTGGGCATACTATATATATCGTAAGCTCAAAAGATAAAATGCCTGAAGCATTCGGAGAAGTCGTGCATTTTCAATCGCCTGGGCAGGCATTGCTTGCTCAGCAATACGATGCTGCACTCATTTGCACACCTACAACAAATCATGATACTGCTTTAATCAGTTTACTGCAACGAAAAGTGCCACTTATTTATGTTGAAAAGCCGTTAAGTCATTCATTGGAAAATACAGGCGAGATCAGGAGACTGGCCAACAGCTATAACAACAAACTGGTGGTTGGCTTCGATTTGCATTTCGATCCCGGCATGATTTATTTAAAGGAACAATTGGCTGCCCACGTTATCGGTAAAGTTGTTTCGGTAAATGCATTTGTTGGTCAGCACCTGGCACAATGGCGGCCGTATGAAGATTACAGAAACGGTATGAGTGCGAAGGTTGCAACAGGTGGAGGTGTACTGCTCGATCTTATTCATGAGTTTGAATACCTGTACCGTTTGTTTGGAAGAGTAACACGTATAGCAGCCAATATTACCAATACCGGCACACTGCAGATAGAAACAGAAGAATCAGCAGATGTATTGCTTTCATTCGAGAGCGGTGTAAGCGCCGTTGTACATCTCGATTACCTGCAGCCTGTTTTAAAAAGATATTGCATTATAACCGGAACAAAAGGAACCATTACGTGGAACCTTGCAGACAAAACAGTAGACGTTGTTTCCAATGGGGCAGCACCGGTAATATTTTCTTATAAAGATTTTGACCGTAATGATCGTTTTGTAGATGCCATGCGTTCTTTTCTCAGCAATAAGCACGATGAACGTTTTGCTACGTTGGATGATGGCATTGCAAGCCTGGATATTGTGCTGCGCGCAAAAGCCGCAGCCGGTTACACTGTGGCGAAAAGCGATAAGAACGTACAAGTGAGTGACACAACAGCTGCTCAATAGTAGCAATGCAGCTTACTCAATAAAAACCTTCTGAATGTTTATACTTGGTACAATATGTTGCAGGGGCGGTAGCAAAGGAGTGCCTGGCAAAAATATTAAACTGCTAAATGGTAAGCCCCTGGTTACTTACACCATTGAAGCTGCACAACGTAGTGTATTGCTCAACGATACCATTGTATCAACAGATAGTATTGATATAGGTAATGTGGCCACAGCAAATGGTATTAAAACTGTCATAGAAAGACCCGCGGCGCTGGCATCAGACACGGCCTCGAAGTGGCCCGTTTTTATTCACGCGCTTGAAACATACGAAGCAAAAAATAACTGTACCGTAGATTACCTTGTAGATATGGACGTAACGGTGCCGCTAAAAACGGCTGCCGATATTGATGGTGCTATCCAGCTTGCATTGCAGGATGATACAACCGATGTGGTGATTACTGCTTATGAGCCCGAACGCAACCCATATTTCAACATGATGGAACTTGATGAGCAAGGCTACGCACAAATTGTAAAAAAGTCGGCCAAGCCAATCGTGCGAAGGCAGGATGCACCGGAAGTTTACAGCCTTTGCCCCGCAGCATACGTGGTAAAGAAAGCAGCACTCTATCAATATGAGCACTGGAGCAAGGCAACCTGCAAACTATTTATCATGCCACGCAACCGCGCAATAGATATTGATACGGCATTTGATTTTTCACTGGTAGAATTTATCATGCAACAACAACACAATGGCTAAAGCGTTATTTGACCTTACAGGCAGAACCGCAATTGTAACAGGCGGAGCAGGCCTGCTTGCTGCAGAACATGCAAAAGCATTGGCAAACTATGGTGCCAATGTGGTATTGGCCGATATTAACCTGGAAAAATGCCGGCAGGCAGCAGAGACATTAAAACCGGAGCACGCAAACATTACCGCTATGCGCTGCGATGTAACATCACCCGAAAGCTGGAAGCAGTTACTCGCTGATGTGTTACAGGCATTCCGTACTGTTGACATACTTGTAAACAATGCTGGCTTTACCAACCAGAGCCGCAGCGCAAACTATGATGCCACCTTCGAAAACTTCCCGCTGGAAGACTGGAATGCCATTATGAACGTAAACCTTAACGGAACTTTTTTGGGCTGCCAGGTAATCGGTAAACAAATGTTGCAGCAGGGTAAAGGCAGCATTATAAACATGGCGTCGTTATATGGCGTGGTAAGCCCTAATCACAATATTTATCCCGGCACCGGCATTACACAGCCTGTAGCCTATTCGGTAAGCAAGCATGGCGTTGTTGGTCTTACAAAATATGTGGCAACACTTTGGGCATCTAAAGGTGTACGTGTAAACGCACTTACACCCGGCGGTATTTTCAATGATCATAAAGGCTTGTTCCTTGAGCGTTTTGGGCAATTAAACCCAATAGGCCGCATGAGCGATAAGTCTGAGTTACAGGGTGCCATTGTTTACCTTGCCAGTGATGCAAGCAGCCATGTGGTGGGCCATAACATGATTGTAGATGGCGGCTGGACTGCATGGTAAAATAATGTTACGGGCTTTATGTTCTTTGGGCATCGTCCCTTGTGTCACTCACTTGTACGTTCTGCTCTCTATGCAACAACGATACTTCGTTTGTTATGTTTATCAAACTCTGGTGGCCGCAAAACAATTGCAATTTTTACTATGAGTTTGTTGGGCAAACAATACCGCAAATGGAAAGCATCTCCCAATCAATGGTATAACTTCAGGCAATTGGTGTTCTGTTATCTTTTTAGGCCGGCTAAAAAGTTTATCGCTTCAACAGTGTCATTTACAAACAAAGGAACATTTAATAGTGATGAAGCTTTTTACTTTGGTGTACTTACCAATAACATTGCTTCATCTGTAAAAGATCATGGCGTGTTGCGCATCAATAAAAATGGTTCAATGACCTGTGGTAAAAATGTAAGAATAGCCAGCGGATGTAAAGTTTATGCAGATGGTCAACTGCAAATTGGTGACAACACTTACATTAATTCTAATAGTTTGATTTTTGCTTCCCAATCAGTAAAAATTGGTAACGACTGCGCTATTGCCTGGAACTGCCAGATAATGGATTGCGATTTTCATACACTTCAAAAAAACGGTCACGACCAGCCAATGACAGCACCGGTTGTAATTGGAAATAAAGTTTGGATTGGAGCCAATTCTATCATTCTCAAAGGTGTTACAATAGGCAACAATGTGGTAATTGCAGCAGGCTCTGTTGTTACAAAAAATATCCCGGCCAATGCACTGGCGGGCGGTGTACCTGCGAAAATTATTGAACAACATATAAACTGGCATTAGCCAATATGAAAATTGTAGATTCCTTTTTGTTCAGTGAGCCCTATGAGAAAGAGTTGTTGTTGCTCAAGTTTATATTGGAAGACAGCGGTGTGGATGAATGGATCATTCTGGAAAACTCATATAGCTTCCAGGGCAGTTATATTGGCCTGAGTGCCCGTAAAATTATTGATGGTGATGAACGGTTTGCACCGTTCCGTTCCCGCATTACTTTTATAGAAAAAGAAGTAGCAACCAAACCACTTGAGAAACACAAGATCAATGATGAAGACAGTTATAAAGTGGAATTCTGGCAGCGCGATCTTGCACATGATTATTTTGTTGAAAAATATAATGATGAAGACTGGATTTTTATTTCTGATGTGGATGAAATGATCGACTTCACAGATCCGCAACGCAAAAAGGAACTATCTCAAAAAATCACGGCCAGCAAAGAACAGGTATTGTTCATTCCGGTGAAGCGCTTCTGGTACGATTTCGACAATGAATACAAGGTGTTACTGTGGCGCCCTTTATGCAGCAAAAGTCATCTTGCTGTTTCCGGGAAAAAATTGCATGAAGTCCGTGTAGATAGTTTCAGATACCGTGGCAGGCCATGGAATAATGTTATCGGTTTCGAATATTCCAGTTGCTATGATAAAGCATTTGTACTAAGGAAGTTTTATACCAGTACACATACCGGCTTTACAGCCAACGACATGTTGCAATCCTTACGTTGCAACCACAGACCAGTACACGAGGTGGCCAGCCTTAAACCGGAAAACGATGACAAATATTTTTTTGAGCAGGTAAAGCTTACCGAAAGCAATGCTCCGTTATACGTAAGAACCAACCTGCAAAAACTTAAGACCAATATTATTGATCCACAGTATAAAAAGAATCGCAGAACAGATTACCCGGAGTTATTTAGCTTAAAACACACGCTGGATAAAAAAAGGAAAAATCTAAAAACCTGGTTTCGTAAAAAGCAGGTTTTTTTACTGCGCAAACTAAAACTTGAAAAATTATTGTATGGCTCATCCGCACATTGAGATAGCAGGCAGAAAAATAGGGTACGATTTTGAACCACTGGTAATAGCCGAGATTGGTATCAATCATGAAGGATCTTTACAGGTAGCCAAAGAAATGGTTGATGCCGCACATGCTGCCGGCGCGGAAATGGTTAAACACCAGACGCATATTGTAGAAGACGAGATGAGCAGCGCGGCAAAAAATACCATACCCGGCAATTCCAAAGTAAGCATATACGAAGTAATGCGCCGTTGTGCATTGAATGAAGCAGACGAACTCGCGTTAAAAAATTACGTAGAAAGCAAAGGAATGATCTTCATCAGTACACCTTTTAGCCGTGCGGCAGCAGACCGGCTGCACAGCTTCAATGTGCCTGCTTATAAAATTGGCAGCGGGGAATGTAACAATTACCCGTTGCTTGAGCATATCGCAGGTTTTGGTAAGCCGGTTATTCTCAGTACAGGCATGAATACGATTGAAAGCGTAAGCAAAGCGGTAGACATCTTTAGTAAAAAGAATGTTCCGTACGCTTTGTTGCATACCACCAATTTGTATCCCACACCCGATCACCTGGTAAGGCTTGGTGCAATGACGGAACTTGCGCAAAACTTCCCTGGTGCTGTAGTGGGCCTCAGCGATCATACCTCAACAAACCATGCGTGTTTTGGCGCAGTGGCTTTGGGCGCTTCCATACTGGAAAGACATTTTACCGATACCATGGATCGCCCCGGCCCTGATATCATCTGTTCCATGGATGTAAAGGCCTGCAAAGAACTGATCGAAGGCAGTAAAATCATCGCCTTGCAAAGAGGCGGTCATAAAGGCCCGGCCAGGGAAGAACAGGTGACCATCGATTTTGCCTTCGCAACCATCTGTTCTATCAGGCCCATTGCAAAAGGTGAAACCCTTACAAAAGAAAACATATGGGTAAAAAGACCGGGCAAGGGCGGTATTCCTGCTGAAAAATACAATGAGGTGATTGGTAAAACCGCTGCAAAAGATATTGCCACAGATGTGCAGTTAACCGAAGAAGATATCCTGTAACATCCGCTTTAAACAACCTCCATCATGTCAAACAAAAGACCGTTCGATCTTCGCGTTGCAGACTTTCTTTTGCGAAGGCTAAAGCTGTACAAAGACAAAAGAAACAATGCCATTGCCATTGCAAAATGGAATCATTTGTTTGCAGGCAAAGATTATTTTCTTCACCAGCCAGCCGGTGGTCCTGCAATGCGTTTGTACAAAGACAGCATCTTATCCAAATACATTTACAACGGATTTGAACAAGCCGAACTCACTTTTGTGCAAAAGGTTTTAAAGCCTGGCGATACTTTTTTTGATATCGGCTCAAACATGGGTTTCTTCGCTTTGTATGCGGCACAGATCACCGGTGCAAACGGAAAAGTTTACGCTTTTGAACCTACACCTGTCATTTATAAAAGACTTACAGAAAACATTTCCGAAAACAATTTCAGCAATGTGCAGGCAGAAAATATAGGTTTGTCTGATGCCAAAGGCTTTTTAAAACTTTTTATTGCCGAAGCCGGAAAAGACGGCTGGAACAGTTTTGCAAAAGAAAAGGAAGGCCAGCAATCAATCGAAGTACCTGTTAATACGCTCGATCATTATGTTGAAAGTAATAATGTTGACACGGCTAAAATCCGCTTTATAAAGATTGATGTGGAAGGTTGGGAAATTCCTGTGGTGAGAGGTGCACTTAAAACAATCAATGCGCACGACGATATTATTTTGATGATGGAGTTTACAGAATCTAATTCCAAAGCTGCAGGCTACAACATTGGCGACCTGTACGATATTATTGAACAACAGGGCTTCAAATGGTATGTATTTGATGAAGCGCAGAACAAACTTTTGCACGACCCCAAAAGAAACTCTTACCCTTACAATAACCTGTTTGCCGTAAAAAATATTGACAAAGTTAATGCGGCGCTTACGCACTCATAGCTACATGAAAAAAATTGTGTTTCTTACAGGTACACGGGCAGACTTTGGCAAACTGAAATCGCTGATCGAAATCCTTATCCAGTCAGGGTTATACGAGGTACATATTTTTGCCACCGGTATGCATATGGATGCCAAATATGGCTATACCGTTCATGAAATTGAAAAATGTGGTTACGCCAATATTTATAAGTTCATCAACCACGACAGTGAATCGATGATGGACATCACTCTATCGAGAACCATCGAAGGTTTTGCTGGTTATACACGGTTGATAAAACCCGATCTCATTGTTATACACGGAGACAGGGTTGAAGCACTTGCCGGCGCAACCGTTGGTGCGCTCAATAATATCCTCGTCGCACATATTGAGGGCGGCGAGTTATCAGGAACGGTAGATGAGCTCATTCGCCATGCAGTATCCAAGCTAAGCCATACACATTTTGTTGCCAATGAGGAAGCAAGAAAACGTTTAATGCAGATGGGTGAAAAAGAAGACAGCATCTTCACCATCGGTTCTCCCGATATGGATGTCATGTTTTCAGGCCATCTTCCATCCTGGCAAGCAGTAAAATCTTATTACGACATACACTTCGACGATTTTGGTGTGGCCATGTTCCACCCTGTTACCACAGAGATCGATATTCTTGATCAGTATGCAGAAGATTATGTAAGCGCATTGGAAGCTTCAGGGCTAAACTATATTGCTATCTATCCCAACAATGACAAAGGTTCAGATATTATTTTATCACGCTTAATGCGTTTGCAGGGCAACAGTCATTTCAAACTTTTTCCATCTGCAAGGTTCGAGTATTTCCTGAGTATGCTGAAGAAAGCAAGATTTATTGTTGGTAATTCCAGTGCAGGCATACGAGAGGCACCATGCTACGGTATTCCCACAATAAACATTGGTACAAGACAAAACGGGCGAAGCAATGATCCTGATCTTATCAACACTTCTTACAACAGGCAGGATATTGAGCAGGCAATCACCAAAGCACTTACCCACACAGTACGCAAGAAACATTTGTTTGGCGATGGAAAAAGTGCAGAAAAATTTCTTGTTACACTAAACAGCGAAATGTTCTGGCATACCTCCAGGCAGAAAAGTTTTTATGACAGATAATTTTGTTATGAGCCCGGCTGCAGTACATGCATGTAACATCGTTGCGTCGCACTCTTCAGGGTTTGGTTCGCTGTGCAGCAACACGATACTGCATATGCAACCGGCGCGGTATGCAGTATCGTGTTGCCGAAATATTTACTGCCGTACAAGTGTGCGACGCAACAAAAGCTTCATACATATTCAACAGCCCGGTACATAATCTTTCTTTTTGTTACTATCAATCGTTATAAGAAACCTCAACGAAGCAGCAGCACTTAAAAGAACATTGCTTTCCGTTAAGCGGCAGCAGGTAGATTTTGCATACGAGGTAATTGTTGTAGATAATGAGTCTGATGATGATTCGGTTGAGATAGCAAATGATTTCAATTGTAAAGTTATTTCACTAAAGCGCAGTGAGTTTACGTTTGGCCACGCATTAAACTACGGCATACAGCATGCACAGGGCGCTTATGTGTTAATATTAAGTGCACACATTCTGTTGCTGAATGAATATTTTCTTAAGTCGCTGCCTGCTTATTTTGAACAAGTGCAGGTAGCCGGTTTGCGTTTTATAAATGCGGCTGATAATGCCGGTGCCGAAGCAGCGATTGAGTTTGGCCCGCAGGAAATAGCAGCAGGTAAAAATGTGCTGAATGAACATTGGCAGCACCTTACAATCAATCATTGTGCAGCCGTTAGAAAAAGTGCCTGGGAAAAGGTGCATTTTGATGCCACAATTTTTGCGGGCGAAGATAAAAAGTGGGCGCTTGATGTACTGAATGCGGGTTATAAGCTCTTGTATAATGTGCCTTGTTTCTATACATATAACCGCACACTCAGCCGGCAACAGAAAATAAAAAGACAGGCAATTGAAACAGCAGCAAAAGAATTGCTTACCGGCAAAAAAGAACAGCAGTTCAATGGAAGCCTGGTAGCAGTAACGCTGCGAAGAATTGGCAAAGAGTTTAGACGGTCTTATGCACAACTGCAGGTAAACAGCGCGGTGTATAAATCCATCAACGAGCTGAGAAAAAAACACTTTAACCGGTAGATGAAGATAGCATTCATCAGTTACGAATTTCCACCCGATACCGGTTTTGGCGGTATCGGAACATATACTTACCAGTTATCAATAGCACTGGCAGGAAGGGGCCATACGGTAGAAGTGTTTAGTTGCAGCAGGGAAGAAGACAAACTGAATATTGTTGTCGAAGCGCTTGTTACCGTACATAGGGTAAAAGCAGATAAGCGCAGTATTTTTGCAGAAAGGATTGTTGCAGTTTTTGCACAACGACATGCCATAACCGGGTTTGATATCATTGAGAGCCCCGAGTATTGTGCGGAAGGGTTGCAGGTAAGAAAGGCATTTCCAGCTATTCCAATGGTTGTAAAACTTCATACACCTTTATACCTTGTTAACAGGCTAAACAATGTACACAAGCCTGTATCATTCAAAAAGAAAGTAAAGCAACTGATCGGGAGAAGCAGTTATAATAAAAACGGCGATGCAGATTACCAGCTTGCTGCGGCAGCAGACGCCGTTTGTTCCCCCTCAAGATCTTTGGCTGACATTATATCCAAAGAATGGGGCATAAAGCATATAGATGTAGTGCCCAATTATTATCAGCCTTTGCCGGGTTTTTACAACATAACTGCAGCTGATGCGCGGAACAACATCGTGGCGTTTACCGGCAGGCTTGAAGTACGCAAAGGCATACTTTCTCTTTTAAGAGCTATACCCCTGGTGTTGAAAGCAAAGCCCGGTATTGTTTTCAGATTTATAGGCAGCAGCGGAGATGCACCGGGCGGCAATGGTTCAATGGAAGCATACATTCGGCAGCAATTGCCTGGTTTTTTGTCGCAACTGCAGTTTACGGGTTTTGTACACCGGGAAGATATGCCCGAAGCAGTGAAAGATGTAACCTTATTTGTTTTTCCAAGTGTGTGGGAAAACTTTCCATACGTATGCCTCGAGGCTATGAGCGCAGCAAAGGCAGTCGTAGCTTCAGATGCAGGCGGAATGAAAGAAATGCTCGAAGGCGAAAATGGCGGAAAGATTGTTGATGCAAAAGATCATAAGGCTCTTGCGCATGCTATTATTGGTCTGCTGAATAATGCAGGCGAAAGAGCGAGAATGGCTCAGCACAACCGTAAACGGGTGCAGGATTATTATGCATCCGCTGTGCTGAATACAGTGGAAGACTATTATCAAAAAGTTGTAAGCCTGCAACAAACAATAAAGCATTAAAAAGATTTTGCCGGCCAATATTCTATTATTACGTCATCCGCTCAGCCACATTGGTAAATACAGCGGGTATGAAAATTTTGTAGATCACCTGCAGGATGATACCCTACATTTTACCGATCATCATCGTACAAGAGCAGTAAGAAGAACAGATATAAAACGAAGGTTTTTTCTACGCCGCGCCGATAAAAAACTGGTAAACAAACCTGGTTTGTATTACAATGCATTCAGCTATATGGCCGAGATGGAAGCATTTAAAATAGCCAACGCGCAAAACGTAAAGCTTATTCACAATACTTTTCTTGAAGATAACCACGGTTTTCTTGGCAATCGTAAAACAGCAGGCGGTTTTAAGCTCGTAGCAACCGCGCATCAGCCATATAGCTGGTGGAAGTATACGCATAAGCCAACCACTGTTTTAGATCAGCTAGATGCATTGTTTGTATTGTCCAACGCAGAGGCCGCCTGTTTCGAAACTGCATTGCCCGGCCGCGTGCATGTGGTACGTCATGGTGTAAGTACAGATTTTTTTACTCTTTCGAAGCCTGTTACACAGCGAAAAAAAAGAATCCTTTTTGTAGGCAACTGGTTACGTGATACTGCATTTTTTGCAGAAGCAATAGAAACCCTGTTAAAGATTGATGCTTCCATTGCAGTGGATATTGTTTATCGTTCTTCAGCAGATGTAAATACAGATCCGGTTTTCAGGCTGTGTAAGTATCAGCAGGTTACCATGCATCAGCATATCAGTAATGAAGCACTGCGCGATTTGTATAACGATGCACGATTGCTCTTCTTACCGTTAACTGACGCCACAGCCAACAATGCCATACTGGAAGCGGCAGCATGCGGCGTACCTGTTGTTACCACAAACCTGCCATCGCTGAAAGAATACACAAACAGTCATTACGCATATTACTACAATGGCATGAAGGATTGCGTGGAATATATCATTCAAACAATCGATGATGAAGCAAGACTTTCTTTTATGTCCCGCGAAGCAAGAGTTTTCATGGAGCAGCAGTTTGCAGCGCCACTAATTGCGAAACAGCATATCGCACTATACAAAAGTTTTTTATAAATGCCGGCCGGCATCAAAACCCGCTACAATGGTCAATAGTATTTTACAGAAGGTAGCCAGGAAAATGGGTTACAAACTTGTTCCGCGTACAGAAAATACCGGGGAAGCGCAGCAAAAAATATTTGCCGCGTATGGTTTGCAAATTGACCCGGTAAAGTATGCATTCTGTTATAAAAATTATAAGCTGCTGCTGGCATTGCAGGATAAACTTGCTGCTACCATTGCATTCGACAAAGATGGTACACTCATGCTGTCTTTTCTCGGCATGCGGTTTAGCATTACTGCTGCAGACGAAATATTTATCATTTACGAGGTATTTGTAAAAGGTACTTACAACTATAGCAGCAGTGAAGATTTCATGCTTGTAGATATTGGAATGAACGTTGGTACAACCTGTCTTTACTTCAGCCGTATGGAGCGTTGTAAAGAGGTGGTTGCTTTTGAACCTTTTGAGAAAACCATTCTTGCGGCTAAACGCAATTACCATCTGAATGCTGAGGTAGCTTCAAAAATAACAATACACGGTGTTGGGCTTGGTTTTCCTGCACGTACATTGGAAGTAAAGTATGCCGCGCAGGAAAAAGGAAGTACAGGTATACACGGCGTTGCAGAGTATGTAAGCAATGCTGGTGCCACAGAAACGGCTACCTTACAGATTGCTGATGCGTATGAAGCCTTAAAACCGGTGATCGATAACAATACGATCAAAAAAGTAATCAAGATCGACTGCGAAGGCGCAGAGTACGAAATTCTCCGGCGCCTGCACCAAACAGGCAGCATCACTGCATTCGATGTTTATATGATCGAGTGGCATTTAAACGGGCCCGAAGAAATTGTTGGGCTGCTGGTGTCCTGCGGTTATCACGTGCATTCAGTAGATGAATATGAAAAACATATAGGTATGGTTTACGCCTATAAAAAGTAATATGCAATGAGTAAAGTTGTAACTGACAGTAACTGGACAGAGATAATAACACCGGGCAGTAAACTGTTCGACCTTCGGCTGCATGAAGTATGGCGTTACCGCGATTTAATCGTGTTGTTTGTAAAGCGCGATATGGCTGCTCAATACAGGCAAACAATACTGGGACCCGTATGGCACGTAATACAGCCGGTGCTCACGGCTTTTATGTTCTTCATTGTATTCAATAAAATAGCAGGTATAAAAACAGGCGATACACCACCTGCGATATTCTATTTATGCGGTATTGCAATATGGACATACTTTTCCTCCTGCCTTACCGCCACATCAAACACGTTTGTTGCCAATGCAGCCATCTTCGGTAAAGTATATTTTCCAAGGCTTGTTACGCCCATTTCAATAGTTCTTTCCAATCTTATCAAATTTGGTATACAGCTGGGTATTTTAATAGTTGTAATGCTTTGGTTTGCCGTTACTGATAATTATAAGATTAGTATTGGCATGCACACGTTATTATTGCCCGTCGTATTAATTGTAATGGCAGCGCTGGGCCTGGGCCTGGGCATCATCATATCATCGTTAACAACCAAGTACAGAGATTTAACAGTGCTTGTATCATTTGGGGTAAGTCTGCTAATGTATGTTACACCCGTTGCATATCCCATGTCATTCGTAGAAAATTCATCTTATAAGAAGCTCATACTTGCCAATCCATTGTCACCATTGGTGGAGACGTTCCGGTATGCAGTATTAGGCAAAGGTTCTTTTGATGAAACGCTTTTTAGCTATAGTTGCATTTTTACGGTCGTTACATTATTTGCAGGTATGGTTATATTCAGCAAGGTGGAAAAAACCTTTATGGATACAGTGTAAGAATACATGAATATGATGAGCCGGGCATTTGTGTTTTATGGCATCAACTGTTGCGTCGCACTCTTGTACAGCATCACAACAGGCAACTGCTCCGGGTGCATCAGCGCATGTAATCAGAAACGTCCGGAACATCAGCCAGGCTTACAGTTAGTCACGAAGAACAAACAAACATGTCCTCAACAGTTATAGAAGTTTCAGCCGTTTCAAAGCAATACAGGCTTGGGCAGGTAGGAAGAAAAAGTTTAACACAGGATGTAAACCGCTGGTGGTATGCCATTCGTGGTAAAGAAGATCCCTATCTTAAAATAGGTGAAACGAACGACCGCAGCAGAAAAGGAGCCAGTGAATTTGTATGGGCTTTACAGGATATTAATTTTTCTGTAAAGCAGGGAGAAGTATTGGGCATCATTGGCCGCAATGGTGCAGGCAAATCAACATTGTTGAAAATACTTTCAAAAGTTACAGCACCAACCACGGGTGCTATCAAAGTAAAAGGTCGCATAGCTTCTTTGCTCGAAGTAGGCACCGGTTTTCATCCCGATCTTACCGGCCGCGACAATATCTTTCTCAATGGCGCCATACTTGGCATGACGAGAAAAGAAATACATGCCAAATTCGACGAGATCGTTGACTTCGCCGGGGTGGAGAGATATATTGATACGCCCGTAAAGCGCTACAGCAGCGGTATGTATGTACGGCTTGCCTTCGCCGTTGCCGCACACCTCGAGCCCGAGATACTTATTGTAGACGAAGTACTCGCTGTGGGTGACGCCGAATTTCAGAAGAAATGTCTTGGCAAAATGAAAGATGTAAGTGAGAAAGACGGCAGAACTGTTTTGTTTGTAAGTCACAATATGCCGGCGGTACAAAGGTTGTGTACGCAGGCAATGGTTATGCAATTTGGCCGGAATATTTATATGGGTAATACAGACGATGCAGTAAATCATTACCTGCACAATAAGCAATTGCAGCAAACGACCTCCGTGGCGGAGCGCACAGATAGAAACGGCAACGGTATGGTTAAATGCGTTGGTTTTACACTGCTGAACAGTAAAATGCAGGAAACAGGTAATTTTAAAAGCGGCGATGAAATGAATATTGCCATCGATTATATATTTACAGGCAATCAGCCGGCAAAGTCAGTTTGGTTTCGCATACAGGTTACAGACGCAGAAGAAGAAATTTTGTTCATTTTAAATAATGCGCATTCTTCAGATCTTATTGCAGAGATCAATAAGTCCGGCAGACTGGTATGCAGTATTCCCAGGCTGCCCTTATTTGGTGGTACATATAATTTTAATCTCACTGTCCAATCACAGGAGAGTGGCCTGCTCGATGAAATGGAAGCTGTACAGGAACTAAATGTTGTAGACGGTGACTTTTTCGGCACCGGGAAAATACCGGCTATCAGAAAAGGAATGTTTGTAATGCACAACTGGAACATACAATGAGTAAGGTGTTGATTATACTGGGTATGCATCGTTCAGGAACTTCGCTGGTAACGAACTGGCTGAATAAATGCGGTCTTAATGTGGGCGATTCTTTAGTGGAAGAAGGTATCAGCAATACAGAAGGCCATTATGAGGACTGGGATTTTGTAAAGCTGCATGAGGACATATTGAAAGCACACAACGAACCTTCTACAGGTCTTATAGAAAAGCCCGTAAAAATTACAAGCCGTTACCATCTGGAGAAACTGAAGATGACCACGGTTTTCAAAAGCAGAGTATATGAACAATGGGGCTTTAAAGACCCCAGAACCTGCCTGTTTATTCCTTACTACCAGGAAGCACTTCCAAACGCCCGGTACATTGTTATCCTGAGAGATTTTGCACCGGTGGTAAGTTCTCTTGTTAAAAGAGATTTCTTGCAAATGGATTATCATTATGTGCGTCGTGTAAATAAAGTGATGCAGTTTTTGTGGCGTTTTCGGAAAGAAAAAATGTTCTATAAATATTACGAGTTATTATCAGAAAAATACCTCAGGGTTTGGATTGGCTACAATGAAGCGATTCTTGATTTTATCAAAAAAGAACCACCGGATAATTATGTACTCATCAACTATAAGATGTTATTAAAAAATGCAGAAGACGTAGTTGGAGTATTGAAAAACGATTGGGGTTTCGATCTCGAATATTATGATTACGGTAAAGTTTACAAGCCGGGTCTCATAAGTAAATTAATAGAACTAGAGCCATATATCAGCGATAAATCGCTGATTCAAAAAGCGAATGCATTGATGAAGGAGTTGGAAACCTACAGCTTTGAGCGTGAAAAAAATCAGTAATAATCTTTGCACAATATAAGACCCATAGCGATTTTCCTGCCGCAGTTTCATCCCATTCCTGAAAATGATCAATGGTGGGGTAAAGGATTTACTGAATGGACAAATGTTGCGAAAGCAAAGCCGCTGTTCAAAGATCATTACCAGCCACATCTTCCGGCAGACCTTGGGTTTTATGACCTCAGGCTTGCAGAGGTAAGGGAAGCGCAGGCGCAACTTGCGCAGCAGTATGGTATTTACGGCTTTTGCTACTATCATTACTGGTTCAATGGCAGGCGGCTGTTGCAAAGACCTGTAGAAGAAATATTAGCTTCTGGTAAACCGGATTTTCCGTTTATGCTTTGCTGGGCCAATGAAAACTGGACACGTACCTGGGATGGCAGCGAGAAAGAAGTGCTTATGCCACAACACTATTCAGATGAAGATGACAGAACCCATATAAAAGCTTTGTTGCCTTACTTTAAAGACACGCGGTATATAAAAGTTGACAACAAACCGGTATTCGCTATCTATCGGTCTGCACTGCTGCCAGATATGAAACGAACGATCAGTATCTGGAGAGAGGAAGCTGCAAAAGAGGGCTTGCAATTGTACATATGCAGGTTCGAAAGCTACGACTACCATGGCGAAGCAATGCTGGAAGCCGGCTTTGATGCTGCAGTTGACTTTCAGCCGCTGGGCAACCAGCTTCGCTTGTTTAAAGGATGGCTCGCAGATGAAAAGAGAAAGAATACCCTGTTTAAATACCGGGATCATTTTTACAAAAGGGTAGTCAAAAAAATTTCTGTTTCAGCATATGAAGGATACAGGAACCGTGTATTGAAACCAAACCTTATCAATTATGAACGCTATGTTGCTTACCTGAAACGTTCAGCATTGCCTTCATACAGGTTTTATCCCTGCGTAAGCCCCGGCTGGGACAATAGCGCCAGGAGAAAGAAAGATCCGATCATTTTTTATAATTCAACACCGGCTGCATATAAAGCCTGGTTATTGAGTACAATAAAAAAATTTAAACCATACAGCAGGGAAGAAAATTTTGTTTTTATCAATGCATGGAACGAATGGGCCGAGGGTAACCACCTGGAACCTTGCCTGAAATGGGGGCACCAATACCTGCAGGCAACCAAAGAGGCACTCGACGAGGCCGCACACTTGCCGAATAAAGAACCAGCCGCACAAGTGAGTGACACAACCACAGCTCAATAGTAGCACTACAGCCCACATACAAATACTTTTCATTTTTTATAAATGCATCCAAGACTTATAGCATACTACCTTCCGCAGTATCATCCAATACCGGAGAATGATAAATGGTGGGGCAAAGGTTTTACTGAGTGGACAAACGTTACAAAAGCAAAACCGCTTTATCGTGGTCATCATCAGCCACATTACCCCGCAGACCTGGGCTATTACGATTTACGCGTTCCCGAAGTAAGAGAAGCACAGGCGCAAATGGCTAAGCGTTATGGCATTGAAGGTTTTATGTATTACCATTACTGGTTTGGCGATGGAAAAAAACTCCTCGAAAGACCATACCAGGATATGTTGCATGCTAAAAGCCCGGATCTGCCTTTTTGTTTATGCTGGGCCAATGAAAGCTGGAAAGGCGTTTGGTTTGGCGAGTTTACCGGTCAGATGCTCATCGAACAAACTTACCCCGGCACAAAAGATATTGAAGCACATTTTTATTACCTGCTCGAGGCATTTAAAGATGACCGTTATATAAAGGTTGACGGTAAACCTTTGTTCAATGTATATATGCCATTGAACCTGCCCGATGCAAAAGCATTTGCCGCGCAGTTCAATGCGCTGGCCATAAAAGAAGGGCTACCCGGTTTGTACCTCGTTGGCAGCCGTGTGCCATTCGACTGGAACCCGCATGAGTATGGCTTTGATGCTGTTATTGGTTCAGAGATGGCACAGATCAGATACCGCAACCAATCCAAATTCAAGCGGCCGCGTTATGCAATCAAACGCACGCAACAGATCATCGAAAAGATCACCGGCAAAGAAATTTTTTCACCATTCAACAGGCCTGCAGTTGTTGAATACGCTGCAATAATCGACCAGTTGATCACAACACAGACCTTCGATTTTGACTATTATCCCTGCGTAATTCCCAACTGGGATAATACACCAAGGGCAGGCAATGGCGGACTTGTTTTTCAGAACAGTACGCCGGCACTTTTCGAAAAACACCTGCTCAAAGGCATTGAAAAAGTGCAACACCTGCCTCCACAGCGGCAGCTTGTGTTTGTAAAATCGTGGAACGAATGGGCAGAAGGTAATTACCTGGAACCTGACCGTACGCATGGTTATGCGTACCTCGAGAGTGTGAAACGTGTGCTGGACAGTTTGTAGCGTTATGAGCCCGGCGATGGTTTTCTATGGCATCGCCTGTTGCGTCGCACACTTGTACTTTGTAAGCTATATGCAACTGCAGCGATCCGTACTAACACCGTTGTTAACATACACAAACAATGTCAGCTACCCCGTTAATATCTGTTATTATGCCTGCATACAACGCGGAAAAATATATCAGCCAGGCAATAGAAAGCGTATTGCAGCAAACATATGGCAATTGGGAATTGATTATCGTGGATGATGGCTCTTCAGACAATACAGCATCAATCGCCAAAAAATTTGCGGCACAGGATGAAAGGGTAAACTACATCTACCAGGAAAATGGTAAACAGGCAAAAGCACGTAATCAGGGTATTGCAAAAGCGAAAGGAACATTGGTGGCATTTCTCGATGCAGACGATTTATGGAAGCCAGTTAAACTTGAAACACAACTCTCATTTATAAATCATTCCGGTGCAGACCTTGTGTTTGCAGATGTAGATGTAATAGACGAGCATGGAAACAAGATAAGAGATACCTGGCACGTACAGGATGGGCAGTACAAAAATGATGAAGGGTTGCTGGCATTCTTAAAAGATAATCTTGCGCCTGTGCTTACGGTAATGGTTAAAAAAACGGCACTGGAAAAGATAAAAGGTTTTAATGAATCTGTTGCGGTACAGTATGTAGAAGATTATGACCTGTGGCTGCGTATGTTGCAGGCAGGCTTTGTACTTGCTGCATCATCAGGCAAGCTGGCAACTTACAGGCAAACGATCAACCCGCAGGTCTCAAGGAAGAAATCTATTATAAACGTAGTGGAAATAGTAAAAGATGTAGATGTAAAAGATGAATCACTCAAGGCGTCCAGGAATAACGCCCTTATTATGTGGATGAGAAAGTGTGTACAGCGGTGCAGGCCTGTGATTGAAACAAAGGATATAAAAAAAATCATCAGGCTTTTTCCATCAGGTAAAGACAGGAAGTTATTCAGTTTGTTGAGCAATGTTTTACCCGGTAATGTTTTGGCTAAACTACTATTATTGTACACACGTAAAGCGGTATACCAGCAATAGCAATGCTTCCACAGGTTTCTGTTATAATGCCGGCGTATAACCAGGCCACCTGGCTGCCTGAAGCACTGGATGCTTTGCTGGCTCAAACTTTTGAAGACTGGGAGTGTCTTATTATCAGTGATGGTTCTCCGGACAATGTTGCATCTGTCGCGAATCTGTATACACAAAAAGACAAGCGTATTACCTTTTTTGATACAACCAACGCAGGTGTATCTGCGGCACGTAATTTCGGGATAAGTAAAGCAAGGGCTGCATACATATTACCACTCGATGCTGATGATAAAATTTCTGCCGGTTATATTGCAGCATGTTTTACAAAACTTGGTTCTGCTGCAGGTATAAAAGTGGTTTATGGCGCTGCAGAAAAATTTGGGGCCGTTAACGGCCCCTGGATACTGCCTGAATATAGTTTTGACGAGTTATTGCTTTCAAACTGTATACATCCCTGTGGTATGTTTAAAAAAGCAGACTGGGAAAGCATAGGCGGTTACGATGAGCAAATGCTGGATGGCATTGAAGACTGGGAATTCTGGATCAACTTATTGAAAGATGGCGGTAAAGCAGTAAGAGCAAATGACGCCGTGTTTTACTGGCGCAGAAAAGAAGAATCCAGAACAACGAAAATAACTACTGAAAAAAGTGTACGGCTACAGCGTTATATATACAATAAACACGCAACACTTTACGAACGCTTTTTTACAGATCCTATCGCCTTATACAATGGTTATAGAAGTGTACATAAAAACTGGAAATGGGCGCAGCAAAACCCCTTTCGTTTTTTTGTTTCGAGATTCAGGAAAAAAATTACATCAACATAGCTTTGCTGATAGTAGATTATAAAGCAGGACAATTGGCAAACAGGATATTCCAGTTTGCCTATTTTATTGCACATGCTAATGAACATCATTACAGACTCATCAACCCTTGTTTTGAAGAGTATCTACATCTTTTTGAGGCTACAGATAAAAATAGCTTTCCATCAGGAAGAATTAGTACAGTGTATAATGGCCACAAAACAGCGGCTTCATTTTTTCAGCGCGGCGTTAATGTGCTCCGCCGCAGGTCGAAAAAGGGCAATGGAAAGATCAGCATTTTTAACTTTCATTCTATCCGTGATACGCATGACAAGAAATATACGGAATTTGATATGAACGATCCGGAGTTTGTAAAGCTCGTAAAACGCCAGGTAGTTTTTGCAAAAGGCTGGAACTACCGGAATACAGGATTATTACGTAAACATGCTGCTGCCTTAAGGACTATTTTCAAACCCAAAGAAGTATACCTGCAAGAGGTAGGGAAGTGCATTGAAGAAGCAAAACAGCAATTTGATGTAGTAGTAGGCGTGCACCTGAGAAGAGGTGATTATAAAGATTTTTTTGATGGAAGGTGGTATTACGAAGACGCTGTTTTTGCAGCAAAGCTTGAAGAGACACGGAAAATTTTTGCGGCCAAAAACAAAACATGCGGTTTTATCGTATGCTCGAATGAGCAGGTAAATAAGGAAGCCTATAGAGGAATAGCATTGCTAACAGCAGAAAGACCGCCAGTTGTTGATCTCTATTTACTGGCTGCGTGCGATTACATTTTAGGGCCGCCCAGTACTTTTACTATGTGGGCCAGTTTTTATGGTAATACGCCTTTGTATGTAATAAGAGACAAAGAAAAGATACCTGGCTTAAGTGATTTCAAAGTTGCAGAGGGTGTTGAAAGCTTTTTTTAAAAAACATTTATATAAAAAGTTTTTCATTATATCGGGATAAGAATAGCAATGATGAGAAGCCAATGACCGCGTTGCTCGAAAAATTTGGCAACCCGAAAGCAGCAGCAGTAGTTAACAGCAGCTTCGAAAAGCTGCTTATAGTTGCTTCAGCACAAGTGAGTGACACAACAGCCGATGCCATGAAAAACAATAGCCGGCAACCTGATTATTACAATGGATTTCAGAACGGGTAAAATACATTCAGCCTTGCCGCTGGTTACAGTAGCAGTTTCATCGTACAACTATTCAATGTACATAGAAGCTGCCCTGGATTCTGTTTTGCAGCAAACATACCCGCATATCGAACTAGTCATTATAGATGATTGCTCCGCAGATGCGTGTCCGCAAATTATTGAAGCGTGGATAAAGAAGCATAATGTGCGTTGTACTTACATACAACATGAGTATAATAAGGGCATTACCAAAACATCGAATGAATTTGTGCAGCTTGCAAAAGGGAAATACATTTCCTTGTTTGCAACAGACGACATTATGCTGCCGGAAAAAATCGAGCGGCAGGTTGCATTAATGGAAGCAAAAGGAGATGACTATGGCGTTTGTTATGCATTTGCCAACATGATTGATGAAGAAGGTACAATGCATGGCAATTACAATAGCCAGCACCAGGTTTGCGAAGGTGATATACTCGAAGACTACGTGCATCAGCGTGTAGGTTTTGCAACACCAACATCGCTCATACGTATGTCTGCTTATGCAGTAACGGGTTTGTATGACGAACGTGTGTTGTATGAAGACTACAATTTCTGGCTGCGCATGTTTGCCTGTTTTAAGGCCTGCTATTGCGATTATCCGTGCATTTTATACAGGGTTAAAAAGCAGTCTGCAGTATATGATCAATGGAGAAAAAATAACAGTGAACGTTATTACCGCGACAGAATACTGTCTAACCTGCAGGCACTGCACTACATAAAAGGGCATAATAGTGTAAAAACTTTTTTACGAAAAAAAATAAGCCAGTATCTCAAAGCACTCGATGCAGGAAAATCAGCTTATTTACATGAACTGGTGCCATACCTGTTAAAACGCGGCTATTATAAAATACCGCCTAGGATTTATATGAAAACACTTAACAGGATGGTGAACAATGGATAGCAAACAAAGGGTCATTGTTACGATCTCATATAGCTTTTCTATCCGTTATTTATATCGTACCGGTTTGTTGTATATGTTAAGAGATTTTTGTGAGCCGGTAATTATACTCACCTGGCAGCAGGCAGATCTTATGGCAGAATTACAGGCCGATAATTTTGAGGTACATGTAATAGAAGAACCCGCCAGAAGTGCGGCCTACATCGATATACGCCGCAGAATAGACTTCTGGTTCGATCATTTCCGCCTTCGTGGAAAGTATAAAAAAAACCAGCAAAACTATCTCGATCAATACCTTTCCTTCAAATCAAAGTTGCTGCGCAACAGCCGTAAATGGTACAACATTGCTAAGTTTTATAACCCGTTGTATACCGCCGGTGTTTTTACTAAAGAACAACGTTTGCTGCAGGAAGATGAAAACTATCTTCGAATAAAGCAACAGGTATTGGAACTGCATGCAGATGCGGTGTTTACCGTTACGCCTTTTCACCGGCAGGAAGATGTATTGCTGCGGGCCTGCGAAGCCGCCGGCCTCAAAATGATCACCGCCATTCTTTCTTTTGATAATATTACCAAGCGTGGATGGATACCGGTAAACTATCATACCTATATTGTTTGGAACCAGGAAAACAAGGCACAATTGCTTGGCATATACCCGCAGGTTAAAGACAGGCAGGTGCATGTGGCAGGCGCACCACAGTTTGATTTTTATTTCAACGAGCGGCATCTTATGCCTGAGGAAGACTGGAAAATAATGACAGGTCTTGGCAACACAAACAAAAATATCATCCTGTATGCAGGCGGCCCGCAGGCATTGTTTCCGCAGGAGCCGGAATATTTAAAAACAATTGCCACAGCAATAGCAGATGGCCGCATACAAAATACGGTTATTCTTTTCCGGTGTCACCCCATCGATAATATTGAAAGATGGAAGTCTGCACTGGGCAACTCACCACATGTTGTTTTTGATGCATCATGGACGGGCAGTAAAAACCTGGGTTATGCAAACATCACAGAGGCAGATATAAAAAAACTTTGTTCAACGCTGGCATATACGCATGTGCATATCAACCTTTGTTCCACGATGACGGTCGATGGCAGTGCTTATAATAAGCCACAGATCGGGCCCGCATACCAGCACACCAGGAAGGCCAGCAACCTGCTCGAACAAATGTACTGGCAGGAACATTTTGTACCCGTTATGCAAACAGGCGGCTTAATGCTTGCAAGGTCTGCCGGTGAACTTATTGCACACATCATTGCAGCGCTGCAAAACCCCGCTGCCTATACACACAAAAATGCAGCAATACTGCAAAGCATCATAACCTATACCGATGGCCGCAGTACAGCACGTGTTGCATCCATCATCAAACAGGCTTTGGTGGCATAGTTTTTTTGTAATGGGCCGGGCAGTGGAAACATTGCTCATCACCTGTTGCGTCGCACTCTTGTACGGTAGTATAAATATGCAGCACTGCAGGCACAATCAGCGTAGAAGCTTCAAGGCATCTTATAATGTAGATTCATGAATAATTTTTTTTGATTGAGTGTGCAGCAGCGCATCAGGATTTTATATATACAGGTTCCCGCCGGTGGTGGCTCGCTGGTGGCATTGTACGAGTTGCTAAGGCAGTTACCACAAACAATAGAGCCTGTGGTACTGTGTTATCACCGCAATACCTACAACCTTTTACTGGAAAGTTGTTGCCGGGTCATTTATCTCGATGAATCATTGCAGCAACCGGTACATCGCTTTACAAAGTATGCTGCCATCAATTTTATGTTGCAGCAGTTTTATACCGCCAAAGATTATTTCAAAAGCAATAGAAAGGTGCGTACTAAAATAATGCACATATTAAAAACCGAGAAGCCTGCAATCGTTCACCATAACAATGAGATATTTCTCAACCGCGACGCTATAAGGGCTGCAGTTAAAGCAGGTGCAAAACAGTTGGTGCATGAGCGATCACTCAGCAATTATGGCAATGATCGCGTACATCTTTTTGCAGACAAACGGTTGATGAAAAAAGTATATGCAAGAATTGATATTACAAACGCTGTTGCACAGCACTTCAACAAATTTTATGGTGCTGACAGCCGTAACATTGTACTGCACGACTTTGTAGATAAAGCCAAATACAAGCAGCGCTACAATACGAGCAATATACGGGCTGCATACAATATTGCAGAAAAAGAAAAACTGGTTACCTGTATTGGCAGAATCATTCCCTGGAAAGGCCAGCATGTTTTAATAGCGTCAGTCAATAAAATCAAACATACCCTCGGCAGTTTTAAAGTGCTCATGGTAGGCTCAGCGGAAGAAGGTATAGGGTCGCTTAATTACCAGCAGCAGTTGCAGGCAGAGATAGAAAAATATAAGTTATCAGGTACCGTAATTTTCACCGGCAACCGAAATGATGTACCGGCCATTATCCAGGCATCAGACGTTGTGGTGCATTGTTCTGTAAAGCCTGAGCCGCAGGGCCTTGTTATACTGGAAGCACTGCTAAGTAACAAACCTGTTATAGCTTCGGCCACCGGCGGTTCAGGAGAGCTTGTGAAAAAGTACGGCGGTATCGCACTGCCGGTAACTGATGCAGACCATCTTGCAAAAGCATTAACAGATGTACTGGTGAATGGTCATAAACCAGTTATCAATACACAAAGGTTGCAGGAGGATTTTGATCCAGCGCAGCAGCAACAGGTATTGCTGTCGTTGTATGAAGATTGTCTTGGCAGTAAACGAAATAAGGATTAAAAATTTATGTGTGGAATAGTCGGCGCGTATTATTTTACAAGGGCTGAAGGGCAAAAAGAATTCATCCATACCTGTTTGCAGTCAATGCACCACCGTGGTCCTGATGCAAATGGATACTGGACCAATAACATGAACTATCATGCCGGTTTTGCAAGGCTTGCCATAAGAGACCTGAGTGCAAATGGTAATCAGCCGATGCTTACCTCAGATCAGCAGTTTTGCATAAGTTTCAATGGCGAGATCTACAATACTGACTATATAAGACAGTTACTGGCACCTTTTGGTGTGCAATACAAATCAACAACAGACACTGAAGTGTTGCTGTATGCCTTGTGCCATTTGGGTATAGAAACCACGCTCAAAGTGGCGGATGGCATTTTTGCATTTGCTTTTTTTGACGTAGCAGAGCATAAACTTGTATTGGCCAGGGACAGGCTGGGTATAAAGCCGCTTTATGTCGCCACGCACCATGATGCGGTGATTTATAGTTCCCAGTATGATCACATCATAAGTCACCCATTGTTTGCCGGCAACAGTATTAATGAAGATGCCCTTGGTGCGTATCTCAATCTTGGCTATGTTCCGGAAAACACAGGCATCCTGCAACACACGTTGATGTTGCCTCACGGGTATTATTATACTATTACGCAATCAGGAAGCACAATGCAGTGTTATTACCGCTATGGCTTCAACCGTGTAAAGACAGATACAGATACGGAGCAGGTATTAAGCAAAGCAGTACAAAGCCAGATGGTTGCCGATGTTCCCGTAGGTACATTTATGTCTGGTGGTGTAGACAGTACACTGGTTACTTCTTACGCAAACCGGTTACATGAAGTGCAGTCATTTACCATTGGTATAAAAGACGCAAAAGAAGACGAAACGGCAACCGCACAGTTTTTTGCCAATACCTTTAAAACAAAACATGCGGTAAAGTTTTTTGACAACAATGTTTTCGTTACACTGATCAAAGATCACTTTAAAGCCTTTACAGAACCGTTTGCCGATTACTCATCATTACCTACATTGTTACTGTCATCATTTGCAAAGGAAAAAGTTACCGTAGCCTTAAGCGGAGATGGTGGCGATGAATTATTCTGGGGTTATCCGCGCAACCGCAAAACGCTTGATTACATTGATCTGTATAATAAAAGCGGTATGCAGAAAAAAGCACATTTGCTTTTTGCAAAAATGCTGAAGCCTGCCAAAACAGACGTTAACAGGCATTGGTCATATCGCTCACTGGCAGGTTATTATTATTCCTCACTTTTTGTAAGCGGCGCAATAAAGTGGATACCTGAAATATACAAAGGCACAGCCGCTCCTGCTTTTTTCTTCGATAAAATTGTTGAAGAAGAAAAAGATCAGTTTTATAGCAATACCTCTGCAATGAACCTTGTTCGCCGGCTCGAGATTGACCTGCACCTGCAACGTATTTTATTAAAAGTAGATCGTGCAAGTATGTATCACAGCCTGGAAGTTCGTGTGCCTATGTTGGCTAATTCCATGCTCGATTTTAGTGAAACGCTTAAGTATACTGATTGCATAAAGCAGGAGCAGGGTAAGTTCAACCTGAAAAGTTTACTCGCTCAAAAGGCAGGTGACTATGCGTTTTTGCCAAAAAAAGGTTTTACTATTCCCATGGACGAAATTTTGCGCAGCAACGAAGGCAAAGCAATTACCGATGCCATATTGCAAATGCCGGCGGCACTGTCCGTATATTTCGATATGAACGCCATGGAAAAGCTCGTCAGGCAGCACCAGGGTCGTAAAGCAAATGCCGGGTGGATGTTATGGACAGTTTACGCATTGGTTAACTGGTATTCCACATGGTACAAAAAGTGATAATTATGAGCCCGGCTATGGTGCATGTGGCATCGCCTGTTGCGTCGCACACTTCAGCCGTCAGATCGTTAGGGAGCAAACGCGAAGACCTTAGCGGTGATTGGAAAGTATAAGCGTTTCTTATAAAGCATATTCAGCATTACACCTGTTAATACATGAGGTTAATAATCGTTGTTGATACATTCCCGTCTTTAACCGAAACCTTTATTTCGAACAAGGTAAAACGCCTGACAGCCAAGGGCGTTAGTATTGCGGTTCTATGTGTAAAGCACAATGAAAAACTTTTTGCCCAGTTGTTCAAAGACAACAACAGGGTAGAAGTGGTAAAAATCTCCAAACTGAAAGCCCTGCCTTTTATTATTTTCAAACCGTTACTTTTTATAAAGGCCGTTCTCAACGTAAAAAATTACAAGCAGCATATTTTCAGGCAATACCGTTTGCACACTATCAAAAAGCTGGAGCCTGATATCATTCATTTTGAATTCTCGGGTATTGGTGTTGATTACCTGTACGAGATAGAAAATCTTGCTTGTAAAAAGGTCGTTAGTTGTCGCGGTTCAGCCGAAAAAGTAAAACTACTCGTCCAGGAAGAACGAAAAGGACTTTTCCGTAAGCTTGTAAACAGGGTAGATGCTGTTCATTGTGTTTCGGAAGATATGCGCCGTACGGTATTGTCTTACTGTAATGATGAATCAAAACTGTTCATTAATTACCCCAGCATAGACCCTGATTTTTTTCATGCTGCATTTGCAAAAGACAGGCAACCGGACGCACAGCGAATTATACTAAGCGTAGGCCGCTTCACTTTTCAAAAAGGATTTTTAACAGGCTTACAGGCTATAGCACAGCTACAGCAGAATGCACCGCAATTGAATTTTAAATGGGTACTGATTGGCACCGGCCCGGATTATGAACAACTGGTTTATACTATTCACCAGTTGGGTATCTCAAATGTTGTACAGCTTGTAGGCTCCAAAAGCGCAGCCGAAGTAAAGCAGTTGATGTCTGAAGCAGATGTATATTTTTTACCCAGCGTTTACGAAGGTGTGGCCAATGTGGCGCTCGAAGCAATGAGCATGGAACTGCCCGTGCTTTCCACGCGTAGCGGTGGTATGGAAGAAGTTATTCAGCATGGTTTTAACGGCCTGCTGGCAGATGTGTACGATTATCACCAAATGGCTGCGGCACTTCAATTGCTGTTGACCGACAGCCTTGCTGCTGCGCAAATGGCTGCAGCAGCAAGGCAAACAATTTTGAGCAGGTTTACACTTGATATTCAAACCGGGGTTTTCCTGCAGCAATATGCAAGGCTGTTAAACAGGCCGCCGGTTGATCAGGGTACAATTACGGTTGATGATCAACATCAACCTGCAAAAACAGTGCATAAGCAAGCAAAAGATGTGTTGCGCATCGGCATCATTTTGCCGTCCTTTCCTGTTTTAAGTGAAACATTTTTTCTTACAAAAGTGAGCGGTCTTTGTCAGCGTGGCCACGAAGTAATTGTATTTAGTTCAAGAGATTCTACCGAGGTAAATAACCTTTCTTCTTACCACCTGGACCAGTTTTCGAATCTTACTATTACATCACTCGATTTCAACAGCAGTTTTTTAAAGCTGTTGATCACATGCCTGTCCCAGCCTGTTACTGCCATCCGCAGTATACACTTTGTACCAAAAATCATTCGCAGGCGCCTGTTCGAGAACCTTTGTGTTGCCAAACTCAACAACAGTAATTGCGATATCTATCATTTTGGTTATTCAAGTATCGCCCTGGGGTACCTGCCCATCATCAGGTTGTTGAAAGGTAGAAAAGTGATCAGTTGCCGTGGCACCGCAGAAAATGTAAAACTTGTTTCGGAAAAACAACGCCTGAAAAATCTTGCATTTCTTTTTGCCGAAACTGATAAGATTCACTGTGTGTCCAATGCAATGAAACATGTGATGCAGGGTTATGGTGCACCGCAACAAAAAATTTTCGTCAACCGTCCTGCAATCGATACACAATTCTTTACACGCAGCAGTGTAAAAAAGAACGATGATATAATAACCATACTTTCCGTTGGCAGGCTGGTCTTTCAAAAAGGTTTCCTGGTCGGCATGCTGGCAGTTGCATCGCTAAAGGAAAGGTTTGGCTCCTTTGTATGGAAAATCATTGGCGATGGACCTGAAATGGAAGAGCTCACACTTCATATTCACGCATTGGGACTTTCAGATAACATAGAGATGCTTGGCAAACGTACCAGGGAAGAAATAAAGCGCTGTTACGAAGCATGCGATATTTATTTTTTGCCCAGTGTAAGCGAAGGACTAGCCAACGCCGTGCTCGAAGCGATGGCTATGGAAGTAGCAGTGGTATCGTCTGACACAGGCGGCATGCAGGAGGCGGTGACCAATAACTACGATGGCCTGCTTTGCAAAAACTACGATACTGCTGCAATGAGCGAAGCATTGTACAAGTTGTGCACAAACAACGAGCTGAGAAACAATCTTTCAGCAAATGCACGTAAAACCGCCGTGGAAAGATTTGATACAAAACGATACATTGATGTTTTTGAAGAAGCCTATTATGGCTTAATGAAATAGACTGGCTTTATGTTTCAATTTATACGGTACACGCAACCAACATGGCCTTTCCACTTAATTCCTGCAAAGGCAAATGAATTTCCATCGTGCTATCCGCTGCTGTCTGATTCCGCAACGCTCAATGTTGACAAGCAATTTGCAACAGCGCAGGCACAGCTTACAGATGCTGGCTTTAGCAGCTGCAACCAGGGCTTGCTGATGATATCTACAAAAGAAAATGCTGCCGCTGTTAAACAGATGCCACCAATAAGCCTGGCAGACGAATATACTTTTCTTCGTAAATACTGGGGCAATGTTTGGGCAACATATGCACTCTTGTGCAGGCTGGTTTCTTTCAAAAACCCTTTTAAAGAGTTACAGGCATTTTATGCAACGCGCAATACCAAAAAAGCCAGTATTTATGGCAGCGCCATAACCTACCCGGCATATGAAACATTCTGTTCAACGCTTGTAAAAGCACAGCCGCTTGTCGCTGTAATTATTCCAACATTAAACAGGTACACTTACCTGGAAGATGTTTTGCACGATCTGGAAAAGCAGGATTACAAAAATTTCGAGGTGATCATTGTAGACCAGTCATCTCCCTACAACGAATCTTTTTACAAACAATTCAGCTTAAATATAAAGTTATTAAGGCAGGAGGAACGGGCACTGTGGACAGCAAGAAACAATGCTGTTAAAAGTACAAGAGCCGAATGGTTGTTGTTTTTTGACGATGACTCGAGGGTTGAACAAGACTGGATAACAGAACACATGAAATGTGTAGATTTTTTTAAAGCAGATGTAAGTGCCGGTGTTTCACTGGCGGTGGTTGGTCAAAAAATTTCTGATAGTTACAATTACTTTCGCTGGGCCACACAGTTCGATTCCGGAAATGCACTTGTAAAAAGATCGGTGTTTAAAAAAGCGGGTTTGTTCAATGAGCAGTTCAATGGTCAGCGCATGGGCGATGGAGAGTTTGGATTTCGTGTGTACATGCATGGTATCAAAAGCATATCGAACCATAAAGCTGCAAGAATACACTTAAAAGTAAGCGAAGGCGGTTTGCGTGAAATGGGCAGTTGGGACGGTTTTCGTCCAAAAAAATGGTTTGCGCCAAAGCCTGTACCAAGCGTATTGTATTTCTTTAAAATGTATTTGCCCCGGCCATATTACACACAGGCTGCGTTGCTTGGCATCATTTTATCAAATGTGTCGTATAAACAAAAAGGCAGCAGCAAAATGTTGTTATTAAGTGTGCTGCTGTCGGTGTTAAAATCGCCGGTATTATACATCCAGTATCTGCGGGCCCGTTCCATTGCAGGGCAAATGCTTACAGCGGGTTACTCGCCGGAAATTTTGCAGTAGTTTTTTATTGGCCGGGCATTGTTGCTACTATAGAACTGCCGTTGCGTCGCACACTTGTACTGCAACGCATTATTCAGCAAGGTGCAACCTTGCCTTGTTCTTTACAACAGCACTAATGCGCCACTTATAGTGCGATTGTATAACCGGAACGCTGCAGCCGCCATAAAAACTGGACCCCGAACCGAGCGTGGCAACAGGCGATGCCACATGTTCTGTTGCCGGTAACATCATCTTATCTTTTTTATTTTGACAGGTAATAAATACAGATCACTTGCAATTATTTCAGATTGCATACATGTGTTTGACAAAGACGGTACACCATCTACAGAAAACCATATTTTTTGCAGGCAGATACAGGAGCTTGCATCAAGGTTTGAAAGAACAGTAATTGTTTGTCCTTTTGTGCCATTGAAAGAGAGCTTTGTAATATCACGCTATACTTTACCAACCATTCGTTTTGTACCACTGGCAAATGTTGGTGGCAGCTCCATAAAGGCCAAGCTTGGTATCGTAAAAATTATTCCTGCATGGCTTAAGGCTTTTAAAAAAGCGTATGAGCAAAGTGACATTGTATACCTGCGTATGCCCAATAACTTAAGCATACCGGCTTTCTTTTATTTTAAAGCAAAAAAGAAAAAATGGTTTGCAACATATACGGGTACCTGGGCCAATTATAAAGGTGAACCGCCTACATACCGCTTTCAAAAATGGTTGCTCAAAAATTTCTTTCATGCCCCCGTTTCTATATATGTAAATGAAAAACCAGCGGTAAACCATTTACATAAAGGCATTAGCCCATCTTACAACGAAGCAGAATGGATGGAGGAAACTGTGCAGGTAAAAGAAAGGATGGAACGTTACACAAAGGCCGGTATATCGAAGCCTGTTTTTATTACGGTAGGTGCACTTGTGCCCAATAAAAACCAGCAGTACATCCTGGATACCAGCAGGCGCCTGGCCGAAGAAGACTTTTCGTTTGAGTGGTATATTGTTGGTGATGGGTACCTGAAAAGCCGGTACGAAGCTTTTATACAACAACACAATCTTGGTAACTATGTTTTTCTTGCAGGTAAGAAAACGTATGAACAATTAAGAACTTTGTACCGTAAGGCCGATTTTCTTGTGCAGCCCACACTGGTGGAGGGTTTTGGTAAAGTGCCGATTGAAGCCATGTTTCATGGGGTTATTCCTGTATTGAGCAAAACAGCGCTAAGCGGTGAAATGACGGGCAATGGAAAGCACGGGTTTATTTTCGATGTGCAGGATAAAGATGCACTTTATTTACTTATCAAAAACCTGCTCAGCCAGCAGGAAACATTTGCCGGTATAATAAACAACGGCCGTAATTTCGTTAAGGAACATACGCTGGAACATTGGGCCGATACTTTTATTAAACAAATAAATGCATAACAATCAGTGAAACCGATAAGTGCGAAAGAGTTTATTATTGCGGGTGCTGCAGGCTTTTTGGTCGGGCTAAGGCTGCTTGGCCCCGGCTTTGGATTTGTGTACCTTGCCGCCGCCGGCGTATGTATGTACTTTGCGTTTAAAGACGATTTATACAGGCTCTTTACGGTACTTCCTTATGTTGTTTATACAGAAGTTTTTATCCATGGCGCAGCCGGCGTTTCTTATGTGCCATACCTGTTCATGGAGTATTTCTTAATGGCATTGTTTGTAATTATGCTGCTGCGTAAAGGAGGGGAAATGAAGTTGCATTCCCGGTGTGCATTCCCGCTTTTCCTGTATGCGATTATCGAAACGCTCGATATGATACGAACGGAAGACGTAACCTACGCAAGAAACATGTTAACCTTTACTTACCTGCTGCTGGTATGTTCATTATGGGCTTCTGCAACCATTTTCAATGCCAGGGTAAGGGAGCAGGTAATCAAACATGTTTTGCTGGCGGGTGTGTATATAGCCGGGAATATACTGGTGGCGCATTTTACGCATAACATTACATATTCGCTTGTGTCGAGCAGCGAAGCTACCAACAGGATGGCACCTGTACAGATCAGTGCTTACCTGGGTGTTTCGTGCAGTATGCTTTTCCTGTATATCATGAATGATGAGAACAAAAAACAATTTACGCTCAATGTGATTGTATTTACGATCATCCTGGGTCTGATGGTACTTACTTTCTCCAGGGGTGGCCTGTATTTTCTAAGCAGCGTTATAGCATTGTACATTTTATTCAACTTTAAGCAGATCGGTAAAATGGCCGTTTTCCTGTTATTCGTGCCTATTGGTTACATGATCTATTATTATGCAATGAGCGCTACGGATGGCAAGATTGAAGCACGCTATGTAGAAAAAGGTAATTCGGGCAGAACGGAACTGGTGGAAGCCGGGTTTCAGTTGCTGGCAGATGAGCCGCTCGTTGGCGTTGGTACGGGTAACTATGGGAAAGAGATCGTTGACAGAGATTTATATGGTTCAGAATCCGGTGCGCATAACGAGTTTGTACGAGCCGCGGCAGAACACGGTATACTTGGTATATTCTGTTATTGGGGTTTTTATATTATAATTGGCATAGAGTTCATTATGCGACGAAAACGGGAAAGGGATTTTTCACTGTATATCCTGCTATTGTTCTGTCTTATTATCGTGCACAACGGGTTAAAGATCGGTCTTCAGCCATTTATACTTGCTATAGCATTAGCCACACCCACACTTGTAAAAAGCACACGGAAAAAACATGCCGCTTTCCCAATACGCAACACACTCCCTGCTTCCTGATATAGCCAGGTGCCATATGGCAAGTTTCCCGGCTTCTTTCTCTACAAGGCTTGGCCTGGCATATAATATTAAATCGCTGGAATGGTTTCTTGCGGGAGATAACAGGTTTTTGTTCTGTATACAGGAAGATGGGAAAGTAATGGCTTATTGCGGCGGCTACCAGTCCAGGGGAACGGGAGACGGCTCAACAAGCGGTATGATGCAACACGCAATGAAAGAAGCTGCCATAGGGATGTTGAAAAAGCCCTGGTTATTCTTCCATAAAGATGTAATAAAATTCTACCCGCTCATTTTTAAAAACATCGCCAGGAAACTAAGTCCTCGCAAAAAAAATGCTGCTGTCATCAAACCCGTAAATACCAGGCCGGCAGCAACGGGGTTGGTGGTTATAGGTGTTCACCCCGCATACCGTGGTAAAGGCTATTTCGAGTTACTTATGCAGTCATTCGAATGCGAAAGTTCAAAGCGCGGCGTTTCACAGATGATCCTTAGTGTAAGGGCAGATAATGCAAGGGCTATTGCGGCCTACAAAAAAATGGGCTGGCTTACATCATTACAAACAGAAAAAGTGCTCGAGATGTGCAAAACATTGCAGGATGCGTAAAGAAAAAGCCATACTCATACTGGGGATGTTTGTAGACCATAGCGCAGCCAAAAGCAACATACGTACTGCCGAAGACAGGCTGGCCGAAATGTTTGAAAAAAATGGCATGGCGGTCATCAGGGGTTCATCGGGCAGTGGCAGGCTCAAACGCTTTACAGACACAGTTAAACTGATCGTGGGCAAAAGAACTGAATACGATATTGCGGTGGTGCCTTTGTTTGGTACATGGCCGGCATTTATATGGCAGGAAATTGCGGCAAGGCTGCTAAAGCGCCTCGGCAAAAAACTGGTATTGGGTGTGCATGGTGGTTCTATCCCGGCAAGGGTAGAAGCCGGTGCGCAGAGATTTTTTAAAGCAGTAAAGCGTGCCGATGTCGCGTACGCACCATCATCATACATGGCTGATTTGTTTATGGGCAAGGGGTATAAGATTGCAGTGGTAGAGAACCCGGTAGACTATCACGAATACAGCTTTCGCCACAAGCAGGAAATAAGGCCAAGGCTTTTATGGATGCGGGCTTTTTCAGATATCTACAATCCCTTAATGGCTATACGTGTGGCCAGGAGAATGGCTGAAAAATATCCTGAATTTAAAATGGTGATGGCCGGTAAAGATGGCCCGCTTACCAATGCAGCAAAACAACTCGCAGCTTCTTATCAACTGCAAAATCATATCCACTTCCCGGGTTACATTAGTATGCAGCAAAAGCAACAGCTTGCTGATGAGTGCGATATTTATATCTGTACCAATAAAATTGACAATACACCGGTGTCCTTAACTGAGTTTATGCGTTTTGGCCTGCCCGTTGTTTCCGTAAATGTTGGCGGCATTCCGCGTTTGATACAGGATGGTGTAAACGGTTTGTTGGTAAATGATGATGATGATGATGCCATGTTTAAAAAGATCCACCTGCTGATCAGTGATGGCCCGCTTGCGCAAAGCATCATCCGCAATGCTTACAGCTTTACAGATCGTTTTGATGAAGCACCCGTTTTGCAAAAATGGCGCAAGCTCTTGCAGCAGGTTAGCGAAGCATAAATTCTATGTTGAGCCCGGCAATTGTACTGCTATTGAACACCTGTTGCGTCGCACTCTTGTACTGCAACAATGCTATGAAGCAAACGCGAAGACCGAAGCAAAGATGAAAGCATGATGTAATGCGATCAATTAAGTATGATATTTAAAACAACAGATTAATAACCGAATACCAATGATCCCTTTTTCTCCGCCATATATAGATGAAGATATTATCAGCGAAGTAACACACACCCTACAAAGTGGCTGGATTACCACCGGCCCTAAAACAAAAATGCTGGAAGATGAAATTGCGGCATTTTGTAATGTGCAAAAAGCGCTTGCGGTAAACTCTGCAACCTCTGCCATGATGCTCGTGCTGCATTGGTATGGCGTAACAAGGGGAGATGAAGTTATTGTACCAGCTTACACTTATTGCGCCACCGCACTGGCGGCCATGCATATTGGCGCAAAACCTGTAATGGTAGATGCAGGCAGCGATTTCAACATCAATACACAAAAAATAAAGGCAGCCATTACCGCAAAAACAAAAGCGATCGTGGCCGTTGATTTTGGCGGCTGGCCGTGCGATTATGATGCCATCAATGCTATTGTAAATGATGCAGGTATAAGAGCAATTTTTAAACCGGCAGGAGAGCAGCAGGAAAAACTTGGCCGCATACTGGTGATGTCTGATGCGGCGCATGCAATAGGCACCGTATATAACGGCCGGCCCTTGGGCAGGTGTGCCGATATAACTGTTTTTTCGCTGCATGCAGTAAAGAATGTTACGTCTGCAGAAGGCGGTGTAATAGTGCTCAATATGCCAGCCCCGTTTAACAATGAAGCTGTGTATAAAACACTAAGGCTGTGGAGCCTGAACGGGCAAACAAAAGATGCGTTTACCAAATCGTCTGCTGGCGGCTGGGAATACGATATTGTATATCCCGGTTTTAAAATGAATATGCCTGATGTGCTTGCTGCCATCGGACTGGCACAGTTCAGAAAATATAAGTCTGCGCTTCTGGCAGAAAGAAAACGGGTATTTGATTATTATACCCGGGCGTTTAAAAATTTTGCATGGGCCATATGCCCGCCATTTGAGAAAGCAGGCTGCAGCGGTTCCTGGCACCTGTACCCTTTACGCATAAAGGGAGCAGG
This sequence comes from Panacibacter microcysteis, assembly GCF_015831355.1. Lineage (NCBI taxonomy): Bacteria > Pseudomonadati > Bacteroidota > Chitinophagia > Chitinophagales > Chitinophagaceae > Panacibacter > Panacibacter microcysteis. Next base: position 253,036 of record NZ_JADWYR010000002.1, read on the forward strand.
AGAGAAAGAACGCAACGCTATCATAGAAAAAATAGCAGCACATGAAGTTGCGGTAAACGTACATTTTAAGCCATTACCCATGCTTTCGGTTTTTAAAGAACGCGGCTACAACATCGAAGATTTTCCTGTGGCCTATGAGCTTTACTGTAACGAAATATCTTTACCTGTATACCCACAACTAACCGATGAACTTTGTGAAACAGTAGTTAAAGCTGTAGCAGAAAGTGTAACAGCAGTTCTTCCTGTTTAGACGTTGTTTGAATACCTTCGTGTTTCCGGCAAAAACTTATTGCATTAATAAATACTGTGTACAACCGATTTTGCATATGCAGTATCGTTGTTGCAAAAAGATATACAGTACAAGTGAGTGACACAACAGGCGATGCCACCTTTACTGCAGCCGGCAACATCATAACTTTACCATGCTATGCTCATACGTTTTTTTGATGTACTTATCTCCTTCATTCTCCTCGTTTTACTCTCTCCCGTCTTATTTTGCATCTTTCTCGTAATTAAAATCTCCTCAAAAGGCCCGGTCATTTTCAAACAAAAAAGGGTTGGTAAAAACAACTCAGATTTTACATTGTACAAGTTTCGAACAATGTACATCAACACGCAGAACCGCAGTGCTATAACCATTGGTAACCGGGACAGCAGGATTACACCGGCAGGTTATTACCTGCGTAAATACAAGCTGGATGAGCTGCCGCAGTTGTTCAATGTATTGCTGAATGACATGAGTATTGTGGGGCCGAGACCAGAGCTTAGAAAATATGTTGACATGTACACGCCTGAGCAGCGAAAGGTACTTGCTGTGAAGCCGGGGATTACTGATTATGCATCTATAAAATTCAGGCATGAGAACGAATTGCTTGCCGGGCAAAGCGACCCGGAGCGTTACTATATTGAAGAGATCATGCCGGTTAAAATACAATTAAACGGCTTATATGCTTCTAAAAGGAATTTGCGGGCATATTTTATTATTATCTTTAACACGTTAATATCAGTGTTTAAATAACATATAGCCGAAACGTTATCCTAAAAAAGCCACGAGTTCGGGTCACAATTAAAAAAATGTGCCTTGAAAGAATTTAGAAAATTTCTTCTGAAAAACCGAATCACACCCAAATGGGTTATTTTTCTTCTTGATCTCACGATCTGTATTACGTCTTATATCTACGCAAATTACCTTTTAACAGATTTCAAGATCCTGTCTTTTGATTACGCAAATGTGCTGGAAGGTGCATCTACGGTAATTATTTCTGCATCTGTCAGTTTTTTTGTTTTTAAAACATACGAAGGCATTATCAGGTATTCTGAAATGCAGGAAACAGTAAGGGCATTAAGCGCGGTTTTCCTGTCTTTTCTGCTACTGCTGCTGGCAAACGGTATACTTACTATTGCCGCTGCTGATTTGTATATTCCCAATTCAGTGTTGTTTGGCTATTTTTTCTGTGCATCTTTTGTTATATGTGGTTACCGCATTATGGTAAAAACGTTATACCAGGATGATGACCTGAATGTAAACGCTGCCAACGTAATTATCTACGGGGCAGAGCCAAAAGGTTCGCTGATGCAAAAGACTATCGTTGGTATTTCAGACCGCCAGTTCAGGGTTGTTGCCTTTATTGACGAAAATGAAATGCTAACCGGTAAAACGATCGATGGCATCCGCATCTACACACCGGAACAGCTACCCGAACTGTTGAAGCCACTGCGCGTAAAATATCTTTTTTTCTCTAAGCCAGATATTACTGCACAAACCAAAAACAGTATTGCAGAAGTTTGCCTGGCCGCAAACGTAAAGCTGATGAATATTCCTGCTGTAGATCGTTGGGTAGACGGTCACTTAAGTTTTAACCAGATAAGTGATGTGCAGATAGAAGAACTGCTGGGCAGACCAGCTATTGAATTGTCAAATGATAATGTATTCCGTTTTATGTCAGATAAAACGGTGCTTATCACTGGTGCCGCAGGTTCTATCGGCAGTGAACTTGCCAGGCAGGTTGCAGCAATGAGACCAGCATCACTCATTTTGTGCGACCAGGTAGAAACCGGCTTGCACGACCTGGATTACGAACTGCAGGAAAAATACAATCTCGGTTCTTCACTGGTGTGTTTTCTCGGAGATGTAAAAGATTCGCCGGCTATGGACCAGCTTTTCAGTACACACCGGCCGGAAATCGTATTTCATGCGGCTGCCTATAAGCATGTACCTGTAATGGAAAGCCATCCTTCTGAGGCTATACGTAATAATGTACTCGGTACAAAAGTGCTCGCAGACCTTTCTGAATTTTATGGGGTAGAAAAATTCCTGTTCATTTCTACCGATAAAGCGATCAACCCAACAAACATAATGGGCGCATCAAAACGCATTGCAGAAATGTATTGCCACTCGCTGCACCATACCGGTAAAGATTTCCAGCTCATAGATCCGCTGGTTTACAGGATAGATTCTATGCTGGGTAAAACCAAGTTTATTACCACCAGGTTTGGAAACGTGCTGGCATCTAATGGCTCTGTAATACCAAGGTTCAAAGACCAGATTACCAAAGGTGGCCCGGTAACTGTTACACACCCGGACATCATCCGTTATTTTATGACGATACCCGAGGCCTGCTCGCTTGTATTAGAGGCAATGACAATGGGCAACGGCGGCGAAATATTCCTGTTTGATATGGGTGAACCGGTTAAAATACTCAGCCTTGCACAAAAGATGATAAAACTGGCAGGTTACGAGCCTGATAAGCAGATCAAAATAGAATTTACAGGCCTGAGACCCGGTGAAAAATTATATGAAGAATTGCTGAACGACCAGGAAGAAGTCATTCCAACACATCACAAAAAGATCCTGAAAGCGAAAGTGCAAAAGAACAACGACAGCGTGATGGATGAAATAACAAAGCTCATCGATCTTGCAAACGAATGCCGGGATGAAGAGGTGGTAAAGCAAATGAAATTCATCGTTCCCGAATACATCAGCAACAATTCTGTATACCAGTTGTACGATACTAAAGCCCTGCCGCAGGTAACTGTTGCCAAATCAGTATAAACATCTGTTTATATTTGCACTATGTTTTCTTTCTTTAAAAAATCTTCGGCATCGGCCACAGCTGATCTTTCGTTTATCGGCGCCGACATGCATTCTCATTTACTGCCGGGCATAGATGATGGCCTGCAAACGCTCGAAGAATCGGTTTTATTTATCTCGGAGCTATACAATCTCGGCTATCGCAAACTCATTTGCACGCCACATATCATTTCAGATATTTACCCCAATTCTCCCGAAACAATTCTACCTAAACTAGAGCTTGTACGGGCCGAACTAAGCAAGCGCAACATCGACATACAACTCGAAGCCGCTGCTGAATACATGGTTGATATAGACATGGAAAAGCTTATCACAGATAATAAGCAGTTGCTCACTTTCGGGCAAAACCTTATTCTTATCGAAATGTCTTTCGTGGCACCATCCGCAAATATTGAGCAGGTAATTTTCCAGCTACGGCTCAAAGGTTTACAGCCAGTACTGGCGCACCCTGAGCGTTATTCATATTATCACAAAGACTTTGAAAAATACGCGCATTACCTTGATCTTGGCTGCATATTGCAGGTAAACCTGCTCTCACTGCTCGGCTATTATGGCAAGCCCGTAAAAGCTATTGCCGAAAAGCTGGTAAAGCAAAATATGGTAGAATTATTGGGTACAGACATGCATCACGATAAACACCTGATGGCTTTAAAAGACCTTGCATCCAAAAAGGAATTTTACCGGTTTTTTGAGGGGGTAGAAATTAAAAATAAGCAATTGCTGATGTAATTTATGAAGCCGGCAGCATATCATTGGGCATCGCCTGTTGTGTCACTCACTTGTACGTTCGGTACATAAAGCAACTGTGCGAAGCTTATTACCCGTAAAAGCCAACAGGTTCAATATAACTATATAAATGTCCGCCATAGAGCGGACTTTGTTTTTATAGTTCTTTTCCCGGTATAGCTTCTATCAATTGCCTGGTATAAAGCGTTTGCGGATGTTTAAAAAGAGATTCGGCCTCACCCGTTTCTTCGATAATCCCTTTACGCATTACCATTATCCTGTCGCTGATATATTGCACGACTGAAAGATCATGAGATATGAATAATGCTGTAAAGCCAAACGTCGCTTTTAATTCATTTAGCAGGTTTAGCACCTGTGCCTGAACACTTACATCCAGTGCTGCAACACTTTCATCGCATACCAAAAAAGAAGGCTCCAGGGCCAGCGCCCTTGCAATAACGATACGCTGCCGCTGACCACCGCTAAATTCATGCGGGTACCTGTTATAATGGGCCGCACTTAAATTCACTTTCTCCAGCAGCTCTATTACGCGTTCTTTTCTTTTTCGGGCATCCTTTTCAATGTTATGTACCAGCAAAGGTTCTGCAATGGCCTCCCCGATTTTTTTCCTTGGGTTCAAAGATGAATAAGGGTCCTGGAAAATGATCTGTACCTGTTTTCGCCATGCTTTTAATTCGGTTGCGTTATAAGCGGTGATGTCTTTTTCTTCAAAAAATATGTTCCCCCCGTCAACAGGTATTAAGCCCAATAAAGCCCTGCCAAGTGTTGTTTTCCCACAGCCTGATTCGCCCACCAGGCCCAGCGTTTCACCTTTGTAAATATCAAAACGCACATTATTAACCGCCTTGTTATATGCTGTAACCCTCCCAAAAAAGTTTTTTTGTGCCGGGTAAAGTACTGAAACGTTTTGTATGCTGACCAACCGTTGCGGCACCGCAACAGTTACATCTGGCACAGGTAAAATAACATGTTCTTTTACCACGCCCTGCGGTGATGATAGTGGATTTAAAAAATCATCCACCGTTGGTAATTTTTCGCCCTTTGTGTGCAAGATGGGTCTGCAGGCAAGGAGAGCCTTCGTGTAAGGATGTGCAGGATGTTGCAATATATTTTTGGTATAGCCACCTTCCACCACTGCACCTTTGTACATAACTATAATACGGTCTGCAATCTCGTGTACCACGCCAAGGTCGTGACTGATAAAAACTACGCCCATGTTTCTCTGGCGTTGCAACTCTTTTATCAGCACCAGGATATTCTGCTGCACCCTTACATCAAGCGCTGTAGTGGGCTCATCACAAATGAGTAACTCCGGGTCACAACTGATTGCCATGGCAATCATTACACGCTGTTTCTGCCCACCACTTATTTCATGCGGATACTTATTAAAAATTATGGCAGGTTCAGGCAGTTTAACATCTGTAAATAACTGCAGCACTTTTGCATGGGCTGCGTTATAGTTCATTTTTTTATGATGTCTCAACACCTCTGCCACCTGTTCCCCGCAGGTTTTTACAGGATTTAGCGATGTCATTGGCTCCTGGAAAATCATGGCTATCTTATTGCCTCTTACCTGCGTTAACTCATGTTGGTTTGCAGTAAGCAGGTTATTCTTCCCTTCACCAAAAATAATCTTCCCTGAAGTATACACTGCGGGTGACGGCAGTAATTGCAAGATGCTGAGGGCCGTAACGGATTTGCCGGAACCCGATTCTCCCACTACTGCTACGATCTCTCCCTTGTCAACAGAAAGTGAAACATGTTGCAATGCATGTGTTACTGTTTCGCCTGTAATAAAATCTACCGACAGGTTTTCTATGGTTAGCAGGTTACTCATTCTCGTAGTTAAAATCTCAGGTGTCTTACAGTAAGCCCGTTATTGATAAGTTGTTTTAAAGAGTCAATCCCGATTTTCAGGTGTTTTTCTACAAACTGAGACGTTACATTCTTGTCGCTTTTTTCCGTTTTTACCCCTTCCGGAATCATTGGCTGGTCGCTGACAAGCAACAGCGCACCTGTCGGAATTTTGTTGTAAAAGCCCACCGTAAAAATGGTGGCGGTTTCCATATCAATGGCATAAGCTCTTATTTTCTGAAGATAGGTTTTAAACACTTCATCGTGTTCCCAAACCCGCCTGTTGGTTGTATAAACGGTGCCTGTCCAGTAGTCTACGCCATAATCCCTGATGGTTGTGGAAATTGCTTTCTGCAAAGCAAATGCAGGCATGGCGGGCACTTCGGGCGGGAAGTAATCATTGGATGTTCCTTCGCCTCTTATGGCCGCGATCGGTAAAATGAGATCGCCGATTTTATTTCTTTTTTTTAGTCCGCCGCATTTACCCAGGAACAACACAGCCTGTGGTTCTATCGCCTGTAACAGATCCATTACTGTTGCTGCACCAGGGCTGCCCATTCCGAAATTAATGATCGTTATACCGTCGGCTGTGGCGCATTGAAATGGCCTGTCTTTCCCTACAACTTTTACATTGTGCCATTGCGCAAACATGTCAACATAATTGCTGAAATTGGTCAGCAATATGTACTCTCCAAAATTCTTCAGCGATTCGCCGGTATACCTGGGCAGCCAGTTGGTGATTATTTCTTCTTTTGTCTTCATACCTTTTCTTTTTATGCTGTAAACAGTAGCGTGGCTATTTTAGCTAAGGTGTAAAAATGCGCAATGTATGCAGGTGCGTTCATTAGCTGCTTTGCACTTTATACAGCACCGGTAACATCATTTTGTAAGGCGTCATTGTTATTATTTGATCTGCAAATACGCAAATAAAAATTCTGTAAATATACAAAATGCCTTTCGTCCGTTACATTTGCGCATGCTGCAGGTAAGTTATCCTTTTTTTAATTTCCGGGTAAAGGAAGAGAAAGGTAAGCAGGTCATCTTTGATGAAGTGCGCAAGAAATGGGTGCGATTTACACCTGAGGAATGGGTGCGCCAGAACTTCATCCAGTTCCTGCTGCAGGTAAAAAAATATCCTGCCAGCATTATTGCAGTAGAAAAAGAAATCAGACTGGGAGAGTTGAGAAAACGGTGCGATATTGTTATTTACAACAAACATGTACCATGGATCATTATTGAATGTAAAGAACAGGATGTGCTGCTGTCTGAAACAGTACTGCAGCAATCATTGAGGTATAACATTACATTACAGGCAGAAATCATCGTCATTACCAACGGGACAGTCTCATTCGGCTTTCAACTGAAAAACGGGCATGCACAGGCATTGACGGAACTACCATCGTGGAGTTAAAACTACGGATGTGCCGCTACCCAAACTTCCCCATCTTCAAAAACTTCTTTTTTCCAGATTGGTACCGTTTGTTTAAGGGTATCGATAATAAAACGGCAGGCATCAAAAGCAGCGGCCCTGTGTGCGGCTGCCACCGCTATTACAACAGGTACTTCGCCAATCTGCAAAACGCCCGTACGATGCTGAATAACAAGCTTTTGTATGGGCCATTTGCCAATGGCTTCATCGGCTATCTTTTGCATTTCGCTCAGTGCCATTTTTTCGTATGCCTCAAATTCAAGACGTACCACTTTTTTGCCTTTGGTGGCATTGCGTACGGTGCCAATAAACACATCAATACCGCCGCATTCAGGCAGCATCACGGCGTTTATGCAATACTGTATATCTAAAGGCGTAGCCTGTATAGTTATTTCTGCAATCATTGATGCGTGGTTTTTTTACCCGCCACTTACAGGTGGAATAACAGCAATTTCATCTTTGCCGGCGAGTATAACTTCATCTTTCGCGTATTCATTATTCACCGCGACCATGTAAGAAGCTATTTGTTTCATTTTTGGAAAGCTGGCTTCCAGCGCTTGTTTTAGCGCTGCTACAGTAGTACCGGGCATCTCAATGCTGATAACTGATTTTCCAAAAATCTCTTTTACAATGCCAAACGCCAATACTTCAACGGTCATAAGCAAATGTATAAAAGATATTTCCTGCAAATGTTATCAGGCATGGAAAGCTTTTCGTTTAAATTTAGCAAACAATCTTTTGGTATGATCAGTATTATCGTGCTGGCTGCAGGTTTATCTACAAGAATGGGCAGGCAAAATAAATTGTTGCTGCCCTTTGATGGCAGTACAATCATAGAAACAACTATCAACAATATCATACATGCGGCAGCAGGAGAAACGATTGTTGTTACAGGTTATGAAGCCGCAGCAGTAACGGCCGTTATAAAGCACCTGCCCGTTACAACCGTGTACAATGGTGATTTCGAAAAGGGGATGACAACCAGTATTCAGAAAGGAGTAATGCATGCAGGTGGCAAAGCTTACATGATCTGCTTAAGTGATATGTATGCTGTAAGCACCGGCGAATACGTTTTTATGCTGCAACGTTTTGAAGAAATCTATCAAAAAGATAAACAGTGTATTTGTATACCTGTCTACAACGGGGCAAAAGGAAACCCGGTTATTTTTTCTGCATATTATAAAAAGGCGATACTGCAACATGATGAAATGGAAGGATGCAAAGCAATTGTACAGGTTAACCGGCAACATGTTTATGCAATTCCCATGCAAACGCCTGCCATATTAAAGGATGTAGATTACCCCGAAGATTACGAAAAAATTGCGCCGGCAAAATAACCAGGTAAAGCCCGCCGGGCAAGATGTATAATATATAGCACGCTGCTGCACCGTGCTGCATCATGATATAATGTACAAGTGTGCGACGCAACAGGCGATGCCACCTGCAGTACAGCCGGGTACATCATTTCTGCTACAACCTTTAGCGGATGGCATGCAATACGCCACTACTTAACAAACCGTGCTGTTATTTATTAATGTATTCTTTCGGATATTTGCGGCCTATTTTAAAGCTACCTTTTTGGTGGTTGTACCACAAATTCTTACTATGCGCATCGCAATAAACGGAATGGGGCGAATCGGGAGACTATTGTTTCGCAGGCTGGTGAATGATCCTTCTTTTACATTGGTGGCAGTGAATGATGTGATGGATACCGACAACCTCGTGTACCTGCTGAAGTACGACTCTTTGTTTGGTAAGTTCCACGCAGATATTACACTTGAGCATGGCAGTATTTGTACGGGCAATAAAACGATCAGTGTTTTGCAGCAGGATCATCCGTCAAAAATATCCTGGAAGCAATTGGATATAGATATTGTACTGGAGTGTTCGGGCAAGTTTACCACCAAAGCCGGTGCCGCGGCGCACCTGGAAGCAGGCGCAAAAAAAGTATTGCTTTCAACTACCGGCTCTGCTGACATACCACTAATGATCTACGGCTTTAATCATCACCAGTTGAATGAAGCAGTGGATGTATTATCGCCCGGTGGTTGTATGACCAACTGCGCCACACATATTTTGTATATCCTCAACTCCATCGGTATTGAGTCTGCGCAGATCAACATCCTGCATTCATATACATCGCGGCAGCAACTGGTAGATACATGGCACAAGCAATTCAGAAGAGGCCGTGCAGCAGCAGAATCCATTATACCGGTTGAAATAGATCTGTCACAATCGCTCGAAAGATTGTTGCCGCCACTGGCAAACCGCATTGCTGCCGTATCTACAAGGGTGCCTGTAACCAACGGCGCAATGGCCGATTTTACTGTACAATTAAAAGCGCCGGCCACCAGGCACGAGATCAACCTCTTGTTTGAAACAGCCGCCAATACCGAGTATAAAGGCATTCTTGCCTACAGCACAGACCAGTTGGTTTCTGCAGATATTAAAGGCGATACACACTCCTGCGTTATCGATAATACACTAACTTCCGTAATACAAAAACAGGTAAAGCTTATAGCCTGGTTCGACAATGAGTACGGTTATACCAGCAGAATGATAGACTGGCTGCAGTGCTGGAAAAAATTTATAGATTGATAACAAAGCCTTCGTTTATTGTTGCGCAAATGCTTTACTTTATAAAGCTTAATAATACAACTAAACGATTGCTTCATGTTTATACTCCAACACTATGCTGCGGCAGTATTGTTCTGCGTTATCACCATGCTTTGCTGGGGCTCATGGGCCAACACACAAAAACTTGCGGCAGGCACATGGCGTTTTGAATTGTTCTACTGGGACTATGTGATTGGCATCTTACTACTCACTTTATTGTTTGCGTTTACCATAGGCAGTACAGGCACTGCCGGCCGAAGTTTTATAGCAGACCTGCAACAGGCCGATAATGCAAACCTGTTCTCTGCCTTTATCGGTGGTGTCGTATTCAACGCTGCCAATATACTGTTGGTGGCTGCAATAGCCATCGCCGGTATGTCTGTTGCATTTCCTGTTGGTATTGGCATTGCGCTGGTGCTGGGCGTGGTTATTAACTATATAGATCAGCCACAAGGCAATCCGGTATTGCTTTTTAGCGGTGTAGCGCTGGTAGCGGCAGCCATTGTTTTAAATGCCGCTGCATACCGTAAAATGTCTGCAGGTAATAAAGCCACTTCTATAAAAGGGCTTGCCCTTTCTGTTATTGCCGGTTTGCTAATGGGTTTCTTCTACCGCTTTGTTGCCAAAGCAATGTTCCCTGATTTTGCGGTGCCCGAGCCGGGAAAGCTGAGTCCTTATACCGCAATGGTTTTGTTTGCCATTGGTATACTGGCCAGCAATTTTATATTCAATACTTACATTATGTACAGGCCATTTACAGGCACACCTGTTTCATATAAAGATTACTTCAAAGGCAGTTCCAGGAATCATTTTACCGGCGTGCTTGGCGGTATTGTATGGTGTATAGGAATGTCGTTTAGCATCATTGCTGCAGGCAAAGCAGGTGCAGCTATATCTTATGGCCTTGGCCAGGGCGCAACCGTAGTTGCAGCCATATGGGGCATTTACATATGGAAAGAATTCAGGCATGCACCAAAAGGCACGGCTATGCTGCTCAATATGATGTTGCTACTCTATATCGCCGGACTTGCACTCATCATTTATGCAAGATAACGCCTGCGTTAAGTCAATTTTTTAGTCGTTTCATATTTCATAAGCCGTTACCTTTAATCGGTGCTGAAAGTATATTGGGCCAGGCAATGGAATAAGCATGAAGCTTCTGTTGCGTCGCACTCTTGTACTGCAAAACATTATGCAGCAGTTCCGGGTGTGTCAGTATATACATATGCAGCAGCTTGTATGGCAGTCTGCAAATATGGCTACAGTTATTATATATGAAAAAGGTTTTTTGTTTTGGTGAAATATTACTGCGTATGTCGCCTGCACTGCAGGGTGTATGGATCAATGATGCAGCTATGCCCGTTTATATGGGTGGTGCAGAACTCAATGTAGCCAATGCACTGGCCAGGTGGAACATTCCTGTGCAGTATTGCAGCGCTGCGCCCCGCAATTATCTTACAGAAGAAATGATACAGCACCTGCAACAGCAGGGTATAGACACATCGCCATTTATCTATAGTGGCAGGCGCGTTGGCGTTTATTTGCTGCCACAGGGTACAGATCTTAAAAATGCAGGTGTTATTTACGATCGTGCAAATTCTTCCTTCAGCGAGTTACAGCCAGGCACCATTAACTGGCATGAATTACTGAAGGATGTTTCATGGTTTCATTTTAGCGCAATAAGTCCTGCGCTTAATGCTGATGTTGCTGCTGTATGCAAAGAAGCGCTGGAAGTGGCAGCAGGAATGAATATTACTGTTTCGGTAGATCTTAATTACCGTGCAAAGCTTTGGCAATATGGTATACAGCCAACAGAGGTAATGCCGCAGCTCGTGCAGTATTGCAACCTTGTTATGGGTAATATCTGGAGTGCAAACAGTTTGCTGGGCACAAAGCTCGATGAAGCGTTGATCAGCGATAAAAGTAAAGAGGCTTATTTAGAACATGCAACCATCACTTCAGCTGCCATTATGCGGTTGTTTCCGGGTTGTGCAGCTGTTGCCAACACGTTCCGCTTCGATGCAGGAGCGGGCATTCATTATTATGCAACGTTAAACGATCAGTATAACCAATACAAGTCGGCTGCTTATAACATCGCTCACGTGGTGGATAAAGTTGGCAGCGGAGACTGCTTTATGGCAGGCCTTATTTATGGCAATTGTACCGGCAGCAACCCGCAGGAAACGATAAACTTTGCAGCCGCTGCTGCTACCGGTAAAATGCTGGAAAAGGGAGACGCTACCAAACAAACTATTGACGCAGTCATTAACAGGATACAATATGATTAACCTGGAAAAAATTTTAAATACCGTAAAAGAACAGGGGGTTGTTCCGCTGTTCTATCATGATGATATAGCAGTATGTACCGGTGTGATTGATGCTTTGTATAAAGTGGGTATACGAATAGTGGAATTTACAAACAGGGGAGAGAAAGCGCCGGAGAATTTTAGCAAGCTTGTGCAATTAAGAGAAGAGCGCTGGCCCGGCTTATTACTAAGCGTAGGCACTATAAAAAATGCGCAGCAGGCAAAGATGTTTATAGATGCGCATACTGACTTTATAATTTGCCCTGGGGTAATACCTGCTGTGGCCGAAACAGCAGCCGCCGCAAATGTAGTTTGGGTACCCGGTTGTATGACACCAACAGAAATAATGATGGCAGAACAATATGGCGGAAAACTGGTAAAGCTTTTTCCCGGTAATTTGCTCGGGCCTTCATTTGTAAGTGCTGTTAAAGAATTGTTTCCTGCATTGATGTTTATGCCAACCGGCGGTGTGGAAGTGGATGAGCAGAATATGGGCGCCTGGTTTAAGGCAGGAGTGGTAGCTGTGGGCCTGGGCAGTAAAGTGATCAGCAAAGATGTGTTGGCCAACAAAGATTATGATACGGTATCTACACTCGCTGCAAAGGCTTTGGCAATTGTTCAAAAGCTGCGGTAAAGCCTGCATTGAAGTTGTTAGATTACAGAATGCATGGCCGCATATGCCCAACAGAGAACCACGGCGCTGAAGAGTGCGACGCAACATAAGCTTTATAGATAAACGAAAGCCGGGTACATAATTCAATGATCGAATAACAGCGAAGATTAGTAAAACATAACCTGTAATTTTCACCAAACAACAACGAATGCAGCAACAAGCCATAGGACGATACAGGTGGACGATCTGTGCACTGGTGTTTTTTGCAACAACCATCAATTACCTGGACCGTGCCGTAATAAGCCTTTTAAAAAGTGATCTCGAAAAACAGTTTGACTGGACAGAAACGGACTATTCGAACATTGTGATAGCCTTCCAGTTGTCTTATGCGCTGGGTTTACTTTTCGCAGGACGATTTATTGATAAGGTGGGTACAAAACTGGGTTATGCTATTGCTACAGCAGCATGGAGCGTGGCGGCTATTTGTCATGGTTTTGTGAACAGCACATTTGGTTTTGGCGTGGCAAGATCTTTCCTGGGCATTACTGAGGCGGGCAATTTTCCTGCCGCGGTGAAAGTGACAGCAGAGTGGTTCCCTAAAAAAGAAAGAGCGTTTGCCACCGGCATATTCAATTCTGGCGCTAACGTAGGTGCCATTGCTGCACCACTGGTTGTGCCGGCCATTGCAGCGTCTATGGGTTGGTGGTGGGCGTTTATACTAACCGGTGCAATCGGCTTTTTATGGCTGGTGGCCTGGTTTGCTTTTTACGAAATCCCGGCAAAACACAAGCGCCTTTCAAAAGCAGAGTTTGACCATATACACAGCGATGATGTTGCGCCGGGTACAACACAAACTGAGCAGAATAATATTTCGTGGATGGAGTTGTTTCAGTACAGGCAGACATGGGCTTTTATACTGGGTAAATTTCTTACAGACCCGGTATGGTGGTTTTATCTTTTCTGGCTGCCGGCTTTTCTGAAAGCACAGTATGGCATGGAAGGCACCGCTGTTTCATTACCTGTTGCATTGGTTTATACAATGTCATCTGCAGGCAGCATATTCGGCGGCTGGCTGCCGATGCGTTTGATCAGGCAGCAATGGACTGTTTTCCGGGCCAGGAAGTCGTCGATGTTCATATATGCATTGTTCTCTTTGCCGGTAGCTTTTGCACAATACCTTGGTGCGTTTAATATGTGGTATGCCATCATCATTATTGGTATTGCCGCTGCGGGCCACCAGGCGTGGAGTGCAAATATCTACACCACGGTGTCTGACGTGTTCCCTAAAAAATATGTGGGCTCTGTAATTGGCATGGGTGGTATGGCAGGTGCGCTAGGCGGTTTGCTGATTGCAAAACTAGCCGGAATATTGTTTGATCACTTTAAGGCCGCGGGTAATATTGAAACCGGTTATTATATAATGTTTATTATATGTGGTGTTGCTTACATTACTGCATGGATCATCATGCATTTTCTTTTGCCAAAACAGCAATCCGCAGGCGTTAGAAAAATGTAGTGATGTGGAAAGTGGGTAATGAATGCCTTTTTATTACAACACGGCAGCAACGGTATAAACCGTTGAGCAAGCTTCTGCTACACGCTTATTCATTTTTTACCATTCATCATTCACTATGCACCCCGTTACGATGATTTTGTACCCGGCACCGGCACATGGCTCATCGTCCCTTGCGTCGCACACTTGTACGCTGGTGCATGGATGAACTTCAGCGATCATGTACATGGTACTTCTTCCGGTTATGATGTACCCTGCCACAGGTATTTGCAACCACAACAAGACTGCACCGCTGTTGCTTTATAATCAACAGTACAAGTGTGCGACGCAACAGGCGATGCCACCTGCAGTGCGGCCGGGCTCAAAATGCTCTATACATATGAACTGTTCGTAATGTGCCAAATTGTTGTCAAATCGTCTCATTTTAAGGCATCGCCATGCGGATGAATCGTTCCTTCATTTACTTTACAAGTTATGATTGCTGCTACATTATACAACCTGCAGCAATCTGTTGCTAGGACTATAACTGTATGAGAAGATTGCTGCTTATTATATTACTCACCGTGCCCGTGTTTGCATTGCAGGCGCAGCAATATTATTTCCGTAGCTACCAGGCCGGTGATGGCTTGTCTAGCAATACCGTTACATGCCTGCAGCAGGATGCCCGTGGTTTCATGTGGGTTGGTACACGCAATGGTCTAAATCGTTTTGACGGCACGCGTTTTAAAGTATTCCGGAATGTGCCGGAAGACCCGCATAGTATTGGCAGCAATGCCATATCCGGTTTGCATGAAGATAGCCGCAAACAGCTATGGGCAGGCACTTACCGTGGTTTGTACAGGTATAATGCACTGCACGAGAACTTTCAGCTTTATCAGCAATTGCCGCAGGGTGAAGTGAAAAGTATCTGCCACGACAAACGCGGAAATATATGGCTGGTAAATGAACAAACATTATACAGGTTCAAAGATGGTACAGGTAGTATATACAGGTATGATGATGCATCAGGCTGTATAGCTGTAAGCGTTGCAGCAAACGATGTAGTTTGGAGCTGCTACAATAATGGTGTTATAAAACGTTTCGATGCGGCAACTGACAGCTTTATCAGTTACGATCTTGCAAACTTGCTGAAGACCCCTTTCCCGCTGGTGTTGCAAACGATTTGCCCGGTTGGCGACAGTGCTGTTTTTGTAGCTACGATCAAACAGCTTTTTTTATTTAAACCAGCAACAGGGGAACTTACAGACATCTTCAAAAACACGGGAGTACAGGGCAATATACAAACTCATACCATAACGCAGCAGGCGCCCGGTATCTATTGGTGTGGCACGGAGACCGGTATATACATTGCAGACATTGCGCACGGCAAAACAACGCATATAACGAAGCAGGTAGCCAATCCATATACCATCAACGACAACATAGTTACCAGCTTTTGCAAAGACAGTGAGGGCAGTACCTGGGTGGGTACTTTATTTGGCGGCGTAAACTATTATTCAAAACAACTGAGCCAGTTTCAGAAGTATTTTGCTTTGCCCGGCATCAACAGTTTAAGTGGCAATCTTGTGCATGAAATATGTGCAGACAGGTATAACAATGTATGGGTTGGAACAGAAGATGCAGGCTTGAATAAACTGGATGCAGGAACCGGCATGTTCAAACAATTTATGCCGGGTAAAACAAAAGGCAGTATCAGCTATCATAACATTCATGGTCTTGTAGCAGTGGATGATGAGTTATGGATCGGCACCTACGAACATGGGCTTGATGTGATGGACCTGCGTACAGAAAAAGTGGTGCGGCATTACAGGCAGGGGTTTACGGCCAACCAGCTAAACGGCAATTTTATTGTATCGCTGTATAAAACAAGAAACAAGGAAGTGCTGGTCGGCACTTGGAACGGCGTGTTCCGCTACAACAGGACGACGGACGACTTTACTGCGCTGTCTTTTTTTAATCACCAGGCACAGGCCATACACGAAGACTACAATGGTACACTGTGGGTTTGTTCTTATGGAGACGGTGTCTATTACCGCAATGAAAAAACAGGCAGGCAGGGCAGCTTTAAGACTGATGCAACAGATACTAATACGCTGAGCAGTAATTACGTCAACAACGTGTTTGAAGACAATAGTCATCGCCTGTGGTTTTGTACAGAGAATGGTTTGTGTTATTATGATGCGACAGCAGGCAAAATAAAACGCTATACCCATCCCGTATTCAACGGCCGCCAAACATTTAAAATGCTCCAGGATGCCAGCAACACCCTGTGGGTATCTACTTCCCGCGGACTGATTGGCTTTAATACGACCGACAACAGGCAGCAGGTCTATACCATGGCAGATGGCTTACCCAGCGACCAGTTCAATTATAACTCAGGCTTTAAAAGCAATAATGGTAATTTATATTTTGGTACAGTAAAGGGCATGGTCAGTTTTAACCCGGTGTTGTTTAAAAGCAACCGCTTTGTGCCTCCTGTTTACATCACCGGTTTACAGGTCAATAACCAGGATCTTGCGATTGATACAACCCAATCCCCACTTACACAGGCTACGCAGTTTACCAAAGAAATTACATTGCCTTATGATGCATCAAACATTACGCTTTCTGTATCTGCATTAAGCTACATTATGCCCGCTTTAAACAGTTATATGTACAGGATGGAGGGGCTTGAGAAGGAGTGGACAATGATTGAAAGCAACCGCAAAATTTATTATACCAAACTACCGCCCGGCACATACACGTTCCAGGTAAAGGGCAGCAACAGCGATCATGTGTGGAATGAAAATATTACGGCATTAACAATAAATATCCTGCCGCCATGGTGGTCGAGCTGGTGGGCCTATATCTTATATGTGGCGCTTGTGTCAGGAACACTATTTGTGATCATCAATAATTATGCTGTGGCAACAAGGGAAAAAAACCAGCGCAGAATAAAAACACTCGAGATGGCCAAAGAGCGGGAAGTGTACAATGCCAAGATCGATTTTTTTACAAATGTTACACATGAAATCAGAACACCACTTACATTGATTAAATTGCCCGTGGAAAAATTGCTGCGATCCTTTGCTGAAGACAGTTATTTAAAGGAACATCTGACCATGATAGAGAAAAACACTGACAGGTTAATAAACCTGACGAGCCAGCTATTAGATTTTCGCAGGGCGGAAGCGAATAATTACACGTTAAGTTTTGTAAAGACCGATATCAATGAATTATTACGTGAGGTTTTTTTGATATATAAACCTATTGCTGAAGAGAAGCAGGTTGCCTGCAGGCTGGAGATACCACGTATTACATTAATGGCTTATGTAGATGCCGAGGCATTGCGTAAAATTATCAGCAACCTGCTCAGCAATGCCATCAAATATGCAGCAAAACATGTCTCCATCAAATTACTCCCATTCAACAGTGAAGACAACCTGTTCCATATGGAGTTCAGGAATGACGGCGCAGTAATACCTTACGACATGCGCGAAAAAATATTCGAACCATTCTTCCGCCTTAAGCAAACAGAGAAATTTGCAGGTACGGGCATAGGACTGGCTTTGGCAAGATCACTCACAGAGTTGCACAAGGGAAAACTGGAATTGAAGCAGCCCGTCAACGATATCAATCTGTTCCTGCTATCCATACCTGTACACCAGGACAAAGAAATAAACCTCGACGAGTTTGAAACCATTGAAAGCGATATTATTTATACAGAGGCAGACCAGCCTGCAGCACAAAAACATGCCACTACCATTTTGCTGGTAGAAGATAACCTCGATATCATCCGCTTTTTAAAGAAAGAATTTGCAGTAACGTACAATGTATTTACTGCAAAAGAAGGGGTGGAGGCGCTCGATATATTATCAAAAGAACATATCCATCTTGTTGTAACAGATATTATGATGCCGGTAATGGACGGCATAGAACTGTGCAGGCGTATTAAAACAGATGTACGCTATAGCCATATACCGGTAATACTGTTAACAGCAAAGAACACCATTACATCTAAGATACAGGGGCTTGAAACCGGTGCGGATGCTTATATAGAAAAGCCTTTTGTAATGGAGTACGTAACCGCGCAGATCGCAAACCTGCTCAGCAACCGCAATAACATCAAAGAGTTTTATGCGCATTCGCCGCTGGCGCACATCAATGGCATTGCACTGAGTAAGCCTGATACCGATTTTCTCGAAACCTTGCAGCAACTCATCAACGATCATATTACAGAAAAAGACCTCGATGTAGATACCATTTCTAAAATGATGAACATGAGCCGCGGTACTTTTTACCGCAAGATCAAAGGCGTGTCAAACCTTTCGCCGAATGAGCTCATCAACCTTTCGCGTCTCAAGAAAGCTGCCGAGTTACTGGCCGAAGGAAAGTATAAGATCAATGAAGTGGCAAACATGGTGGGCTATAGTTTAAACAGCAATTTTTCACGCGACTTTCACAGGCAGTTTGGCATTTCTCCATCGGAGTATATTCAACATTTAAAACGCGGTGGCGAAGTAGCGCATTAACTGTTTTCACATTATTGCCGTGGCTTGTGCACGATGCATCACACGTTGGGTGCCATGAGATATAATGTTGGGCCAGGCTATTGAATAAGCATGTGGCTTTTGTTGCGTCGCACTCTTGTACTGTAGCACATGATGCAGCAATGGTCCGGTCAGCGTGTGTTTTCAACGGTTTGGTGTTGGCACCGGAACGCTGCAGCCCGGTTATGTTGTTGCCGCTGAAGAGTGCGACGCAACAGGAGCATCATCAGGGTTCCAATGCCCGGTACATTATGCTTTCTCATCATACCAACAAGTGATATTCATTCATAAACCGGCCGGCATATATGCAAATGATTTTTTATATGCAAACTTATGGGAGCACCTTCACATACAATTTGTAACGTGTTGATTTTAAATTGATACGATTTGATAACATCTTGACACGCTGAGACTGTGTTTTCTCTCCTGCATAAATTTCCTTTGTTTCTTATGATTTGAACTGCCATTGCTGACCAGAAGCCAAACAAAGATTGCTTTCTACCAAATGACGACGCCCTGATAGTCACGTAATACAAAGCTTGCAACACTTCGCATAAGTGACGGTTCAAACCAAAATAATGCTTAAAAGTTTAAAATCAGACTATGATCTTAAAACGGGTTATTCGCATCATTGCATGTATGTGCTTTGTGTTTGCGGCTGCCAATACTATGGCGCAGACAAAGCAGGTTTCAGGTAAAGTAACAGACTCTTCAGGAGCGCCGCTCGAAGCTGCTTCTGTTACGGTTAAGAACACCAGGCTGGGTACGGTATCCGGCGCGGATGGTTCATTCTCGCTCAACGTGCCGGTAACTGCTAAAACACTGGTGGTTACTGCCCTTAATTACGATGCTAAGGAAGTGGCCATCACTGATCAGCCACTTACCATTACACTTACTTCTTCTTCGGCTAACCTTACCAATGTAACCGTGGTTGCGGTAGGTTATGGTACGCTGGATAAAAAAGAAGTAACAAGTGCCATTACACACCTTTCCAATAAAGACCTCAACATCTTTGGTGGAAACAATGCACTGAATTCTATACAGGGAAAGGTTGCCGGCTTAAGTGTTACCAACACCGCGCCGGGTGATCCGAACTCAAGCCCCAGTATCCAGTTGCGTGGTGTATCATCGCGCAATGCAGGCTTAGGCCCGTTGTACGTGATCAATGGCGTGCCCGGTGGCAACATTGATAACCTTAACCAGAATGACATTGAATCGATCGACGTACTGAAGGGCGGTGCGGCTTCTGCCATTTATGGCACACGCGGCAGCAACGGTGTTATCTTAATTACCACAAAGAAAGGATCGTCTCAGTCTTCGGCCTTTTTCGATTCTTATGCCAGTTTCGATTTGCCAACCAACCGCGTGGAAGTGCTTTCCCGTGATGAATTTGTAGCAAAAGGCCGCGGTGTTGATTATGGAGGCAATACAGACTGGTTTGATGCAGTAACAAAAGATTATGCATTTAACCAGAAGAATACGGTACAGTTCTCGGGTGGCAACGGTAAAACAAACTATATTGTTTCGTTTGACTACCGCACCTCACACGGACTGGATCTGCGCTCAACAAAAAATGAATATGGTGCAAGGCTGAACTTAAACCATACATCAGCCAACAATTTATATACGGTGTCTTTTACAGCGGCACCACGTTTTTTAAAGTCGAACAATGCCAGCTATGGTGCATTTAACCAGACGCTTACATTAAACCCGACTTTACCGATCATGGATACGGCAAACCCTATGCGTTACTACTTTATTAATACCGGTTTCTCCGGCTCTTACAACCCGGTGGAAGAACTGAATACGGTGCTGAGTGGTACAGAAGGTAAGTATATAGACTGGAGCGCATCTTTCCGTTTGAACCTGATGAAGAACCTTTATACGCAGGTATTGCTCGGTCAGCAGAACCAGGACTTTTTTGATTTTGGTTTTACACCATCTTATAATACCGGCGCTATTAATGGTAATGCGGGCAGGAATTCTGCATCAAGGGCAAACAATAAAAGCGACCAGAAATCTTTTGAGTGGATCGGTAATTACTCTTTGAGCCTGCAGAAACATTCATTCATTCTACTGGGCGGTTATTCTTACTATTATTTTACCAACTCGGGTTTATCTGGCAGCAACCAGAATTTTCCGTCAGATGTGTTAACCTATAATGCTTTGGGTACAGGTGTTTATAACCTGCCATTGCCAACCAACGGTTCATCCGGCGATTTTACTTTCAGGGGCGTAGGCTCGTATAAAAACGATTCGAAGCTGATAGCCTTTTATGGCCGTTTGAATTATGATTACGATAAAAAATATTACTTCTCTGCAAGTTTACGCCGCGAAGGTTCTTCCAAGTTCGGTTACCAGAATAAATGGGGTTATTTCCCGGCCGCATCAGTCGGTTGGCGTATAACCAACGAAGAATTTTTTCCAAAACTTAGCTGGTTAAATGAACTGAAACTGCGTGCAGATTATGGTGAAACAGGTAACCAGGATTTTGGTAGTTATCTTTCCCTGGATACATATTCCGGGTTTGGTTATTACACATACAACGGAACATCTTACCAGGTATGGGGACCGAGCCAGAATACCAATTATGACTTAAGGTGGGAGAAAGCACAGAACTTTAATGTGGGTTTGGATTTCCAGTTGCTGGATAATAAACTTACCGGTAGCCTTAACTATTATGTGCGCAGAAACAAAGACCTGCTGGGTTCTTACAATGTACCGGTGCCGCCAAACGTACAACCTACCACGTATGCAAACGTAGGTACCATGAAGAACTCCGGTTTCGAGATACAGTTAAATGGAACTGTGATCAGCAAACGCGATTTCAGGTACGACATCTCTTTTGCAGGCGCAACAAACAGCAACGAATTTGTGTCGTTTTCCAACAACGTTTACCAGGGTCAGAATTATGTAGATGTGGTGGGTATGCCTGCACCGGGTTCACCGGGTACAGCACAACGCCTGCAGGAAGGACAAAGGATCGGTAGTTTTTACATGCTGCGTTCTGCGGGTGTAGATGCAACAGGCAGGTTATTGGTGTACGACCAGGATGGTAAAGTAATACCGGGCAACCTGGCAACAGCAGACGATAAACAATTTGTGGGTAATGGGTTGCCTAAGTTTACGGCAAGCCTTGGCAATACATTCTCTTACAAGAATTTTGATCTGTCCATCTTCCTGCGCGGTGCTTTTGGATATGATGTTTTCAACACGCTCGCATTCTATACCGGTACACCGGTTACGCAGAGTGGTGCCAACGTATTATCCAGTGCTTATGGCAACGGAAAGTATGCAGCACTTACCAATCCTGAGACGTACTCCAGCCTGTCAGATTACTTTTTGGAGAAAGGCGATTTTGTAAAGATCGACAACGTTACGCTGGCTTATAATTTTAAATCACCTGTTAAGTACATTACTTCAGGCAGGTTATATTTTACCGGCAGGAATCTTTACACGTTCACAAACTTTACAACCGGCGATCCTGAATCGATCAATGTAAACGGTTTAACGCCTGGTATTACCGGCACACGTGATTATTATCCGTCAACGTTGCAATTACTCGTGGGCGTGCAATTCAGATTTTAATATCAAAAACAACGATGAAAATGATCAGATATAATATAAAAAGTATAGCCGCCTGCATAGGTGGTCTCATGCTCTGTTCAGCCTGTACAAAGCTGGATGAAAATTTATACGACCGTATTACATCAGAAAACTTTTTACAAACAAAAGATGATGTGATACGCGATTTCCTGCGCTCTTTTGAACATGGCTATTGGTCCATACAAGGCAATGGCCTCTTCTATGCGCAGGAACTGCCAACCGATGAACTGATGACACCCAACCGCGAAGGTGACTGGTTTGATGGTGGCGTGTACCAGCGCCTGCATTACCATACCTGGACTACACAGGATGGCTACACCAGCGGCATGTGGACGGCACTTTACCAGGGTATAAGCCTCGCAACAAACTCCCTGCAGGATATTGAAGCGGTTGACCCTGCAAGAGTGGGCATTACAGATGCAGAAAAGGCCGATTTTGTTGCAGAACTAAAAACACATCGTGCATGGTTTAACCTGCGGGCGTTTGACCTGTATAGGAATATCCCGATTGTTACCGAAGTAAAGGGGCAAACGTTAACTCCTCCGCAGTCTACACCGCAGGAAGTATTTGACTTTATAGAAAAAGAACTGCTCGAAGCTATTCCCGGGTTACCTACCAGGCAGGATCTTGGTGAAACCGGTATTGGCCGCTGGACAAAAGCCGGCGCAGCTGCATTACTCATGCGTTTGTATCTAAATGCATCTGTTTATATCGGCCAGGATAAGTACACAGAATGTGCCGCCGTTTGCCAGGATATTATTGATGGCAAGTACGGCCAATATGCACTGGAAAGCACGTGGTATAAACCTTTTGATTACGACAATGCCCGCTCCGCAGAAGTGATCTTTGGCTTCCCCGGTACACTGGCGCAAACGCACTGGCAGTACACAGGCGATATGTATTTCTGGATGGCACCACACCAGGCTCAGAACTTTTTTGGCTTCACAGATTTTGGAGGCATGAATACCCGTTTTGCATTACAGCCCGGCAGGGATGTAGACAGCGTGGAATACGCCTTCGCACTCGGCAAACCTTTTATAAAGTTCCAGCGCTATGCTGATGATTATCGTTTGAAGAAATACAAGAATCTTGGCAATAGTATGCGTGAGGGCATGTTCCTGTACGGGTACCTGCCTTATTATGAAAATCCTTCGCAACTGGTAAAAAGCAATCGCGGTTATACCATCTTCGCACGTGACCAGGTAGGTTTGTTCAGAGACCTGCCACCTGGCGAAGTACTGCAGGACAAAGAATCCAACATGAACCACGCAGATGATAACTCTGGTATCTGGCCTGCAAAATACCCGATCTATCCTTCCGGTGATCCTAACACGATTGCTTCTGCTTATGCTGAGATCAGACTTGCAGAAGTTTATTATTCACTCGCGGAATGCAAATACAGGGCAGGTGATAAAGCAGGTGCTTCAATATTGCTCAATGCTGTACGCCAGCGCAATTATCCGGCAGGTTCTGCCAGTCTTTACACTACAGATGGCAGTGAACTTTCTGACCAGGAAATGATCGACGAATGGGGCAGGGAGTTTCTTGTAGAAGGCAGAAGAAGAACAGATCTTATCAGGTGGGGTGTATTCAATACCGGCACATGGTGGGATAAACAGCCCGATGCAGATGATCACACAAAGATTTATCCCATCGGCAGAGACATTCTCAATACATCACCGCAACTGGTACAAAACCCCGGTTATTAAAAAGGTAAAAACATTTATATGTACAAGCTACAAACATATATCCCGGTAACACGCTTTTCAAAATTTTGCCTGTTACTGCTGCTGCTCGTTACAGGTTTCACAGCCTGTAAAAAAGAACTCGATGCACCCACACCATTTCCTTTCGAAGCAGGTAATCTTGTTACTTCAAAAGACACGGTAGTTATTGATGCAGCAAACCCCGGCAATGAGGCAATGACACTTACGTGGGATGCTTTTGCCAATTCGCTTATTGGCAATAAAGTCATCATTACATATGGTGAGGCAACCGATACCGTAAGTGTTGCATCAGGTGCAACGAATAAGAAGTTCACGAATGGGGAATTAAATAATATACTCGTAGATAATTTGGGTATGGCCGTAGACATAGAAGGCGATGTGCAGTTCACCTTGCTCGCAACCATTACTACCAAAGGTGACACCGCCATGTCTAATACCATTACGGTAAAAATAACGCCTGCACCTACCGGCGCCGCCTATGCTGCATTGTGGATCGTTGGCAATGCAACACCAAACGGCTGGAATATTGATAACCCCAACCAGATGCGCAAAGATCCTACCAATGCCTTCCAGTTTAAATACAACGAAGTATTGAATGCGGGTGAATTCAAAATACCTACCACAACGGGCAACTGGGGTACAGATTACTTTATGCCCCCAACCAATCATCCACCCATCACCAGTACAGAGGTACAACTGATACCCGGTGGCAATCCTGACAATAAATGGCAGATAGATAATGCAGGTGCTTACAAAATCCTGCTCAACATCAGCAGCTCACCTTTTATACATATTGTGCCATTTACACCGTATGCGCAATTGTGGATGGTTGGCGATGCAACACCTGCAGGCTGGAACATAGACGCACCGGTAGCAATGGTTCCCACGCCGGGTAACGTTTACGAGTTTACGTATACAGGTACACTCAATGCGGGAGAATTTAAAATACCAACTACAACAGGTAACTGGGGTACAGATTATTTTATGCCTGCTACCAATGGCGAAGGTATAAACAGTACCGATGCCGTATTTATTCCCGGTGGTAATCCTGACAATAAATGGAAGATCACAGAGGCAGGTATATACAAGGTAACGATCAACCAGTTGTACGAAACCATCAAAATCGAAAAGCAGTAATCCGTTATCATTCATCTTTTCATAGCAGTTAGTTCAGGAGTAAGCCGCTGTAGCAATTACAGTGGCTTTTCTTTTACCGGCTGGTTGGTGGTGACGGCCCGTAAAATAATGATGAGGCCGGCAGCAGTGCAGGTGGCATCGCCTGTTGTGTCACTCACTTCAGCGTTCCGTCTTTTATGGCAACTGCAGCGATCTGTAAATATTACATCGTTTAAACTCTTTGCAGAAAAACTACAACTCCACATAACCATGCCTCACAGCGTACAACGCAAGCCCAACCCTCGATTTAACGTTCAGCTTTTCAAACAAGGCATTCCTGTAGCCATCAATTGTTTTGGGGCTTAAAAACATTTTGGAAGCAATTTCATTGTAGGTCATCTCGCTGCAGGCAAGTTTCAGAAATTCCTTTTCGCGGTCGTTCATAACTGCGCCGTTTTTCGGTGCAGTATCATCGCCGTTTGTTTGAAGTGAATGAACAAGTTTACCCGTAATAAAATCGGTGTAATAGTAGCCCTTGTTTAGAATAGAATGCAAAGCTTCTTTCAGTTCTTTTGGTTCTACATCTTTGCAGAGGTAGCCTTTTACACCCATACGCAGCATTTTTACAATGGTTTCCTCCTTTTGCACCATGCTAACGATCAGCACTTTAACAAGCGGGTAGTGGGTATTTAACCACTGCACTACCTCAAAGCCATCCATATCCGGCATGTGTATATCGAGCAGCAGCAGGTCAGGTTGGTTTTCTGTATTGATTTTTTGCTGCAGGTCTTTTCCGTTGTCGGCTTCAAATGCAATGGAATATTCACTGCTTACAATTTCTATCAGGCTGATCAGTCCTTTACGGAAAAGGGTATGATCATCAACCAGGGCCAGTTTCGGTTTTGGTGTTGTAATTGGGGTCATAGCTATAGGGCAGTTCGATGGTTACTTGCGTTCCTTGTCCAATGATGCTTTGCATGGTAAGCGTTGCATTGATGAGTGTTGCGCGTTTTTGCAGGTTATGTAAACCTGCGCCGTTGCCGTTCTTCATCTGTTCATCAATATCAAATCCGTTACCATCATCGCTGATAGCTAATATAATCAAATTATCTATAAAAGAAAGTTTAAATGTGATATGCTGTGCATTGCTATGCTTCACCATATTGTTCAATACTTCCTGCGCCATACGATAAAGAATGATTGCAGTGTCATTATGAACGTTTGGTAGTATTCCCTGCTGCTCAAAAGTTGCTTTGAATTGCCCTGTTTTGTTTAGCCTGTCAATCTCTGTTTCCAGCGCTTTTGCCAAACCAGTCTGCGCAATGCGATCTGCACCCAGGCTTACAGACAAGGCTTTTAAATCTGTGATCAGTTGTTTGGTAAGCTCTCTTGTATCATCCAGTTTTTGCGCGGCCTTGTCCTTTTCATCCAACCCAATGGTGTAAAGGTTTATCTTAATCAGGCTTGCTACCTGCCCTAAGTTATCATGCAGTTCTTTGGAGATGTGTTGTAGTGTTTGTTCCTGTATTTCGAGTTGGGATTGGAGGAGTTGTTCGGCATATAATTTTTGCATTTCCGCAGATTTTGTCAAGAATTGAAACTTCTTTTTCTGCGAGTATAAAAGACTGAGTACCACTACCGAAGTGAGTATAATTAATATAACTGTAGATGAAAAAAGCACTGCTAATGCTTCGCTGTCTTCAGAAGGCATAAAAAAGCGTAAATAATTATTGAATACATTATTATGTTTAGAATTTTAAGTAATAACAATAACCGTACTGCCAATTCTTTGTGATAGACGTTTAGGTAATTTAACATGCCCATATAAGGCATATAACATGCATAAAAGACGATTAATGCAACTGAAATCCAGAACTCGGTTTGTTTCGAGAAATTGACTTCCTTCTCAGATAATACTACTTCGTAGCAATAAAATACTCCAAATGTAACAGTAAATAAACTTCCAATTACGATAAGATAAGCGTTCCAACTTCTTACACCATAAACTTCAAATACTAAGTAATACCAAATAAAAGGGAAGACGAAAAGAAAAAGTCTTATTATAATTTGTATTTTTCTGTTAACGGAAATTTTATTAAAAAACAATGCATACATCCAAAATTCGAAAAGCATAAAAACGTTATAAAGCGGTGTGCTTGTTTTAAGGTTGATATATTTATATCTTCCATCTGTTGCTAACAACTCAGTAACCAGATCTAAAAACAAAAGGATTGAAAACAACTTTAAATGACCCTTATTATCTATCTTAAAACTGATAAGGCTAGATATAAAAGCGCAAGCAATAAAAACTAAATAAAGTTGCGACGGCATAACTTATTATGGGCATTTATCTGGCGGACAAGGTGAACCTGTGTTTGCAAATGCAGCTAAAAGTTTTTCTTTTTCCGAATCGCTAATATTTAAAGAATCTTCTAAAACTTCGTTATAGGCGAATGTATAAGAGTATCCGTTGTCGATTTTAAATATCAAATCAGTTTTAAAAGCATACTTTTTTTCCCCGAGTTCCAAGGACCAAGCAGCAAAATTTATTTCAAACTCCTTTTCACTTTCTTGTAAATAGGTTGCCAAATCTTTTTTTGAATTAGAAAATTTTCTAAAGAATGCATATTGTGAATACCAAAGACATGAATCTTCTCTGTAATCACTATGTATTGGAAAATCCGATTTTAACCCTTTTTCGAAGCCCAACATAACTAATTTATAACGATTCAACCAACTTCTTATGTCAGTATTTATTTGTTTGTTGACGGAATTGAATTTGCCATTATACCACACAAATGCCTTGTCGTTAATATCTATGGATTTGTTTTCGATCAATTTTGTTGGTATCAGAAGAAGAGTTAATTTATTTCGATAATCAACCTGAAGATTATGACTTTCATCTGTAAATAAAAAATAGATGCGTAGACCATCAGCATCAGGTATTTTTGCGAAGGTGTCTAAAACTGGTAATATGTCACTCGACTTTAATTTAATAGACTCATAGTGGTCAACGTTCGCTGATGTTAAATATCTAGACTTTATATCTCTGAAAATAGCTACTCTAGTTTGTGCTTTCCAGTCATCTATATGTGCCCATAAACCTTGGGAAAATACTGAATGCGTAATCGCTGTGCATAATCCAATTAGGATAAAAACTTTATTCGTGCTCATTTTTTATTTTTTACCAAGCTACTATCGGTTTTTAATATTTGCAATTGGAAAATTACTAATTATCCTTTTCTTTATCTAAATACAGGAAAAACCCTATCCAACTTCCTTTATATCCCTCTTTTAAAAGCTTTTTCTAATAATCAACTTCATATCCTAAATTTTGCACAATCCGTTAGCCGAAAAGGTATATAGAGTAGGCACAAACTTTTACGTTATGAAAAAGATTATATTGTTTTCGATTTTTATTGCGGCCAGTTATAGTGTGTATGCACAAGTTGGTCTACTAAGTAGCAATAACAAAAATTACATTAGAAGTCAACTTCTATCTGATACTACTTACAAGTTTCCTGCTTTAACTTTTGCTGATAATAATTTGTGGTATTTTGACAATCCTTACGAAAGCACAATTATTTCAGGAGAGGATGATTACTATTTTGAAAACATGGAACAGAAAAGAAAAATGGACAGCCTTCTTAGGAATAACGATCAAAAAGATAGCTTGTTAGCGATATACGTAGATTCATTAAGACGAATAAGGCTAGTGAAAAGGCAGACTGACTCTGCGCTTTCTGTCATAATAAAGAATAACAATCAAGCATTGAGAAATGTCTTTAATGATAAATTTTCCTCTCTTAAAAATCAAAATATGGAACTCCAAAAAGCAATACTAAAATCTAATTTCCTTACAAGACATTATCCTATAGATTCATTACAGGTTATTACAGATTTTTCAAGGTTTACCACAGACATGTCGGAGATTTATGCTGACTTGGAACAATTAAAAGACTTAAATAACAAAAGATTAAACGAAATCGAAAGCGGCGTTGAAAGAATGAATGCTATAAACAATTTAGATACTATCAATTTTGAAAAAGACAATCTTCCGGAATTACAATTGACGCTATCGAAAGCTTGGGGTAAAATAGCAAAAGACACTGAAGCAATTACAACAAAATTCAAAAATGATACAACTAACTATAACAACATTAGCAAAACTTATGATAATAAACTTAAATCCTATATAACACCAAAGCTAAAATCGGAGCTTCAAAAAACCTCTGACTTTGGTGCATTTCCTCAACTCACATCCGTTCTCGGAAAAAGAGAAGTTATACCTCAGCTTCAACTTTATGGCAGTTACAATTATGAAAACAAAACCACTTCTGTTGAAGCAAATATTGGTTTATCATTTGCCGCATCCAGTAATGCTGATTCAGGAAACATTCACGACATATTTATACCAACTGCAAGTAAGTTTCTCATTTACACAAATTTCAATTATAGTTTCTGGTCAACGAATCAAAGTACTTCAAATGATAAAGACTCTGCAAAAAGATTAGCAATTAAATTAGGTTTCAGTTTTGCGGGAAAAAACCTTGTCTTCGATACAACTAAGAAAGTCAATTCAATAAACAGCACTATGTTGTATGCAAAAGGTGGATTGGAATTAGGTGTTCTGCCAAAACGATTCAGTATTTACGCTAATGTAAATACAGTGAGTTTATTGGATAAGATAGATGATTTTAAAACTGCTACTGGTATAAATTCTAAATTCTTTGGTTACTTGGATTGTGGAGCCAGGTTCTTTCTTGATCCTGCACCTCAGGCTAAAGTTGATTTGGGGCTTTACATTTACTCAGACATCAACTTCATCATTAATGGTGGCGATGTTAAAAGGGTTACACATTCTAATGATCTTGTTATTCCAAGTATTCAATTGGGAATAGTCAAAAGGCTGGGACGATTGTAGTAAACTATTAAGTGTAATAATAATGGCTGCTCTTTTTTGGTACTAACACTACCTTATCACTGATTAATCCCATATATATGTAAATGTCTTTTTCGAATCGACACCCCCAAGCCTCCTGCCAATTTCCGCTAAAAAACCTGATAAACCTTCTCCCTCCAGTCCCCACTACAACCCACCGTACAAGTGAGTGACACAACAACCGATGCCATGAAAAACTACAGCCCGTAACCATCACCATCACGCAGTGTAAAACAGCGGGAAAATACCGTAAAAACACCTTGTATTTTTGGCAATGAATCATAACCTTTACAAGAACCACGCAAACACCATAATGCAACCAACACAACCAATACAACAATTCATCAACGATTCGGGAGCAGCAACAGTGCTGGAAGAGCTGAAACAATACTTTGCTGACAATAAACCAAACGGACTCATCGTGAGTGATGTGCTCGACGATGAAGGCAACCAGTATGTAGACCTGGTGCAGGAAGGCGGCGGCGTATGGGGCGTTGCACTCGTGGGCTATACATACATTATGGAAGAAATGGGTATCCGTTTTTTTAGCCTGGCCGGCACCAGCGCTGGAGCTATTAATACCATGATGCTTGCGGTGGCGGGCAATGCTGCAGATAAGAAATACATTACGATACTTGATCACATGCTGAAACTGCCACTCGATCAGCTGGTAGACGGACAGAATGAAATAAAAGATGGTAAAGTGGTGGTTACAAAGTATACGCGCTTTATACGCTGGCTGGTAAAAAACCTCATCATCAAAAGCAATTTTATAAAGAAGCTGATAAAACTGTTGCGCTGGTTAATGGTGCTTTTCATTACGCTGTCGGTTGGTTCTTTTATCGGTAATTTTTTGATCGATTATTCCACCTCGAAATGGTTGGGACTAACGCCTTTGCTTTTGCTGGTGCTTATCTTTTTACTGTTGGCATATAGCATGTCGAAGTTCAAAGACTTTCTCGACAAAGGTATTGGCCTCAATGAAGGAAAGTTCTTTCACAACTGGCTGAACAATGTTATTGCGGGTCATACAGTTGATAATGATGCCAATGGACAACCTATTATAAACCTGGAACATTTTCACCGGCATTTTTCAAGACCTGTAAACCTGCGGGTAAGGCCAGGCAGGGAAGATGATGCCACGCCACCTGCAGCCAATAAAAGAATGATATGTATTATTACCTGCGATATTACCTCGAAGAACAAGATCATGTTTCCGCGCATGTGGGATCTGTACTGGAAAGACAAGGCCAGTGTACATCCCGGCGATATGGTGAGGGCCAGCATGTCTATACCCGGCTTCTTCAAAATGTTTCATGTAAAGGTGCACGAACCAAAAAGTGAAGCAAAAAAAGATGCATGGAAAAGACACCTCGGCTGGGATGGTAATGCCATACCCGATGCAGTAAATTTTGTTGACGGTGGCGCTATCTCCAACTTCCCGCTCAATGTATTTTTCAACCCCAATTATCCTGTGCCGCGCATGCCCACATTTGGTGCCAGGCTCGATAGTGATGATGGCACAGATACCATTGCAGAAGCAGATACCATTGCCGAATATGCGGGTGCCATGCTCTCCTCAATAAGAGGATACTATGATAAAGATTTTATATTGCGCAACCCATCTTTTCAGCAGGGCATCTGCTGCGTAAATCTAAAAGGCCACAGTTCGGTAAACTTTTTTATGGATGAAAAAGGCGATACGGAAAAGAAGCAGCTTTTTTTGAAAGGTGCCATGGCCGCCGCTGCATTTTTAAAAACGTTTGACTGGGAAAAATACAAGACCGATCGTGCCGGCGATATCTCTAAAATTGATTACACCGTAGATCCCAACAACCTGGAAGACCCGCTTACAAGAAATGCCAACCTGCAGCACGAGCTTACCACCATTAAGAATACCAGCGTGCGACAAACCGTACAGCACAAAATGCCCGAATTACAAAGCGCAAAAACAGAGTAACCCATGAAAAAGTTTATAGCAAGCTGGTATATTGAGCTCTTTTGTGCACTGCTTACCATTGCATGTGTGACCGGTGTGTGGATGAATGCGCTGCAGCAGCAGGTAAAGCAAAAAGGTGTAACCTGCTTTAGCATTATGCAACTGGAATTGCCGCGTAATGAAGACAGCCTGCGCACAATACTCAGTAATGTTGCACAACAAAATGCCACTGCGCTTGTAAAGCAACACCTCTATATAGATTTTGCATTTATGCCTGCAGTGTACATCGGTACTGCTTTCTGGCTGTTGATCGTTGGCCGCAACAGTAGAAAAATAAATGTCTTTTTTATTATGCTGGCTGCACTGCAGATCGTTCCCTGGGTATTTGATATCATAGAAAATACCACACTCATCAAGGCAATCAATGATCCCATACATCAGCTAAGCATTAACCTGCAGACCTTTAAAACAATGGTGTATATAAAGTTTGTCATAGCATTGGGCGGCGCATTAACAGCCATTTTCACCTGTCTCCGAAAACTGTTTATACACCGGCAAAACGTGTATCACGTTATAGCGTTTATGTAACTGGCAAATATTTTCATGGCATCGCCTGTTGTGTCACTCACTTGTGCGTTCTGTTCTTATGGCGACTGCAGCGATCTGTTTCACGCACATCGTCTAAAAGCAACACCCGTCAGGCGGTTACAGCCGTAAGTGCCCGTTGTTAGCGAAATATTTTTTTGCTATTCTCACAATATCGTCGATGTATTCTTCTTTAGCATCATGACTTTTTGGTGCAGCCGGATGGTGTGCTGCTATATAAAGACGATTGGTAATGTAATAATCAAATTCATCGTAGTGATGACAGGATTGATCAAGACCTAGATCGCTTGCAAAATGATACAACGTGCCACCACAAATAACAACATGCGGATCATATGTTTCTATCTGCTTTAATAAAATGCCTTTGTGTAAATTATAAGCATCTCTAATCTCTCCATGTTTTGAAGTGGTATTACCTGCAAATTTTTGAACATTTATAAATGCTATTTCATTTAAAACATTTACCATGCTCGGATCATCGTCTATAAAACTTACATTATCATAAAGCTCAAAATTATTTAGCATGCAATAACTTGTATAAATAATAGGGTGCCAGGTAGATCTTGCACCGCCTGCTTTTTTCAGAAAAGCTTCCGGCTGTTCGCCAACAATACTCCAGTCACCAACACCTTCATTCTCTATATCATACGCCTCTTTTAAAATCCAAAGAATTCGGAGCTTGCTATTATAGTATTTTTCAATATCGCGTAATCCGTCGTATATCGGTTTTTTATTGTCAGTGGAGTAGATTTGATAATGACTTTTTATCTCGTCATTTAACTCATTGACTTTTGTATTAAAGGTTTCCAGGTTTTGCATGTAAAAGGCTTTTGTTTTTAGTGATGAGTTTGCGTCGTTCTATATGTAAGTCTTATTCAGTTTTATTGGTTTTTCGCTTTTTCCGTAGTTGCATATCATGCTTCATGAATGCATTTGCAATGAATAAACTTTCTTCAGATTCATCCAGCAATTTTGTTTTCATCCATCTGCCCATTTTTAGGATCAATTGTATTTCTTCAGAGCTGTAATGCCACCTCAGGTTATTGCATGACGCACAACTTGGTAAATAATTATTTTCTGCATGAATACCACCTGTTATTTGAGGCTTAACATGGTCTGCATGAAAGTTTTTTAACTCCAACTCTATCCCACATATATGGCAACGGCAATCCGTTTTTTCAAGAATTAATTGTCTTTGCTTTTTTGTTAGCGCTGAACGTTTAACATCTTTTACCTTATTAACACGGCGAATGCTTCTTAAACTAATGATCAATTTGATTAAGCCTTTGCCAGTTTTTATTGTGCGTAAGAATTGAAGCGGTTTTATTTCTTTCATGCAATACGTGCTAAGGTTGAATGATCACTTTATTTTCTCTGTTTGCGATTTTTATTAAACGTTGAAATTGTAAAGCATATCATGGAAACCGCCAGTATTTACGCCAATTCTTTTTTTACTTTTCACTGATACATCAAAAGAAACATCCTGACGTTTTAATAAAAGCTGAAGGGGCTTTTCACCCTTGATATCAACGTGTTGATTTAATATTTCAAGTAGCACAATCAACGGGCCATTTAGCAATTCTCCGTCGTCTATTCTCTGCAGCGAACGAATCAAAATACCACCCGGGTTTTGTTCATTGCCAATTACAAGATCAATGCCCGAATAGTGAAAGAACCATGTTAGAGGTTGGTGCTGAGCTCTTTTCAATCTCTTCCGCCGTGGAAGTAATTTTTCGTGGTTTTTGGAAAACCCATAGGTAATCTCGTCAGGATGTTCTTTACTATAGTAATAGAATTCTATTTCCATGAACCTGTAGATAGCCATTCCTGTATCAATGACATAGTTCCTCAACAAAGTATCAGCCATTGCTTCAAACCATTGCTCATGGTTTTCCGTAGGTTGCTGATGTACGAGTATTTCAAAATGCTGGTTGTCCATTTCTGTTAGCTTTAATTGATTTGCCTAGTGAAAACAGTAACTGGTCAACTTTGCTTCTCCACCCTTCAATATGCTCTTTTTTAGAATTAAGCGTTTTAAAACACTCTTTGTATTCCTGCACAAGCTTCCAGTCGTTAAAATTTGTTTGCCTCAATATTTTGTTGACCCGCGTTACATCTGTTGCCTGGTATATTGAAAAGGCTCTTAGAACATGCTGATCTATGATTGGCTCTTCCTGTTTATTTGCAAGGTGTTTCCCAAATTGTTTAAATACCACTGCTTCATCAACTGCTTCCAGTGTATTACTGCCTTTTATGCCCTGCGCAACATGTTTTATTTTTTGCAGGTCGCCATTTTTCCAAAGTACAGCATAAAGGATTTTGGCTAACGGGTCTTGTATATGTTTACTCGCTTCTTCAGCAATAGACCCATCGTCATTCAGGATACGCTCATCAATACCGGAAATATCATCTTCATTTAGTGAGAAATGTAAACGCGGGTATTTATTGGCTGGATAGAATCTCGGCAAATCGTTTTGTGCGTAAATATTATCAAGTTGTTGTATAGA
This sequence comes from Panacibacter microcysteis, assembly GCF_015831355.1. Classification (NCBI taxonomy): domain Bacteria; kingdom Pseudomonadati; phylum Bacteroidota; class Chitinophagia; order Chitinophagales; family Chitinophagaceae; genus Panacibacter; species Panacibacter microcysteis. The sequence goes on from NZ_JADWYR010000002.1 coordinate 288,177, forward strand.
CTGAGCAGCATTTATGGCTTCAAAAATCTTCTTTGTTTTTTCTAGAATTTGTTGGGGTTGCATAAATAATTAGTTCAAGGTGATATGAAAATAGTATATCTACTTCCACTTGCAAAAAAATTGCAATCTATTTATTTCGAAACAACACTAGATTAGCGCAAATACAAAATTTAAATGATATAAAAAATGTGATTTTTCACACTTGGAAAGCAAACGTTTTTTTATTTACTTGCGCAAAGGCATAAATTAGTAATCCTCCTAAGGTTACGACTTCCCAGATTAACCAATGAACCAAAACCCGGAGCAACTTGCCACAGACCAGATAGACAAGCAACTTATTGCCTGCGGGTGGGCTATTCAACACAAATCAGCAATTAATTTGAGTGCAGTAACCGGTGTGGCTGTTCGGGAGTGCCAGTCCAACTGTTCTGAAGAAGGAATTAGCTTTACTGGAAATTTTTATGTATAAAATACACCCCTAAAGTGTTTTACTGAATATTAGTAAAAGATTATCACGTTTATGAATATTTATAAGCTTATCTGTAATGCTAAAATTCAGTTTTTTAGCGAACCTGCTAATTGTATAACAACTATACCAGCGACTTCAACCATTTTGGTTACGAAAATTAGATATCATTTAAAATTAAGCAACATATATTATATTGCTTTGCGCAAAGCGCATTTATATTATTAGTATCAAACTTATTTTTAAGGCAAAACGTAAAGACATTTAAAAAAAATATAAGTGCATAAGAGCAAATAGTATTATTCGTTAAACCACAAGACTTAATAAAAGAAAACAAATGACAAGCACAGTACAAAGGCAGGAATTGCAAGCAAAAATATGGAGAATAGCCAACGATGTACGTGGCTCAGTAGATGGATGGGATTTTAAACAGTTTGTGTTGGGAACACTGTTCTATCGCTTTATTAGCGAAAACTTTACCAATTATATTGAAGGTGGTGATGAAAGCGTAAACTACGCGCAATTAACAGATGATGTAATAACACCAGAAATAAAAGACGATGCCATCAAAACCAAAGGCTACTTCATTTACCCAAGTCAGCTTTTTGTAAATGTTGCCAAAACAGCCAACACAAACCCGAATCTAAACACGGACTTAAAAGCGATTTTTGACGCTATTGAAAGTTCTGCAAATGGTTATCCATCTGAACCAGACATTAAAGGTTTGTTTGCCGACTTTGACACCACAAGCACTCGATTAGGAAATACAGTGGAAAGCAAGAACAGTACGTTGGCTAAAGTCTTAAAAGGAATTGAAGAGCTTGACTTTGGTCCCGCTTGGAGCGGGATAGAAGACAATCAAATTGACCTTTTTGGAGATGCTTATGAGTTTTTGATATCCAATTATGCAGCAAATGCAGGAAAATCGGGAGGTGAGTTTTTTACACCGCAACATGTTTCAAAACTCATTGCACAATTGGCAATGCACAAGCAAGACAAAGTAAACAAGATTTACGACCCTGCGGCTGGTTCAGGCTCTTTGCTGTTGCAAGCCAAAAAGCATTTCGACAACCATATTATTGAAGAAGGTTTTTATGGGCAAGAAGTAAATCATACTACTTACAACCTTGCTCGTATGAACATGTTTTTACACAACATCAATTACGACAAGTTTAATATTGCCCTTGGCAATACACTCATTGACCCACATTATGGAGATGAGAAACCTTTTGATGCCATTGTTTCTAATCCTCCTTACTCCATAAAATGGATTGGTGACGATGACCCAACGCTAATTAATGATGACCGTTTTGCACCTGCTGGTGTATTAGCTCCTAAATCAAAAGCAGATTTTGCTTTTGTGCTTCACGCTTTGAGTTATCTATCCAGTAAAGGCAGAGCAGCCATTGTTTGTTTCCCTGGTATCTTTTACCGCGGCGGTGCTGAACAGAAAATCAGAAAGTATTTAGTAGAAAATAATTTTGTTGAAACCATTATCTCTCTTGCTCCAAACTTATTCTATGGAACTCCAATTGCTGTTACAATTCTTGTTCTTTCAAAACATAAAACTGAAAACAAAACGCAGTTTATAGATGCCAGTGGTGAAGAATTCTTTAAGAAAGTAACCAATAACAATGTGCTTACTGATAAACACATTGAAAGAATTATGGAAATATTCGATAGCAAAGAAGATATTGAATATGTGGCTAAGACTATTGACAATTCTAAAATTGCCGAAAACGATTATAACCTATCCGTAAGCTCCTATGTGGAAACGAAAGACCACAGGGAGCAATTTGACATTGCGGTGTTAAACGCTGAGGTTCTAAAAACGGTAGAAAAGATTAATAAACTCCGTACTGAGATTGATTTAATAATAAAGGAAATTGAAGCATGAATTATTTAGATAAAATATTAGGAGGTGTTGAAGTTGAATGGAAGGAGCTGGGTGAGGTGGTTCATTTTATTAATGCCAAACCTCATGAAAAGCTAGTAGATCCGAATGGTGATGTAGCGCTAATGACATCCAGATTTATTTCCACGGAAGGAAAGTTAGCACGATATGTAAAAAGCGAAAATGTATTGTCTCCTGCTTTAAAAAATGATGTGGCAATGGTAATGAGTGACTTACCGAATGGTAAGGCATTGGCGAAAACTTTTTTTGTTGAAGAAAATAACCGTTTTGCAGCAAATCAACGAGTTTGTTTGCTCCGAGTAAAAGACCCAAAGGAGTACTTTCCAAAATTTCTACACTTTGTTGTCAATCGCAATCAGCAGCTTTTAGCATATGATAATGGCTTAGATCAGACTCACTTAAAGAAGGATTGGATATTAAAGATTCGTGTCCCTGTCCCCTGTCCTAACAACCAAAATAAATCCCTGGAAATTCAAAAGAGAATTGTTGCTATTCTCGATAAGTTTAAAGAGCACACAAAAGAACTAGCAATAGAGTTAACAAGGGAGCTTAAAGGGCGTAAAGCACAGCATAATTTTTATCGGGAGAAATTGTTCAGTTTTAATGAAAACGAAATACAATACTTACCTATGGGGAATCCAAGTGTTGGTGAGTTTCAGAGAGGCAAACGGTTTGTAAAGGATGATATGATACAAGATGGTGTACCCTGCATACATTATGGGGAGATGTACACTTACTATGGAACTTGGGCAAACAAAAGCAAATCTTTTTTGAGTAAAGAATTAGTAGAAAGAAAAAATCTACGAATCGCTGTAAATGGCGATGTTGTGATTGTAGCTGCAGGAGAAACCATTGAGGACATTGGATTAGGAACGGCTTGGTTAGGTGAAGAAGGCGTTGTAATTCACGATGCTTGTTTTTCTTTCAGAAGCCCTTCTCTAAACCCGAAATTCGTAGCATACTTTACACGTACTAAACAATTCCACGACCAAATAAAAAAACATATTTCATCGGGTAAAATATCTGCCATCAATGCAAGAGGGTTAGAAAAGGTTTTAATACCTGTTCCTTCACCAGAGGAACAAGACCGTATTGTTACCATTCTTGACAAATTCGATATTTTGACTTCTTCTATTAGCGAAGGCTTGCCGAAAGAAATTGAGTTAAGGAAAAAGCAGTACGAATATTACCGTGATTTATTGCTAACATTTCCAAAACATAATATAGAGTTATAATATGGCACAAACATTAACACAAATAGCTCAAACCCTTAAGGCGAACAATAAAAAGGTTCAGTTAATCTATGCCTTTAACGGCTCGGGTAAAACACGGTTATCCAGAGATTTTAAAGAGTTGGTTGCTCCTAAAAATGCCGATGAAGAAGAAGAAAGCAAAATCAAGATAATGTACTATAATGCATTTACAGAAGATTTATTTTATTGGGATAACGACTTAGATTACGATACTAATAGAAAATTGATTATTCAACCAAACAATTATACAAATTGGGTACTGGTTGAACAGGGGCAAGAATCTAATATCACAAGACATTTTCAACGTTACACAAACGAGAAATTAACACCTAAGTTTAATGAACAATATACAATCAAGGATAAATATGATAATGATGTTATAATTCCTGCTTATAGTGAAGTTCGTTTCTCATTTCAACGTGGAAACGATGAGAATCCTGAGTTAGTTAAAATCTCTAAAGGTGAAGAAAGTAGTTTTATCTGGAGTATTTTTTACAGTTTATTAGCTCAAACAATTATTGTGTTAAATGAAGCGGAGGTAGGAAAACGAGAAACTGACCAATTCAATGATTTGCAATACGTCTTTATAGACGACCCTGTTAGTTCATTAGATGATAACCATCTAATAGAACTTGCAATAAATATAGCTGAATTAATAAAATCAAGTCAATCACCTACCTTAAAGTTCATAATCACTACCCACAGTCCTTTATTTTACAACGTGCTTTATAGTGAATTAGGAGTTAAAGAAGGTAATATTTTGAGTAAAAATGATGACAATACATTTGACCTAATTCCTAAAAAGGGAGATTCAAACTTGAGTTTTTCTTATCACCTTTTTCTAAAACAAACTATTCAAAAGGCTATTGATAATAGTGCTGTAAAAAAGTACCATTTTACCCTTCTTAGAAATCTGTATGAAAAAACTGCCAGTTTCTTAGGTTATCCAAGATGGGCGGAGTTGTTGCCAGATGATAAGCAGACATATTATAATCGTGTAATTCAGTTTACAAGCCATTCTTTAATATCAAATGAAACCGTAGCTGAACCAACAGACCCTGAAAAAGCAACGGTTAAGTTTTTATTAGACCACCTTACAACAAACTATAACTATTGGAAAGAAGAAAAAGCAAAAGTAGAAGAACCAGTAGTAACTGAAGTATAATCAACACTACAAGAGAATGACAGAGTATAAAACCATAGCAGAATCAAACAATTTTATAGTACTAGATAAGTACACTAAATATGCTGTTTTAAACGAAGCACCTGCTGTTTATCAAACAGAGGCAGCACTGGAAAAGGAATTTATTCAAGACCTAGTCAACCAAGGTTATGAATATCCAAAAAACCTAAATACGCTTGAAGCGATGTTAGCGAATGTAAGAATGCAATTGCAATCGCTTAATTACATGGAATTTTCTGATGCAGAATGGTCTCGTTTTGTGGAAGAATATTTGGATAAGCCAAGCGATAACCTTGTTGAGAAAACCAGAAAAATACATGACAACTATATTTACGATTTTGTTTTTGATGATGGGCATATCCAAAACATTTACTTGGTTGACAAAAAGAATATCACACGAAATAAAATACAAGTAATTTCTCAATTTGAGCAGAAAGGCACTCATGCCAATCGTTATGATGTAACCATTTTAGTAAACGGTTTGCCATTAGTTCAGGTTGAATTAAAAAAACGAGGAGTTGCTATTCGTGAAGCATTTAATCAAGTTCATAGATACTCAAAAGAAAGTTTTAACAGTAAAAATTCATTATTTAAATACATTCAGATTTTTGTCATTTCAAACGGTACAGACAGCCGATATTTTGCCAACACGGTTGAGCGAAACAAAAACAGTTTTGACTTTACCATGAATTGGGCAAAGGCAGACAATACGCTCATTAAAGACCTGAAAGATTTTACGACAACATTTTTTGAAAAAAGAGTATTGTTAAATGTGTTGCTCACCTATTCGGTTTTTGACACAAGTGATACTCTTTTAATTATGCGACCATATCAAATTGCAGCGACCGAAAGAATGTTGTGGAAAATTGAAAGTTCTTTTCAAACTAAAAATTGGTCGAAACCTGAGAGTGGCGGATATATTTGGCATACAACAGGTTCGGGTAAAACACTTACAAGTTTCAAAGCAGCACGGTTAGCTACGCAATTGGAGTTTATTGATAAAGTATTTTTTGTAGTTGACCGTAAAGATTTAGACTATCAAACTATGAAGGAATATCAGCGATTCTCTCCTGATAGTGTGAATGGTTCAGAAAGTACAGCGGGTTTAAAACGAAATATTGAAAAGGACGACAACAAGATAATTGTAACTACAATACAAAAACTAAACAACCTCATGAAGACTGAGGGTGATTTAGCTATTTATCAAAAGCAAGTTGTTTTCATCTTTGACGAATGCCACCGTTCTCAGTTTGGTGAAGCACAAAAGAACCTAAATAAGAAGTTTAAAAAGTTCTATCAGTTTGGATTTACAGGAACACCAATATTCGTTCAAAATGCTTTAGGTGCTGAAACTACGGCAAGTGTTTTCGGTCGTGAATTGCATTCATATGTAATTACCGATGCAATTAGAGATGAAAAAGTACTGAAATTCAAAGTTGATTATAATGATGTTAGACCTCAGTTTAAGAGTATTGAAACTGAAATAGATGAGAAAAAATTAAGTGCAGCAGAAAACAAAAAAGCTTTACTTCATCCAGAACGTATCAAAGAAATATCTCAATACATTTTACAGAATTTCAGGATAAAAACCCACAGAAATCAAGGAAGCAACAAGGGCTTTAATGCCATGTTTGCCGTAAGCAGTGTTGATGCCGCCAAATGTTATTATGAAGAATTAAACACCCTTCAAAAAAACAGCGACAAGCCTTTAAAGATTGCTACAATCTTCTCTTTTGCCGCAAACGAAGAACAAAGTGCAATTGGTGAAATTGTTGACGAGACTTTTGAGCCTTCTGCAATGGATGTTACAGCCAAAGAGTTTTTAACCAAAGCTATCAATGACTATAACGCAATGTTCAGAACCAGTTATGGTGTTGACAGTAATGAGTTTCAGAATTATTATCGTGACCTTGCCAAACGTGTAAAGAACAAAGAGATTGACTTAATTATTGTAGTCGGAATGTTCTTAACTGGCTTTGATGCTCCAACACTCAATACATTGTTTGTTGACAAGAATTTGCGTTATCATGGTTTAATACAAGCTTTTTCAAGAACAAACCGAATTTATGATGCCACAAAAACGTTTGGCAATGTTGTTACATTCAGAGATTTAGAACAAGCAACCATTGATGCCATTACTCTGTTTGGAGATAGTAATACCAAGAATGTGGTTCTTGAAAAAAGCTACAAAGAATATTTAGAGGGCTTTACAGATATTGTTACTGGTGAAGCAAGAAGGGGTTACATTGAAGTGGTTAAAGAATTAAATGAGAGGTTCCCGAAGCCTGATGAAATTGTTACAGAAAAAGATAAGAAAGAGTTTGCCAAGCTATTTGGCGAATACTTGCGTATAGAAAACATACTGCAGAATTACGATGAGTTCAACCATCTAAAGGCGTTAAAAGAAATAGATATAAACGATGCCGAAGCTGTTGAAGCATTTAAAGAGACATACTTTGTAACAGATGAAGACATTGCAGCAATGCAAAATATTGAATTGCTGAAAGAAAGAACTGTACAGGATTACCGTTCTACTTATAATGATATACGTGACTGGCTAAGACGTGAGAAATTTGGAAAGCAATCAGAAGAATCAACAATTGATTGGGATGATGTAGTGTTTGAAGTGGACTTATTAAAGTCGCAAGAAATAAACCTGGATTACATACTTGAATTGATTTTTGAGCATAACAAAAAGAAAAAAGATAAAGCTACCCTGATTGAAGAAATACGACGGGTTATACGTGCAAGTGTGGGCAATAGGGCAAAAGAGACTTTGGTTGTCGATTTTATTAATGAGACAGACCTTGATAAACTGCAAGACAAAGCAAATGTTATTGACTCATTCTTTACATATGCTCAAACCAAACAGAAAGCGGAGGCAACAGAATTAATTAATGAAGAAAACTTAAATGAAGAAGCTGCCAAGCGATATATAGCAACCTCTTTAAAACGTGAATATGCCAGTGAAAACGGAACAGAACTCAATGCACTTTTGCCGAAAATGAGTCCTTTGAACCCTAAGTATTTGACAAAAAAGAAGACTGTCTTCCAAAAACTTGTGTCGTTTGTTGAGAAGTTTAAGGGTGTTGGTGGACAGTTATAGCAAGGGCGTAAAACGTAATTAATCAAATGTTTATTGATGATAGTTATGCAGGCAAAAATTAATAATAAGGTTAACAAACTGATTGATATAAATAGTGAAATAAAATAGGATTAAAATTGCTTTAAGCATACTAACTGGCCGAAGAGATTGTAGAAAACATAGAAAGTGCATTGGAAAATTTCAAGACCATATTGGGCAACTGAAGAAATAGTTATCAAACACACCCTTTATAAAACGAACCAGCTTATGATTGACAATAACACGCAACAGCAGTTAAAGAATATCTGGAATGATTATTTAAAAACGGAAAACCGCGTAGTAGATACAAAAGGTAGACCATACGATGATATTGACAAGAGCCGTAAGAAAGCAATTATTGAGATCAGGCAGATGATTGATGCTTTTTTGCAGGGAAGATTGGAGCTACGCGATTTTAAAACCAATCTAGACAGCTATAATAAGCAACACAACTATTGGGGGTTTACTGCTGCCAAAGGTCAGATGTTCTTTAATCTTTTAACGAGATCAAGTGCAGGAGATATGCCTAACCTGGTAAACCTGTTAAAGAAAGTGTTGGCTGAACCCGATTCGCTGGAAGATGCACTGCAAAAAATGACATTGATCTTTAACTATGCAGGCGCATACAAACAAACTGCAACAGACAAAAGGCTGGTGGCAAACCCAATGTCGTCAGCATACTTTCTTTCTTATTTCTGGCAGATACATAACCCGGAAAAGTGGCCGGTAATGTATAGTTCTATCATCATTTCTTTTGAAAAGCTAGGTATATGGCAGTCACATGCCACTTCTTACGATAACTATCGTTTTTTCTATGGGTTAAATGAAGAAATTAAAAGGATTATATCCCAACATGCCGGCCAGCCTGTTACCAACTGGGACATTGAGCATGCATTGTGGTATTTTGCAGGTACGGTGACGGTAAATTCGAAACAGCTTAAGCCCAAACGAATGCGTACTGCGCAGGCAGAACAGACTGTTATCGAAGAGCCTGTTTTGGTGGAAGCACCGGCATTGGAAGCCGGGTTTGCGTTAAGTGATTATCTTATTCCAAGAATTGCAAGACTTGTGGAGTTGGGAGCGTCTGCCGATAAATCTGGTTCAGCAAAAGGTCATGAGTTCGAAAGAATGGTTGGCGAAACATTTGCGCAGCTAGATTTTGACGTGGAAACATTGGGGCAGGGAATGGGCAGAGAGCCAGACGCTATACTTAAATATCCGGCAGAGCATATAGCCTTCATTGTGGATGCGAAAGCTTATACAAATGGTTATGCGTTGGGAACAGACGACAGGGCAATAAGGGAGTATATCAATTACTATTGTCCACGGCTAAAGGCTGCGGGTTATACCAGGATAGGGTTTATCATTGTTTCCAACGCTTTCAGATCTGACATGAAAGAGTTTGTGAATGAAATAACATGGACAACCGATGTAAAGCGTTTTTTATTGTTAACATCAGAAGCATTGCTTCACCTCGTAGCATATAAAACAAAAGATAAAATTCCAGTTACACAGATTGTGGAAAAGCTAATTTCATTTGATAAGATTATTACAAAAGAGATGATCATAGAAGAGTTTGGCGATTATTAGTCTGGCTAATGACTCTTGTTGACAGGTAATAAAATTGAACTAAGTTTCCCCTTAATGTAATCCTTATTGAATGAGTAGAGTTTTTACGTTTATTGTTTTATTGTGTTTCTTTTCAGGTGCACGTGCAAATGATAATAAGGATATCACTGAAATAGAGCAGTTGGTAAGTGCATGGAATAACAACCACAACACAAAAAACATTGAAGCATTTAAATTACAGTATGCGCCAACATTGTATTTCTATGGTAAATATGCAGATGTAAAACAGTGTTTAAAAAGCAAACAAAAGTTTCTTCGAAATTCATATTCCCAGCAAATTGTTACTCCTGTCAGCATTACGAAATTTTCTTCGGGTGCAATCAAATGCAGTTTTACAAAATCGGTAACGTATAAACAAACTACCAAAGAATATCCTGCCTATATCGTTCTAGAACGGAGAGGCAATAAATACTTAATAATTGGTGAAAGTGATTTATTAACCGACCAGAATTTACATGCAGGGATGGAACTTGGAACGGAGATACAGGAGAAAGATGACTTAGCCCAGTCTCACGCTTTCGTTTACGTGATAGTTATTTCTTCAGCTACTTTTTTCGTGCTGATGTATGTAAAAAGAAAACGTAACTACAAACGTGTTACGAATTCATTTGTACCATATGCAAACAGGAACAATGCAGAAACAAAACCTTTAAATACAGCGGTTACAGATCATAAAGAGAAAGGCGATGCTTTTGAAAAATGGGTAATAGAAAGGTTTAATAGCAAATATTTCAAAATCAAAGAATGGCGCAGCGATAAATATCATGCAGGCTTGTATGCAGCGTCTAACATGATGCCTGATTTGGTATTAGAACTGAAAAGTAATGGCGTAGTTACAGCTTTTGCTGTTGAATGTAAATGGCGTTCTGCCTATTTTCAGAACACTATTGAACTGGCCAAAGAATATCAACTCAAAAATTATAAAGAGTATGCATTAAAAAACAGCCTACCGGTTTTTATAATCTTAGGTGTAGGCGGTCAACCTGCTGATCCTTCTTCAATTTTTATTATTCCGGTTGAGGAATTAGACACCAATGTGCTTACGAAAAATGAATTGAGCAGTTACTTCAAAAAAAGTAAAGGCACCTTTTACTTTAATGCTGAAAGTAAGATGTTGTCATGAGTAACCACACCCCCCAGCTCCCCAAACAACCAACCGCACAAGTGAGTGACACAACAGGCGATGCCATAAAAAACGACTGCCGGTTACATATACTTCATTAACCACACCACATTGGCACGGCGCAATTTTTTTCCGGCAGGTAATTTGGATTAAGATAGGGCAACACAACTGCCTTATGAAAGCAATGGCGCTGAATACGCATTCCCGTTTAAGATACGTTACCTTTTTTTACCTGTACCTTATGCAGGGCATTCCATCGGGGTTTGCGCTTACGGCGATTGCCAATTACCTCGTGGGCAAACATGTAGCGCCGCAAACCGTGGGTACTTTTATTGCCATTGTTGGTATTCCATGGATCATACAGTTTATCTGGGGTCCGCTCATCGACCGCTATCAATATTCCGTCATTGGTCACCGCAAACAATGGGTGGTGCTTACGCAATGTATGGCCACGGTGGCATCGCTGGGGCTGCTGTATGTGTCGGTGCCCGAGCAGCAGATCGGGCTTATGACAGCCGCTTTTTTTGTGCATAGCCTTTTCGCGTCTGTGCAGGATGCAAGCGTTGATGCCATCGCCATATCGGTGGTACCGGTGGCAGAGCGTGGGCGTGTAAATGCTTTTATGCGCGGTGGTTACCTGGTAGGTATTTCACTGGGAGCAGCGGGCTTATCTGCTGTGCTGCATACGTACGGTTTTCATACGGCGGTATTATTGCAAACCGCTACACTGCTGGTGTTTACCGTGTGCACCTTTTTTACCAAACTGGATGAAGACGACCGGCTGATGCCGGCTTTCTTCCACCGCAATCAAGCACCACCCAAACCCGCAGGTAAGAATCCGCCGGCGAAATATTTATTCAGGAAACTGTTCAGGGGTATACTACGCAAAGAAAGCCTGCAGCAGTTTGGCGTAATAGCAGGCGTGTATGTTTGTTTCAGCATTTTCATACGGTCTTATACTTATCATATCATCCATGTGCTGGGCTGGGCAGATCAGTCAGTGTCTGTGCTGCAGGGTAGCTGGGGCAGCCTGCTGACGTTCGTGGTAATCATTGGCGGCGGTGCTGTGTCTGACCGTATCGGCGCAAAGAAGTTACAGCAAAGGGTAATGTGGGGCGTGGCAGTGTTCCTCTTGTTGCTCAACGGCCTATCCGCGTGGTGGGGCACACATGCGCTTACCAGTGCCGGGCTGGTGTTGTGGAATTTTGCCGACCCGTTGTTCAGTGTGGCATCATTCCCCGTGCTCATGTCTATGTGCGACCATGAAGTGGAGGGCTCGCAGTTTACGGCTTATATGGCCATCATCAATTTTTGCGATGTGGCGGGCTCTTATGTTACAGGCTGGGCACTCACCATTTTTCCTGCACCGGCAATTGGTTTTACCTGTGGTGTGGTCATGTTATTACTCATTACAGGTTTTCGCAGGTTGCGTACCGTTAATCATCTACCGGTAAAGCAGGTATAAACTGCAAACAATAACAGGCACAGTATGTGTACGAACAGAATTAAAGCACGATTATGTCAGACAATAAAGAGCAGACAAACCAGCAGGACAGGATCCGCGTAGATGCAAATGATTCCTCAGAAGTGGAATATCTTCACCAGCAATACCCGTCTTTAACGCACCGGCAGGTGCTCGATGCCATCAGGGCAGCAGGGCCTTTGCGTAAAGATATTGTGGCCTACCTTGATAAACAGCAATAGATGCCTTATTCCGTTTCTTATACTGAAAGCGTGCAAAAAGCAGAGCAGGCTATTCACGCACAAAATTTTAAAGCAGCAGTTGATATCTACACTGCGCTAATGAAGCGCAGGCCTTCTGATGAACACAATTACAGCAGGCTTATGATGATCTTCCGCAAATTAAAGCAGCCACGCAAAGAGCTGCAGGTAATTAATGAAGGTATAAAGTCTGTGTCTGCTGCATACCACAGCCAGGGCCAGCAACAGTTTGGTAACAACGCCACGGTAAAACGCATCAGCAATGCGCTGCTCAAATCGCTGGGCATGAAAGATCAAAAAGGCCGTTTTGTTTTTGAACCTTCCGTGGTGGAGCGCTGGAAAAAGCGAAAAGCGCTGGTGCTGAAAAGAATGAAGAAAGCCAAATAATGTTGTAACGCCTGCGGGTAAAATGTACAGCGCATCAATTCATGCCCTGGTAGGGTTATGTTGTACCGGCTGCATTGCTACTATCACCTCCTGTTGTGTCACTCACTTGTACGGCAGCAGGTATGTCGGCACAGTGCGGTTACGCTGCTGTAATCTAAAACTTCCGGCTCTTCGGCTATCTTCAATGCGTATCATGCTTTTGTTTACAAAAGCCTATTGAAAACCTAAACTATCTTTACATTTTTATCATCAACATCATTTTTACTTTAATTTGTCCTTATTCGCGCATAAAAAATGATGCTACTGTATGAAATGCAAACCAGCTTTTCCTGCTGCCTGTATTATAATGTCTCTTATTTTTATTAGCTGTAACAATGCCGGCAATCCCGGGCTTTTTACCAGTTTACCTTCCACAGAAAGCGGTATCACCTTCACCAATACCATTGATGAAACAACCTTACCCGGCGATGCACTCAATGAGTTTGCGTATATGGGTGGCGGTGTTGGTGTGCTCGATGTAAACAACGATGGGCTGAAAGATCTTTTCTTTGGCGGCAACCAGGTAAGCAGCAAACTCTACCTCAACAAGGGCAACAATCATTTTGAAGATATAACGCAAGCCGCCGGTGTGGCCACCACAGACTGGATCACCGGTGTAAGCGTGGCCGATATCAATGCAGACGGCTACGATGATGTATACCTCTGCACTTATGGCAAAACCCTGGGTACAAGATCGGCAAACCTGTTATTCATCAACCGGCATAATAATACCTTCACGCAGGAGGCCGCCACCTATGGCCTGGCTGATACCAGCTATTCCACACAGGCTGTCTTTTTCGATTACGACAAAGATGGCGACCTGGACATGTATCTTTCCAATTACCTGCTCAATGCATCCTACTCCGCCAATAACCTTTACCCGAAAGACCTCAGCGGCAGGTCAAAGGCCAATGACCGGCTGTATAAGAACACTGGTGTTCAAAATGGTCACCCTTATTTTGAAGACGTTACTTTGCAGGCAGGCATAAAAGACGATGGTTACGGGCTGGGTGTATCAGTATGCGATTTTAACATGGACGGCTACCCGGATGTGCTGGTTTGCGGTGATTTTATTTCCAACGACAACCTGTGGCTCAATAACAGGAACGGCACGTTTACAGACGTGCTGAATGTTGCCACCAGGCACCAGAGTTACAGCAGCATGGGCTGCGATGCAGCAGACATCAATAATGACGGCCTCTTCGATTTTGCTTCGGTAGATATGATGCCCGAAGACAATGAACGAAAAAAACAAACTTTTTCTTTCATGAATTATGAGCGCTACCAGCAGGAGAGAAGGCTTGGCTATGCGCCGGAGTTTATGCGCAATATGCTGCAACTCAACAATGGCAATACTTTCCGTGGTGATACCGCATTGCCTTTCTTCAGCGAGATTGGTCAACTGGCCGGCATCAGTGAAACAGACTGGAGCTGGAGCATTCTGTTTGCCGATTTCAACAATGATGGTTTCAAAGATGCACACATCACCAATGGTATTGGCAGGGATTTTATCAATGCAGATTTCATTTCATTCAGCCAGACTGCTGTTGGTAACTCCGATGCAGAAAGAAGAAAAGTATTACGCGATAAACTGGTTGCGCTAAAACATGTGGAGTTATCCAATTACCTGTACATCAACAATGGCGATTATACATTTAACGACCGTACAGATTCATCGGGGCTCAGCGAAAATGCTATGTCAAACGGCGCGGTATATGCAGACCTTGATAATGACAATGACCTCGACCTGGTGGTCAACAATATCAACAAGCCGGCATTTGTGCTCATCAACAATGCAAACAGCAGCAAAGCGCCGAAAGCTGGCCACAGCATTGCTTTTGAGCTAAAAGGTGACAGCCTTAATACCCGTGGTTTCGGCGCCAAAGTTTTTGTATATGCCAATGGCACGGCACAGGTGCAGGAGCAATATCCCGTGCGTGGTTACCTTTCCACCGTAGATACCAGGATGCTTTTTGGAACAGGAACAAATACTACTCTTGATTCCGTGGTGGTAGTGTGGGCCAATAACCATACACAGGTGCTCCGGAATTGCGTGGCAGATACCTTGTACACGCTCAGGCAGCAGGATGCTGTTGCGCAATGGCAACCGGCTTCACTTCGTCAGCAGGCTACATTGTTTACAGATATGACGGCTGCAGTAAATGCCGGGTACCGGCATGCAGATGTGGAATACAACGATTATGCTGAGCAGCGTTTATTGCCGCAAAAATATTCTCAGCTCGGCCCATTGATGGCTGAAGGCGATGTGAACAACGACGGTCTTACAGACTTTTATACAGGGGCGGCCTTCAATACGCAGGCAAAGCTTTTTATACAGCAACGCAACGGCAGTTTTACGGGCAAAGATTTTGTGCCTGCTTCAAAATTTACAGAAGATGCTGCTGCAGCATTCTTCGATGCTGATAAGGATGGCGACCAGGATTTGCTGATAACGTATGGGGATATGCGCTACGCTGATACTTCCATGTTTTACCACCCGCAATTATACCTCAACGATGGTAAAGGCAACTTTTCGTTAAGCGCCAATGCCATAGCGCCTGCCGTAAAAACGATAGCCGGTTGTGTTGCCGTTGCCGACTACGATGCAGATGGCGATATTGATGTGTTTATTGGTGGCCGTGTATCAAAACAGTTTCCGTCATCGCCCGACAGTTACCTGCTGCAAAACAACCATGGCGTGTTTACAGATGTTACCGGCACGGTTTGCAGTGGTTTGTCAAAAGCAGGTATGGTTACCGGCGCACAATGGGCAGATATTGACAATGATCAGCATCCCGATCTCGTGATAGCCGGCGAGTACATGCCTGTAAGGTTTTTCAAAAACAATGGTAAGCAATTGACCGAGATCACTGCCACAACGGGTTTGCAGCAGATGAACGGGTTGTGGCGCAGCCTGCTTGCCACCGACCTGGACAATGACGGCGATACAGATTTTATTGCCGGAAACCTTGGTCTCAATTGTAATTACCATACTTCCGCTACATACCCCATGATGTTGTATGCAAAAGATATCGATAACAACGGCAGCATAGACCCTGTCATGTTTTATTATATCAAAGATGGTGGTAAACGAACCTTGTATCCATCGGTTAGCAAAGACCAGCTAGCCGGCCAGGTGCCGGCAATTAAAAAGCAGTTCCTGCTGAATAAAGATTTTGCCAAAGCCACTGCAGCAAAAATTTATGGCAATGACAATAAAACGCTTGTGCTAACCTGCGATGAAACACAAACATGCTGGATAGAAAATACCGGTAACGGAAAGTTCATAAAGCATGTATTACCCAAAGAAGCACAGTTTGCACCCGTAAATGCGTTGCTGTGTGCCGATATAGACAATGATGGTATAAAAGACATCTTACTCGCAGGCAACGAATACCAGGCCGATGTGATGACGGGCCGCTACGATGCTTCTTATGGCTGTTTCCTGAAAGGCGCACCAGGCGGGCAATTTAAAGCTGTGCCGCCCGTGGCAAGCGGTTTTAAAACAAGTGGCGATGTAAAAGATCTTAAGTTGGTAACTACCGCGAAAGGAAGGTTGGTCATTGCTGCGGTTAACGATGATTACCTCGAAGTATTTGGCATAAAAATGCAGTAAGCTGGCAAAAGATAAATTTGTTACCGGCTGTAGTTTTTTATGGCATCGTCCCTTGTGTCACTCACTTGTGCCGCATATCTTGTGTCATCAGCGAAGCACTGCTGCTGTCTTCTTATCAATCCTGTCAGCAGCTAACAGTTATACTGCTTCGCTTTCATCTCCGCGTTTGCTGCATCAGCTTCCTGCCGTACAAGAGTGCGACGCAACAGGCGATGAGCAATGGTACAAATGCCGGCTCCATAGTAAAATCGCTAGTATTAATAACGGGTAATAAAAGTGATACACAGTCGGGTTAGTCTTTGCCTTTTTTCAGCGAAGATTCTCTAACGATCAGTTCAGATTTGATGATAACGGTATTGGTAAGATTCATGTCCCATATACCTTTCAGGTGGTTGACCAGTGTTCTTGCCACCACCTGTCCCATTTCAAAGCCGGGGTAGTTGATGGTGGTAAGTTTGGGGCTGATGACTTTACCAATACTATCGTTGTTAAAGCCCACAACAGCAATATCCTGCGGCACACGAATGCCTGCATCTTTCAGGTTTTGTATTACCACGGCCGCGCAAAAATCGTTGGTGATAAATATACCATCGGGCAAATGTTTCATGGCGAGAATGCGTTTTGCAGACCTGATGGCGTCTTCTTCTTTAAACCCATCGATGATCACCAGCTTTTCGTCGTATTTTATTTTGTGGTCTTCGAGTGCTTTTTTATAACCGTTCTTTCTTTCAGAATATACATTACGCTTAAGGCTTGACGTAATATGTGCTATGCGTTTGCAGCCCTGCGCTATCAGGTGCGCCGTGGCATCGTAACCCGCCTGGTAGTTGTTGATGATCACTTTGGCAGCGTCACTTTTCTCAAACACACGGTCGAAAAAAACCACCGGTATGTTTTTATTCTGGAACTGTTTAAAATGGTTGAGGTCGTCCGTATCAAAAGAGAGCGATGCAATGATGCCATCTACACGCTTGTGAAAAAAGTTGTTGGCGTTCACTACTTCGATCTTCGCGTTTTCGCCTGAGTGCCCGATGATGAGATTGTATTTGCTTTCTGTGGCTACTTTTTCAATGCCGGCAAGTACCGATGTTATAAACTGGCTGTTCAGTTCATGCAGTATTACACCAATGGTATGTGTTTTTTGCATGCGCAGGTTGCGGGCAAACGGATTGTGCTGGTAGCCCAGCTTTTCGGCAAGTTCGGTAATCTTTTTACGGGTAGCCGCGCTGATGGTGGGGTTGTTATTCAGCGCACGGCTTACGGTAGAGGGCGCTATACCGATTTTGCTTGCAATATCGTAAATGGTTATTTCCTTTTCTGTTTTCACGCAGTGGCAAAATTGCTCATAATTAATAAGCAACTGTAAAAAAATTTTATGCAATCGGTTGCTAAAAATAAAAAAAGCTTTACTTTAGGCCTCATAACCGTCATTAACAGGGCTTAAGAGGAAAATTTTTTTGAGTGAAAACGAAACCTGTGCAGCGTAAAAGTGTTTGTTGATGTCTTTTTTCCGAAATCGGTTTCACAACCATAATTGCCGTAATTAAGCTGCTGCCATTGAACTAATTCAAAAACAAATTGCTATGCCTTTTTTCCATCATTGCCGCGGAAACCCGCCTCTGAGCTGAATTCCACAGCCATTAACATGAATACGTGCCACAAAAACACATTAAAAATTTAAACCAACGCTTATGTCCATTTCGCTTCCTCAATGTTTAACCAGGAAACTCACCCGCATTTTTCAAAAACACAGGTTGTTGTACCTGCTCATGATCGTTTTTGCACCGATGCTTGCAAGTGCTCAAAACCAAACCTTCACCGGAACCGTTAAAGACGAAACAGGAAAGCCGCTTGCCGGTGTGTCTGTTGTGCTGAAAGGTTCATCCAAAGGAACGGTGACCAATGAACAGGGTGTATTCACCATATCAGCCACAGCGGGTTCAACACTTGTACTCAGCTCTGTTGGCTATGACAATAAAGAAGTTGTGCTGGATGCACAAACCACGCTCAGTATTGCACTTACTGCCGGCAACCAGCGGCTGGACGATGTGATCGTAGTAGGTTACGGTACACAGAAACGTACCGCGGTTACGGGCGCCATTTCTACCGTAAACAGCAAGACCATTAATGAAATACCTGTCGTAAGCGTGCAGCAGGCATTGCAGGGCAGGGTGCCCGGCGTAAACGTTGTAAGCAACGGTAGCCCGGGTACACAACCGATTGTAACGATAAGAGGTATCAGTTCTATTTCTTATGCTTCTAATCCATTGTACGTGGTAGATGGTTTTCCTACGGGCGATCTATCGACCATCGATACCCGCGATATAGAATCTGTGGATGTATTAAAGGATGCATCTGCAGCGGCCATTTATGGTTCAAGAGCAACCAATGGTGTAATTATTATCACCACGAAAAAGGGCAGGAGAGACGGTCAGATGCATGTAAACCTTAATTCTTATTATGGTATACAGAATGTAACAGAAAGATTGAGTTTACTCAATCCCGAACAGTTTGACCAGTATGCCATTGCATACCGGGGTAGTGCGGTGCAAAGACGTTCTGACCCTGCATGGGTAAACAAACCTATTTATCAGGGTGCAACTGCTACCTACGGCAACAATGTTACCGACTGGCAGGATGCTTACTTTAAACAGGGAGCTATGACCCAGACCAACATTGGACTGAGCGGTGGGAATGAAGTGTCCCGCTTTTATGCTTCCGGCAGCTTTTTAGACCAGACAGGTACGGCGCCAACGGTAGCGTACCGCAGGTATAATTTCCGCATCAACTCAGATCATAAGATCAGCAAAACATTCAGCTTTGGCGAAAACCTGTATGCAGCCTATGCAGACCAGGATTACGACAACAATGAGACCGGCACAAGGTCTAACCTGGTAAATGTGATCAAGATGATGCCCTATATGCCGGTGTATGATCCTACTACGAATGGTGGCTTCAGGGGTGTGAATTCCGTATTGGATGGTGGTGACCCGACCAACCCGATCGAAGACGCTGTATTGAAAAACCCGGGTACAAGGAGCACTTTAAAAATACTGGGAACAATCTACGCCGAAGTAAACTTTACAAGCTGGCTGAAATTCCGTTCCACTTTTGGTATAGATTACGCCAATGGTCTCGACTACCGTTTTTCACCCATCTTCAACGACAGCGGAACAGTTGCAGGCTCCAGTGCCATACAGGCTACAATTACCAATAACAGGGCTGTATCTTCAGTACAGTTGTATACAGAACAGCTTACGTTTGATAAAACCTTTGGCAACCATCACGTAAACGCCATTGCGGTATACGAATACCAGGGCCAGCGGATAAAAAATGAAAATGCCAGCGGTAACCAGCTTTCCAATGATCTCAAAACCTTGAACAATGCCAGCAATGTATCCGTACAAACGCTGGTAGCAGATTATAATATCATCTCCCTGATCGGTCGCTTAAGCTACGACTATAAAGGCAAATACCTCTTTAGTGCAGCACTGCGCCGTGATGGTGGTTCTTACTGGGCACCGGGTAACAAATGGCAGACATTTCCATCTGCTTCTGTTGGCTGGAGAATTGACCAGGAACCATTCATGCAAAACCAGAATAAAATATCAGAACTTAAACTCAGGGCGGGTTATGGTATTACCGGTTTAAATGGTGCCGTACTGGGCAGCTCACCATGGCAGGTGTTTGTTAATTCCAACAGCGCTTATTACCCGTTTGGCAACGCTGCTACCAGCGGACCTGCTTCTTCCATCCAGCGCCTCGGAAATAAAGATCTGGAGTGGGAAACAACCAAACAGATCAACGTGGGCCTCGACCTTGGTTTATTCAGCAATGCCCTTACGCTATCTGCAGAATATTACCAGCGTAAAACAGACAACCTGATCCTGGCCGTGCCGCTTTCTCCAAGTATGGGTTATTTGTCCAGCACTGTTATTACCAACGTGGCGGGCATGCAAAATAATGGTGTTGAATTACAGCTGGGTTACAACAAAAGAAAAGGCGATTTCCAGTGGAACGCCACAGCCAATGTAAGCTTCATCAAAAATAATATTTACAGGCTTGCCGAAGGTGTTCCAAACATTGAGGCCGGTGCTGATGTAGATTTAACGCTGGGTTATAACGTAACGAATACCGCTATCGGCCAGCCCGTGCAGTCATTTTACGGCTGGGAAACAGAAGGCATCTTCCAGAGCGAAGATGAAGTGAGTAAACATGCCTTCCAGACTGCAGGTACTGCTGCCGGTGATATCAAATTCAAAGACCTCAACGGCGATGGTGTGATCGATAACAATGACCGCACTTTTCTTGGCAGCTTTATTCCGAAGTTTACCTATGCACTTAATTTAGGCGCTAACTATAAAGGATTTGGTCTTTCTGTATTTTTCCAGGGTGTGCAGGGCAATAAAATTTACAATGCATTAAGAACAACAACCGAAGGTATGGTGCGCTTCTTTAATGCCGGTACGGCAGTGTTGGATGCATGGACGCCAACCAATACCAATACAAGTGTACCACGCGCCATCTCAGCAGATCCAAACCAGAATGCACGCCCTTCTACCCGTTTCCTGGAAGATGGCTCGTACCTGCGTTTGAAAAACATCATGCTTAGTTACAACGTAAGCGACAAGTTCCTCAGGTCTGTAACAAAAGGAGCGATCAGGAACTTCAATATTTATGTTTCTGCGCAGAACATACTTACGTTTACAAAATACACTGGTTATGATCCTGAAGTAGGTAACAGGGCACCGAATGCATCTTCACTGACTAACGGAATTGATTATGCCGTATACCCGCAGCCTAAAGGTTACCAGGTAGGTATCAGTACAAACTTTTAAAACCAGATCTGCAAGAATTGTATAAATAAAATAATTATGAACAGGAATATTAAAATATGGGTTACTGCAACAGGTTTGGGCATTGCCGCCATTGTTGCATGTAATAAAAAACTGGATGTAACTGATCAGAATAATCCAACAACAGAGAGCTATTTTAAAACCGCTGCCGAACTGCAGAATGGCGTAAATGCCATTTATTCCACGCTTCGTTCCGGAAACCTTGTGGGGCGCGAATGGTTCTTTACGCATGACATGCGGGGCAGCGAGACTGCACCCGGCGGTGCGCAACTGGAGGCACCAAGAGCAGAGTTGTTAAAGCAGCCTGCGCCTTCTTCTTCCAATGCTGTAATGACAAGTATCTGGACGGGCACTTACCAGATGATCAACAGGGCCAACCTGGTGATTTCAAAAGCGCCTGATGTTACAGACAATCCCGCATCAAGGGATATATCTGTGGGAGAAGCGGAATTCCTGCGTGCCTGGGCTTACTTCGAACTCGTAAGCATGTGGGGTGATGTACCATTATACACAGAGCCCGTTGCTTCTGCTTCTGATTTTAAAGCAAAATCACCGGCTGCTGATATCTATAACCTCATTATAAGCGACCTGACTGACGCTGCAGCAAAGCTACCGGCAGTTGCATCGCAGGGTGGCAGGGCCACCAGTGGTGCTGCCAATGCATTGCTGGGCAGGGTGCAGATGCAAAATGGTGATTACGCCGCCGCAAAAGAAGCGCTGTTGAAAGTATACGGCAAATACAGCCTGGTACCGTTTTTACACAACTTCGACGGAGACGTAAGACTGGGTGCCACAGAGCTTACTGCGGGTCATGAATTTAACGCTGAATCAATTTTCGAAGTTGCTTTTGTAGACAGGGGCGACAACAACTTTAACTGGGGTTATACCGGCGAAGGCGCTACTGCAAATTCGACCACCATGCGTAGCCAGGAATATGGTATAGTATGGGGTAACGTGGTACCATCAGACCTGGTGTTGAATGAATTTGAACCCAACGACCCACGCTACAAATTCACCATCTTCGAATCTGGTGATAAAATCAAAACTATGGCTGGCACCGAACCCGGCGTGGCTCTTACCGAAGATGGTATGAACGTGGCACAGAGTAACCGTGATGGTGTATTGAAAAAAAGAGTGTACCGCAAATATTCTATACTAGACTGGACCGACGATGGTTTTCACCCGGATGGTATTAACCAGCGCATGATACGCTATGCAGACGTTTTGCTGATGCTGGCCGAGTGTGAAGCTGAAACAGGTAACCCTGCCGGTGCAGCCAGGTACATCAACGAAGTACGTGCAAGGCCGGGTGTAAATATGCCTGCCATTACCACAGGTTCAAAAGAACAGGCTATAGAAGCAGTAATGCATGAAAGAATTGTAGAACTGGCCGGTGAAGAAGTGAACAACATTGATATACTCAGGTGGAGAGCAAGAGGCTATTATCCTTCTATCAGGCCTGATCCAAAACCAGGACAGGTAAGCCTTTTCCCGATACCTGCAAGTGAAACGTCCACAAACCCTCTCATACAATAGCAGTTTTCAGGTGTTGCAAATAGAGGCTTCTTATAGCCTCTATTTTTATTAACACCCCTTTTAGCAACAATGCCGGATAATTGTTTGGAGACAGTGGTCTTGCTGCATAAAGTTGCTGCAGTACAAGTGAGTGACACAACCGAAGCTTCATAGTAGCAATGCAGTTGCCTTCATAAAAAAAACATACATTCAATATGCATGTTTGTCAGGCACTGATGGTGTTGTCTTTTAACTGTATTGCATTCGGTGTATTTTTTTGTAAAAAGATGTGCAATGAAACCCCTCATCATAAAACAGTTTTTCTTTAAACATTTTTTTCGTCTAACGGCGCATCACTGCAGTGTGTTGATGCTGCTGATAATTGCATGTGCATCTTGCAGGCAACCTGATTTGCCCAACCAGCCCATGATCGATCTGCTGAAAGTATGGGAGAGAAATTATGATAACCCGGGAAACATTTTTTCTGCTACAGCTACTTTAAGATCGTGCGATTCGGTAATAGACCATTCCGATGATGCAGACATGGTACAACTGGCATTGAATAAAAAAGCCAATGCTTTACTGCAACTTGGCCGGGAGCAACAGGCCATTGATATTTTTGAAGACATCCTGAAAAAAATACCACAGAGCAGTATAGACCAGCGGCAGGCAGTAATGAGAGACCTTGCAGTTGCTTACCTGCGCTTTGGTGAAAGAACAAACTGCATACACATGCATGGTGCAGAATCATGCATTTTCCCCATATCCGGCAGCGGTATGCACCACGATAAAACCGGCTCTGAAAAAGCTATTGCCATATACGAGCAACTGCTAAGCAGTAACCCAGGCGATCTTGAATCAAAATGGTTACTGAACATTGCTTACATGACCGTGGGCCGGTACCCGCAACAGGTGCCGCCGCAATTTTTGCTGAAACTGGTTAACGATGACTCCCAGCATACAGTAAAACCCTTTACAGATATTGCTGCACAGGTGGGGCTCAATTTTAAATGCATGGCAGGGGGCAGCATAGTAGAAGATTTTGACAACGATAACTATCCAGATGTAGTCATCAGCAGCTGGTCGCCATCAGAGACCATGCACTATTACCGCAACAATGGCAATGGTACTTTTACGGACCGTTCTGATTCATCGTGGCTGGGCCATTTAACAGGTGGCCTGCACATGATGCAAACCGATTACAATAACGATGGCTTAAAAGACATTTTTGTTTTGAGAGGCGGCTGGAAAGGCGAATTTGGAAAAGCGCCCAACTCCCTGCTCAGGAACAATGGCAACGGCACATTTACAGATGTGACCAAAGAAAGCGGTTTGCTCTCCTTTCACCCCACGCAAACCGCCGCATGGGCAGACTATAACAACGATGGATGGCTTGACGTTTTTATAGGCAATGAAACACTGCCGGGTGGCGAACTGCATACCTGCGAATTTTACCTGAACAATAAGAATGGCACTTTTACAGAAATGGCTGCTACGGCAGGCTGCGCCATCAATGATTTTGTAAAAGGTGTTACCTGCAGCGATTATGATAACGATGGTTTTACAGATATCTTTATTTCTACGCTCACCGGCAACAAAATCTTACTAAAAAATGACGCAGTCAAAAATGGCCCGGTACGTTTTACTGATGTAAGTAAAAAAGCCGGTATCAGCAATAACAGGGCACGCACATTCCCCACGTGGTTCTGGGATTATGATAATGATGGCTGGCCCGACATACTCGTATGTGGCTACGAGTTTACAGAATCACTTTCTTATTACGCTGCCGCAGAGGCCACGCAAACCCCTATTAACAATGCAGGCAAAGTATTTTTATTCAGGAACAAACACGATGGCACTTTCGAAGATGTATCTGCCAAAACAGGCCTGAATAAAATTGCATTTGCCATGGGCTCTAATTTTGGCGATATTGATAATGATGGTTACCTCGACTGCTATCTGGGCACGGGCAACCCGCAACTCAAATCCGCTATACCCAATAAATTGTTTAAAAACATACAGGGTACACATTTTCTCGATGTTACCACCACGGCACGTGTAGGCAATCTGCAGAAAGGTCATGGTGTTTCTTTTGCAGATCTTGATAATGATGGTAACCAGGATATCTATATAAAAATGGGCGGTGCATACACCGGCGATGCATATGAGAATGCATTGTACTTAAACCCCGGCCAGGGCAGTAACAACTGGGTTACACTAAACCTCGAAGGCACGGTGTCTAACAAAGCCGCCATCGGCGCAAAAATAAAGGTCGTTTTTAAAGAGGGTGATACACTGCGTGCCGTGTACAGAGATGTAAACACCGGCGGCAGTTTTGGCGCCAATCCTTTAACACAACATATCGGTATTGGCCGTGCGGCCGTTGCAGAGAAAATTGAGATTACCTGGCCTGTTACAGGCAAGTCGCAAACGTTCACGCAAATACCGGCGAATACGCACATGAAGATTACAGAAGGTAGCAATAACCTTGTTACCTACCAGTTGAAACGGTTTAATTTTTCACATCATACTGTGGCAGTAAACAGCAGACCGGTAAAACAACAGGTTTTGTCCTGCCCGGTACCAATAAAATGATAGCAGGTACCAACATCAGTTTTCATGGCATCGCCTGTTGCGTCGCAATCCTTTCATCTGTAGAAAAAATAGCGGCTGCAGCACGCGGTACAAACACCCTGGTTAATCGTCGAGGCAGGTAGGCGGTAAAACAAATGTTTAAAAGCAGCATCATGACACAAAAGACAGCCATTGTTACAGGCGGCGCATCAGGTATTGGCCTGGCAATAGCGCAGACCTTTGTGCGCCGGGATATACGCACCATCATTATCGGCCGGGACGTTGCAAAGCTTGCCGCAGCAAAAGAAGCACTCGGCTTGCAATGCCATACCATAGCATACGATCTTACCGATATTGCCGGCATACCAAAACTGGTAGAAACAATAACCAGTACACATGGCGCTGTAGACGTGCTGGTAAACAATGCCGGTATCAATATGAAAAAAGTATTCACAGAGGTTACGGACGAAGATTTCCAGCGCATACTGCTTACAAACGTCACCAGTGTGTTTGCTTTATCCCGGGAAGTAGTAAAAACAATGCTGGCAAATGATGTTAAAGGCAGTATCATCAATATCAGTTCAATGGCATCGCAATATGGCTTGCCAAAAGTTATTGCTTACAGCGCCTCAAAAGCAGCTATTGAAGGCATGACAAGGGCCATGGCTTCTGAACTTTCCCCCAGGGGCATACGGGTAAACTGTATAGCACCGGGGTTCATCGTTACACCTATGACAGCAAAAGCGTTCAGTGACGACCCGGAACGCATGCAAAAAGCTGTTAACAGAACACCGCTGGGTTATATGGGCCAGCCCGACGATATTGGTGAAGCAGCTTTGTTCCTCGCATTGAGCACGTCAAAATATGTAACAGGTGTGGTATTGCCGGTCGATGGCGGCAACTCCATTGGTTTTTGATAACAGCAGGTATCATCAAAAAAGTATACACTACAACAACAGACAATGAAAAAAATATTATGGTTAACAACAATGTCAGCAATGACGATTGGGTTTAACAACGCATCAGCACAGGTGCCTTCACTAAAGAAAGTTTTTGCAAATGATTTCGCAATTGGTACAGCAATGAATACGAGGCAGATCGAAGAAAAAGATCCGGCTTCAGATGCACTCATCAAAGAACAGTTCAATGTCGTAACACCGGAGAATATCATGAAAGCAGAAATCATACATCCAGGGTGGGACAGGTATGATTTTGATCTTGCAGACAAGCTTGTTGCATACGCGGCCAAAAACAATATCAGAGTAAATGCGCATACGTTAATCTGGCACAGCCAGTTGCCTGCATTTATGCAGCACATGCAGGATGCAGATTCCGTAAAACAGTTTTTTCAGCAGCATATCACCACCATTGCCGGCCGGTACGATAACAAAGTGTATTCGTGGGATGTTGTAAATGAAGCCCTCAACGAAGATGGTACGCTACGCAAATCCATCTTTCTCGAAAAGCTCGGTGAAGATTATATCGTAGATGCGTTCCGGCTTGCACAAAAGGCCGCGCCACATACGAAGCTGTACTACAACGATTACAATATTGAGCAGCCTGCCAAGCGTGCCGGTGCCATAGCCATTATCAAAAAAATACAGGCTGCCGGTGTGCGTATAGATGGAGTGGGCATCCAGGGGCATTGGAAAACAGGTACTGTGCCTTTCAGCGATATTGAAGCAAGCATCCGGGCATTCAGCGCACTTGGTATAGAGGTAATGTTTACTGAACTGGATCTTACGGTGCTCCCTAATCCGTGGGATAATGCTACAGCAGATGTTGGAGCCACTGCGCAGGCCGGCGAAAAAATGAACCCTTATCCCGGTGGCCTGCCCGATAGTGTGCAGCAATCCCTTGCCAACGACTACGCTGCACTATTCAATCTTTTTCTCCGGTATAAAAAGAACGTTACAAGAATCACTTTCTGGGGTGTGAATGATGGCCAGTCCTGGCTCAACGGCTGGCCCATACGTGGCCGTACCAATTACCCGTTGCTGTTCGACAGGAACTTTAAACCAAAACCGGCATTTTACAGCGTCATTAAAGCTGCCTCATCCAATTAATTTTTAAAGTCAACGCCGCCATGCATTCAAATACGATTGTTCCTTCCCAAAAACTGTCAGTAGTAGAAAAAGTAGGGTATAGTCTCGGAGACCTTGCTGCCAACCTGGTTTTTCAGACACTGGTTACCTACCTGGCTTATTTCTACACAGACATATACGGGCTACAAACCGGGCACGCTTCATTGCTTATACTTGTTGTAGGCCTGGTGGCCGCATTCGGTTTTAATCCTGTAATTGGCGCACTGGCAGACAGAACTGCCTCCCGCTGGGGCAAGTTTCGTCCCTGGATTTTGTTTACCGCTGTTCCGCTTGGTGTTGTCTCCATGCTGGCGTTTACCACACCTGCTTTTGCATACAGTGGTAAAGTTATTTACGCAGTAATAACTTATAGCCTCCTGTTGTTGTTGTATGCCGCCAACAATTTACCGTATGCAGCACTTAGTGGTGTTATCACCGGCGATATGGGTGAACGCAACAGCTTATCGGCTTACCGTTTTGTGGCCGTAATGTTTGCGCAGTTTTTTGTGCAGGCCTTCATGCTGTCTATTATAGAGTCTGCAGGGCATGGCGATAAATCGCAGGGCATAGAAAAAGTAATGACGTGGCTTGCCGTAATAGGTACTGTAATGTTGCTCATCACTTTTTTTACCACCAAAGAGCGCATCGTGCCGCGGCCCGAACAAAAATCAAGTCTCAAAGAAGACCTCTGCGATCTGTCAAAAAATAAACCCTGGATCATTATGCTGGTGCTTACCACGCTCGTGTTTATTACGCTGGCCATGAAGGGTGGTTCTTATGTCTACTACTTCAACAACTATGTAGACAAAGCTAGCCTTACACAGTTTGTAAGCCCGGTGGTAAATTTCCTTAATAGTATAGGTTTAAACTTTTTTGGAGAAGATCCTGTCTCAGCAGGTTTTGGTTTGTTCAACGCAGGTGGCATTATATGCATGATCATCGGCATTACATGCTCAAAAAGATTTGCAGATAAATTTGGTAAGCGGGATGTGTTTGGCGTTTGCCTTTTTCTCTCAACCATTTTCATATTGGCATTTATTCTTTATCCGCCGCAAAGTGTAGGTTTAATGTTCGCCTCACAAATACTCCACGGCTTTTTCTACGGCCTTACCATTCCTTTATTATGGGCAATGATTGCAGATGTTGCCGACTACAGCGAGTGGAAAAATAACCGCCGTGCAACCGCTATTATTTTTTCTGCAATGATGGTGGGTTTAAAAGCCGGTCTTACCCTTGGTAGCTCTTTGCTTACATGGATCCTTGGCCTGTACAATTATGTACCAAACAGCACTACGCAAAACGATACGGCAATACAGGGCACTAAAATGCTCGTAAGCGTTTATCCGTCCATTCCGTTTTTAATCGGTGCGGCTTTGCTCTTCTTCTATAAGATCAATAAAAAAGTAGAAGTACAAATAGAGCATGATCTAAAACAAAAAAGAAGTAAACAGCAGGTATAAAAAATGCAGATACCGGCAAACAACAGGTGGCATCGTCCCTTGCGTCGCAATCCGTTCAGCGGTATATCGCTGCGCAGCTTCAGTTCGCGATGCTGTCACCCCAATTAATCAGGAACAACTTTAAATACTACAAGCAAAAAATATGAGTGCAGCAGGTAAACAGGAAATCAACTTCAAAGCGTTTAACGACAGCGCTATCTCGCAGCCGTTGATCAAACATATGTATACCGCAGATCCTTCAGCGCATGTTTTCGATGGTAGAATATATATTTATCTTTCGCATGATATCGATGCGGGCAATGCTTTTGACGATCTTGGCAGCCACTTCGCCATGGAAGACTATCACGTTATTTCTATGGATACACCCGGAAGCCAGGCAACAGATCATGGAAGGGCATTACATGTAAACGATGTGCCATGGGCCGCAAAACAGATGTGGGCACCAGATGCGCAGGAAAAAGATGGCCGTTACTATCTCTTTTTTCCGGCAAAAGATCACGATGGTATTTTCAGGATTGGTGTAGCTGTTAGTGATCAGCCAACCGGTCCTTTCATACCACAACCACAACCTATAGAAAATAGTTTTTCTATCGATCCGGCTGTGTTTAAAGATGATGATGGAAGTTATTATATGTACTTTGGTGGTATTTGGGGCGGCCAGCTCCAACGCTGGCGCAGTGGTTCTTTCAACGCTGCCGAACCTCAAAGCCCTTTTGCACACCTGCCCGCAAACGACGAACCCGCATTGTGCGCAAAAGTCGCGAAACTAACCAATGATCTTTTCAGTTTTGCAGAAGAGCCAACTGATGTGCTCATCATCGATGAGCACGGAAAACCATTGTTACAGGGCGATACCGAACGGCGCTTCTTCGAGGCATCCTGGATGCATAAATACAACGGAAAGTATTATTTTTCCTATTCTACGGGCGATACACATTTCATTTGTTATGCCATCGGCGATAATCCCTACGGGCCTTTCACGTATGCAGGCAGGGTGCTGAATCCCGTGCTCGGGTGGACCTCTCATCATTCGATCATAATGTTCAACGGGGAATGGTACCTGTTTTACCATGACAGCAGTCTTAGCGAAGGTGTAACACATTTACGCAGTATCAAAGTAGCTAAAATGGAATATGACGGGCATGGTATGATTCAAACGCTGGAACCCTATAACGGTTTAAGTGCCCCTGTTTAATCACATGCTGGCGGTGTTTTTAATACTGCCAGGTTGATCAAAAGAAAAAATTTTTTATGAAGATTGTTGCCACTCTTTTTATATGCCTGGCCTTATCCTTATGCCATACCAGGGCATGTGCCCGGGTAAAACTGCCACGTATTTTCAGGGATAGCATGATACTACAGCGCGATGCCAAAATTAACATATGGGGTTGGGCGTCAAACGGTGAAAAGATATCGGTAAAATTCAACGGCAGGGTTTATAAAACAACAACGGGCAATAATGGAAAATGGATGTTGCAACTGGCACCTGCACAAGCAGGCGGCCCTTACACGATGCAAATTGCCGGTAGCAACAAAATCATACTACGCGATATTTTGATCGGGGATGTATGGTTATGCGCCGGTCAGTCAAACATGGAGCACCAGATGAAACTTCATGCAGTTCGTTATGCCGCGGAAATTGCAACTGCAGACAATAAATATATACGCCAGTTTAAAGTGCCCAATACCGCTAACCTTCTTGCGGCGCAGCAGGATTTGAATGATGGCTATTGGAAATGGGCAGATTCCTCCAATGTAAAAGATTTTTCAGCGGTTGCATATTTTTTTGCCAAAGCCTTGTATGAAAAATACAAGGTGCCAGTTGGCATCATCAATGCAAGCTGGGGTGGTATTCCCATCGAAGCAATGATGAGTGAAAAGTCATTGGAAGAGTTCCCGGGTATTTTGGGGACAGTGGAAAAAAACAAAGACACCATCTATGTTAACAATACAAACCGTAAAGCTTTTGAAATAATACAGTCAACGCCAAAGCCGGTAGACAGAGGCATTACGGAAAAGTGGTATGAGCCGTCTTAT
The DNA here is from genome assembly GCF_015831355.1 of Panacibacter microcysteis. Classification (NCBI taxonomy): domain Bacteria; kingdom Pseudomonadati; phylum Bacteroidota; class Chitinophagia; order Chitinophagales; family Chitinophagaceae; genus Panacibacter; species Panacibacter microcysteis. The sequence goes on from NZ_JADWYR010000002.1 coordinate 319,160, forward strand.
ATACCAAAAAACTGGCGTCAGATAGCTGTTCCCGGCTACTGGGAAGATCAGGGTATCAGGGATCTTGACGGAGCGCTATGGTTCAGGAAGGAAGTCGATCTTGATCATCCTGATTTTGCTCCGGCCAAAGTATTCCTCGGTAGAATTGTCGACGCGGATGAACTCTATATCAACGGCGTTAAAATAGGCGCTACCGGCTATATGTATCCCCAGCGCCGTTACCCTGTTCCGGCGGGCATATTGAAAAAAGGTAAAAATCTTTTCGTTGTACGCATCACCAATAATTATGGCAAAGGCGGCTTCGTGCCAGACAAACCTTACCAGCTGATTGTAGGTAAAGACACAGTTGACCTTACCGGGTATTGGCAATACAAGGTTGGTTATGTAAAACCAGCCAATACTTTGCCTGCACCCTTCACCATCGCAATGCAGAATCAACCCACCGCCTTGTTTAATGCAATGATTGCTCCTTTAACTGGTTATAACGTTAAAGGATTTGCCTGGTACCAGGGCGAAAGCAATACAGGCAGGTCTGCTGAGTATGCCTCCCTGCAAGCGGCGATGATTAGAGACTGGCGTAGTAAATGGGGCGATAATTCACTGCCGTTCCTCTTTGTGCAGTTGCCTGGCTTTATGGATTATACATATTCTCCTGTGGAAAGTGGATGGGCTTTGTTCAGGGAAGCGCAGGCAGGATCCTTAACACTCCCAAACACGGCAATGGCAGTTACCATTGATTTGGGCGAATGGAACGATATTCACCCCGACAGGAAAAAAGAAGTTGGAGACAGGCTTGCACTGGCAGCACAAAAAATAGCATACGATGAAGCTATCGTTTTTACCGGGCCCACCTTCGCTGCTCAAACAATTAGCGGCAATAAAATCATTGTATCATTCAACAATACGGGCAGCGGCCTTGCAACAAGTAATGGAGAGGCGTTAAGCGAATTCGCCATTGCAGGCGATGATAAAAAGTTTGTTTCGGCAAATGCTGTGATTGAAGGAAACCATGTTATTGTATCAATTGAAATAATCCAGCATCCGAAATACGTGCGTTATGCCTGGGCCGATAATCCGCCCAACCCCAACCTCATCAACAAGGAAGGTCTTCCTGCCGCACCTTTTAGAACAGATCAGTAAATATTTGCAGACCACGAACAATTAGCTGGTCTCTCTCCAATCAAATGTTATGGGCTTTCATAAAACACAATAAGCTTTTTATAAAGATTACCCGTGAATTATACAACTAATTAAAGGTTAGTTGTAATGAACAGGCTGATATAACACTGAAATTTACCATTGTACTTTTTTCGGACAACTCCTTCATATAAGTAGGATAACACCATTGTAGTAAACTGCGGTCTTTATGCATGCGCGTGTCAAAACCAGCAGGGTTATTATTTTATGAGCCAACCTAACTTTTTACTATGTATAATGATATAAGCAATTTTATTGACGAGTTAAAGACACCAGTCACCAATATAAATTTGTGTCTTGAGCTCTTGAAATCTTCAAAAGAGAACGACCATATCTTTCTTTGTTTGGAAATAATCAGTCGTAACATAAACAAATTAAATACATTGTCAGAGCAAAATATGAAAGAACTTATGATAAACAAAAGTTCTCAAACACCTGGGATAACCAAAGGAGCGTAGTGTATAGATTCTTTATTCAATAAAGATTTTCATTAGCACATAATATTATGAATGTTTAAGATGCCATCAGTGAAATGCTTATTAATCTCTACAACTACACTTTCTTTCAGCAAATATTTGCTGCGCATAGTAAAATTAATTACCCGTTTTAAAAACACTTTCGTGTTTCATAGTCAACCTGTCGGTATTGTTTTTTTGTTCCTCTCCGGCTTTTAAAAGCTGGTAACGTCCATATAATTGCAAAATTTTCCATTATCCACGGCAGTTTATCTTTTGTTGGCATGAATTTAAAGCATGTTTAGATCGGTATACACGTAAAATACATAAGCCTGTATCTAAAACATAGCGATACGTTTCCATATTTACTTTCTATTTTGTTAGCAGTAATATCATAATTCAGCTTCTTCCTTGTCTTTTTTTTGATATCCGTTAGCCTGTATATGAAGTGTAGTCCGGCATTTTTTATCTTTTAAATTACAATGAATGGATTTAGTTTGTTTTTCCCATTTAAGATGGAATTTCGTTTACCAGCGTCCTCAACATTTATTAACCCGTTTTGCCAACTACTATCGTGTATTTTATGTAGAGGAATATATTTACAGCGATGGGGAAGATGGCTACTCGTTATCTGTTAACAGCGATAATGTAAATGTCATAATCCCGCATTTAAAAAGTGGGGACATTGAAAATGTTGATATCAATGAACGGATTGCCAATATAATTTGTCAGCTGTTTAAAGCTGAACAGATTGAGGATTATTTGTTTTGGTATTATACGCCTATGGCAGTACTGTATTCACGCCGGTTTAATCCTTCCTTAATTGTATATGACTGTATGGATGAACTCTCTGCCTTCAGCTTCGCTCCGGCAAGTTTAAAAGACGCAGAGCAGGAACTGTTCCTAAAGGCAGACGTCGTTTTTACGGGTGGTGTAAGTTTATACAACGCCAAAAAAGCTAAGCATCCAAAAGTGTTTTGTTTCCCCAGCAGTATTGATAAGGAGCATTTTTCAAAAGCGCGTAATAACCATAACCAGCCTGATGATCAAATGTCTATACCACATCCGAGATTTGGCTTTTTCGGTGTTATTGACGAGCGCTTCGATATTGATCTGATCAGAGACGTATCCGCAATAAAGCCCGATTGGCATTTCATAATTCTCGGACCGGTGGTAAAGATCGATCCCGCTACTTTGCCGATCAAAGAAAACATTCATTACCTCGGCAGCAAAAACTATGAAGAATTGCCCCTGTACATTAGCGGTTGGGATGTGGCAATGATTCCGTTTGCTATCAATGCATCAACAAAATTTATCAGTCCCACAAAAACACCGGAATATTTAGCGGCGGGCGTACCCGTTATATCTACTGCTATTCAGGATGTGGTTGACCCATATGGCCTCAACAAAACAGTAAACATTATACGCTCAGCAAAAGAATTCGTTGACAAAGCAACAGCAGTGTTGCACGAACCTTCAAGAGCAGAATGGCTAAGCAAGGTCGATGTCTTCCTGAAAAACAACTCGTGGAATAACACCTGGCAGGAGATGAACGAGATCATCGACGAAGAACTTTTCGCAGCAAAAGCTAACCTCACAGACAAAACAAAACAATATGTTTGATTTTTTGATCATTGGCGCCGGCTTCGCCGGCAGTGTATTGGCAGAGCGACTCGCTACAGTCGGCAAAAAGAAAGTGTTGATAATTGATAAACGCAATCATATAGCCGGTAATACATTTGATTATTACAACACAGACGGTATCCTTGTACATAAATACGGTCCTCATATCTTTCATACAAACTCAAGGGATGTATATGATTACGTTGGTCAGTTTACCAAATGGCGCCCCTATGAGCACCATGTACTGGCCAGTGTAGATGGCCAACTGGTTCCTGTTCCTATTAACCAGAATACCATAAACAAATTATATGGGCTCAATCTAACAGGAGAACAGATGGTCGATTTTTATAAAAAGCGTGCTGAAAAAACTGACGTGATCAAAACCTCTGAAGACGTTGTGGTAAATGCAGTAGGTCGCGAATTGTATGAAAAATTTTTTAAGGGGTACACAAATAAGCAGTGGGATCTTGATCCTTCAGAACTTGATGCATCGGTTACTGCAAGAGTACCTACCCGCACCAACAAAGACGACCGGTATTTTACCGATACTTACCAGGCTATGCCTTTGCATGGTTATACCCAGTTGTTTACGAGAATGCTCGAGCATCCTAATATCAAGATTATGCTCAATACAGACTACGCAGATATTGCCGGCGTTATCCCGTATAAATCACTGATCTACACTGGCCCCATCGACAGCTATTTTGATTATTGCTACGGGAAGCTTCCGTATCGCTCTATCGACTTTAAATTTGAAACGATAGATACAGAGAAGTTCCAATCATCTGGCACAATTAATTATCCCAATAGTCAGCCTTATACACGTATTACAGAGTTTAAATACCTCACAGGACAAATACACCCGAAAACAACATTGGTATACGAATATCCAAAAGCAGAAGGAGATCCTTATTATCCTATTCCGCAACCGGAAAACGCAGATGTATACAAGAAATACAAATTACTTGCATCTACTATTCCAAATACGTATTTCACGGGTCGCCTGGGTACATACAAGTATTATAACATGGACCAGGTCATTGCGCAATCACTCACGCTATTCAAAAAAATCATGAGTGAAAAGAATGTGAATCACCTGAATGGGCATGTTGTTCCTTTTGCACACACAAACGGAATAGGATAAGCTGCAACAGATATATTTCCTTTATGCAATCATAAATAATGACTTCATATCCTGATCACGAAAATCCATTCAGATCTTTCTGGATGGCAGGTTTCGAGTGCACAGATAAATTAAACGCTTTTGGTAACCGTGTTGATTTTCTAAACCTCACAGGCCATCTAAACCTGCTTGGAGAAGATTACCGTATGCTCGAACAGTTCAACATTGCTACGGTAAGAGAAGGCATACGGTGGAGCCAGGTCGAGAAAAAGCCGTATAACTACGACTGGAGTGCTGTTGAAAAAATGATTATACACGCAAAGGCAAATAACATTCAATTGGTTTGGGATATCTGCCACTTTGGATTTCCCGACGATTTAACACCGCTGCACCCAATGTTTGAAAGACGCTTTGCTGCGCTCTGCAAAGCCTTTGCTGTTTTTTACCGATCTGTTGATGCTGAAAGTGTATTGATTGTTACACCCATTAATGAAGTAAGCTTCCTATCGTGGCTGGGTGGGGAAGTCTGCGGCACTTCGCCATATGGCAAAGGAATTGGCTGGCAGGTGAAATACAAATTAATGAAGGCATATATTGAAGGTATCGAAGCACTAAAAGAAATAGAACCGAATGTAAGAATACTGACCACTGAACCGCTTGTTAACATTGTTCCACCGTTGAATGCATCGCCTGAAACAGCCATGAACGCTGCAACACAGCACGAAGAACAGTTCCAGGTATTGGAAATGCTTTCAGGGCAGATGTGCCCGGAATTGCGCGGAAAACCCGAATATCTGGATATCATAGGGCTCAATTATTATTTTAATAATCAATGGGTACATGGCACAAATGAAATGCTATCCTGGACGGCAGCCAGCACCGATCCACGCTGGGCTTCATTAAGCAGTTTGTTTACACAGGTGCACGCAAGGTATAACCGGCCAATGCTCCTGTCCGAAACCAGTCACCCGGAAGAAAACCGCCCGTTATGGATCAGGAATATTACAAATGAATGCGCGCTGGCATTACAAAACGATATTCCGTTATGGGGCATATGCCTCTACCCGGTAATCGACCGCCCAGATTGGGATCATACCCATGTATGGCATCGGTCCGGTTTGTGGGATAATCCATGGCAGGGACAAAAACATAGCCGCATCCTTAACCAGCCCTATGCAGAAGCATTACAAAAATCACAGGAGTATATCCGGGAATTCATAGCAGTAGAGCCAACGGTTACGTATTGATGTAAACATCACTGCATCAGCAAGTGTAGCCTGTAGTTGTTTACCGGAATTATATGTTATTAAACCGTTCAGTATCGCGGTTTTTTTTTCTATGAACCCGGCTGCAAACCAGGTGGCATCGCCTGTTGCGTCGCACTCTTGTACTGCTGAATCTTTATTCAGCCGGCGATGCGTATACGCTCAGCTTGTACGCAATTTTAAAACACTTTTTAACAACGAAATCTATTAACCGGCAATTAACTGAACCGATGCGGAATGTATTCGGTACATTTAGAGACGGAAACAACAAGCGTGAAGATTGTTATCAAAAATATGGTGAGCTTACGTTGCAAAATGGTTGTACAGACTTGTTGTGATCAGTTGAAATTGTCGTGTAAGCAAATAGATTTAGGCGAAGTGGAATTTCTCGAAGCATTGTCCCCGCAGCAACTGGAAGAACTTAAAGCATGCTTATCGAAATATGGCCTTCGTTTAATGGATGACCGCCGGTCAATGCTGGTAGAGCAGATAAAAGCAGTAGTGATAGAAATGGTACACTACCTGGATGAACTGCCAGACGTGAAGTATTCAGTTTACATCAGTGAAAAGCTGGGCAAAAATTATACTTACCTGGCAAATCTTTTTTCCGAAGTAAAAGGCATTACACTCGAGCATTATATAATCTTACATAAGATCGAGAAGATCAAAGAGCTGATGCTGTATGATGAACTTTCGTTAAGCGAGATAGCCTACAAGCTCGATTACAGCAGTCCCGCACATCTTAGCAATCAATTCAAAAAAATTACAGGCCTTACACCATCTTTTTTTAAGAAGTTAAAACAGAAAAGAAGCATGCCTTTGGAAGACCTGTGAACACTGTATGTAATTTGTACTATTGTGCAAATAATTGCAGCTTATAAAAGCCATCTTTATACCTTCTCAACGAATAGTATATATGAACAACAATGACAATACCGGCGACCCGAAACATAAACATACAAATGAGGACCGGCAGCACCACGGTAATAAAAAATTTGACAACAGTTATAATGAACTGGAAAAAGGCAAACCCTACATTGTTGTGGAAATTGTGGAGTACATTCCGAATGCTGTTGTAAGCAAAACAATTATAAAGAAAGCATCCGGCAATATCACCGCCATGTCGTTCGCAACAGGTGAAGAACTGGAAGAAAAGATTTCTCCTTTTGACATATATGTGCAGGTAATAGACGGCACTGCAGAAGTTATGGTAAACAACAAAAAATTTGATCTCACGCTGGGTACCGGTTTTGTAATACCTGCAAATTCGGTACATCGGCTAAGTGCCAAACAACAGTTTAAAATGGTTTGCACAGTCATAAAAAGCGGTTATGATATGTAACGCTTTTCATCTTACATAAAAAAAGGCTCACAATTTTGTGAGCCTTTTTTTATGCTTCCTGTACCAACGGTTTCAACCGGATGATTTTCATTTTATTCAACCCGAGCATAATAATGTAGGTAAGATCAAACTCAAACCATTTGCGGGCAAAATTTGCATTGTATTTCTGGTGGTGATGATTGTTTTGAAACAATTCACCCATCATTACAATACCAAAAGGAGAGGAGTTTTTAGAATGGTCTCCGTTATGATAATTTATATAGCCATATTTATGGCCGCACCAGTTTACAATTGCTCCCTGTATCGGCCCCATCAAAAAATGAATGGGTAATAACAAGAACCACCATAAAGATGGCGCAAAAGCGATGTAAATACCAACGTACAACAACGCGAATGATATTCTTGTAATAACATGGTCGCCCAAATGATCGAGCTTGTTCCAAACCGGCAGGTATTCCCTGGTAAACTGTGGTTCAGGAAGGTTTTTCCTGGTTTTGAAACTTTTGAATATTACAATAGTATTCCACATCATGCCCCATATATCTTTAAAGAAATGCGGGGAATGCGGGTCCTTTACGGTATCACTGTATTCATGATGCATGCGGTGCATAACACCGTATGCTCTCGGTACGAGAAAAGAGGAGCCTTGCACAATCCATGTAGAAAGGTAGATCACTCTTTCCCAGTTCTTACTGGTGGTATACAATTGGTGAGATGCATAACGGTGTAAAAAGAACGAGTGAAAAAACAACGATAAAAACCAATGACCGATAAAAAAGAATAAGATTAAATTCATAAATGCGAAAAGTATTTACTGCGGGTTTTATTACAAATGGAGTAACAATAGCCACATACAAAATTCACTGTTTAACGATGTAATAGTTTACACAATTATTGGTATTGCTTGTAACATTCACATATACGCATTATGTATAAATACAGACTTATGTATCGGGAAAGATTATGGGAAAAGTTTCGAAACCTGTACACCAATACTGTTGGATGGAAGGGTGTACCGCAACAAAAAAGGTTGAAAAACTTTCGTTAATCAACCTTTTGGTGTCGGGAGGACAGGATTCGAACCTGCGACCCCCTGGTCCCAAACCAGGTATTCTACCGGGCTGAACTACCTCCCGTGCCTTGTGCTAAACTTTGAAGGACTTTTCAAATCCGCGGTGAGGGAGGGATTCGAACCCTCGGTACAGTTTAACCCGTACGGCAGTTTAGCAAACTACTGATTTCAGCCACTCATCCACCTCACCTTTAGCTGAATTGGTTCCCTTAAGGGGCTGCAAAAATAGGTAGCTGATCGGAAACTCCAAAAAGAAAATTACAATTGCCGGAAATATTTTTTACAGGCCTGCGCATAATGTATTTCGCCCATGGCTGAGATACCTGCCTGTGTATGATAAACGGGGTGCACCTTGCCGAATAATGTTACTGCCGTACAAGTGAGTGACACAACCAAAGTTAAATAGTAGCAATGCAGCCGGTAACAAATAAAAAAAATCCCAAAGCGTTGGCTTTGGGATTTTCCGGCATTGCATGTTGTATTACATAGCAGCAAGTTGTACTTTTTGCGTAAGCTCCATTACGTTTTCGCGAAAGAGACTGTCGGTATCCATAAGATCTTTTACCGTTTGGCAACTGTGTATAACGGTGGTATGATCGCGGCCGCCAAAATGCTCACCAATTGTTTTGAGCGAGTTCTTGGTAAATGCTTTTGCGAGGTACATGGTTATTTGTCTTGCCTGTACAATTTCTCTCTTACGTGTTTTTTGTAAGAGCTTGTCGTAAGGCACATCAAAGTATTCGCACACCATTTTTTGTATGGCATCTATGGTAATTTCTTTACTGCTTGTTTTTACAAAATTGCGCAGTACTTTTTTTGCAAGTTCGAGATCGATTTCTCTTTTGTTGAGCGATGATTGTGCAAGCAACGAGATCAATGCGCCTTCCAGCTCTCTTACATTGGTGCTGATATTGTATGCCACATATTTAACAACTTCTTTTGGCATGTCGAGACCATCGTTCTTCATTTTTCTTTCCAGTATCTCTATGCGTGTTTCATAGTCAGGAATCTGCAGGTCTGCGCTAAGGCCCCAGCGAAAACGGCTGAGCAATCTTTCCTGCATACCATCCAGGTCTTTTGGTGGCTTATCTGATGTAAGTACTAATTGTTTACCACTTTGGTGCAGGTGATTGAATATGGCGAAGAATGCATCCTGGCTTCTTTCTGCCCTGGAAAAAAACTGTACATCATCTATGATCAGCACATCTATCAACTGGTAGAAGTGAATAAAATCGTTGATAGCATTATTACGGCTGTGGTCCTGGAACTGGTTAATAAATTTTTCGCTGCTTACATATAACACAACTTTGTTTGGGTGCAGTCTTTTTACTTCATTGCCTATGGCCTGTGCAAGGTGTGTTTTACCCAAGCCCACACCACCATATATTACGAGCGGGTTAAAAGAATTTGCACCGGGTTTTTCTGCCACGGTTTTACCTGCACGGCGTGCCACCCTGTTGCAATCACCTTCAATAAAAGAATCGAATGTATAGGTTGCATTAAGCTGCGGATCTATCTGCATCTTTTTAAGACCCGGTATTACAAACGGGTTCTTAACAGGACTGTTTATGATGAGTGGAAAATCCATTTCGTTGTTGTTGTACATTTTCATGTTGCCTGCAGGCACATCCATTGTGCCGTTGTGGCCATTGCTGCCACTGTCAACCATTATGCGGTATTCGAGCCTGGCTTCTTTGCCAAGTTCCCGTTTCAATGTTTTCGCGAGCAGGGTTACATAATGTTCTTCAAGATATTCAAAGAAGAATTGGCTAGGTACCTGTATTAACAACACATTGCCTTTTAATTCCACCGCTTTAATAGGTTCGAACCATGTTTTATAGGGTTGCCAGTCAACAATATCTTTTATAATCTTTAAACAGTTACTCCATATAGATTCAGCGGTTTTAGTCATGATTCTCGTTACAAATTTTTCTATCGGTTTAAAGAATTTCAATTCAGCGCTTAGCTCCAAAAAAACTATTCAACATATGTGAACAAAAATTTTAGGAGGGGGACGAATATCAAAATTTTATGTTGAAAAAAAAATTTTTTCATCTCGCCTTTTTTGTCCCATTAGGTAAAAAATGATTGTGAAAAAAATTATTTACTGTGCAATTAAATGTCGATTAAAGATGATTGTTCAATACTACATTTATAGGGTTACTCTGCTGGCAAAAATCAATCCTTTTTTCTGTTGTCGTCTTAAATAAATCCTCAACCGATAAGAAACTAATCTAACTAATATTTCTTTTAAAAAAAATAAATTAAAACCAATTTATTTGTTATGCTCCATTTCGCTGCTGATGCAGTTATGCAATTATTTTTTGGGCCCGGCAAAAAAATCTTTTTTGAGCATTCGTTGCGTCGCACTCTTCAACGTATGGTTCGCTTTTCAGCACTCTGAGTACAATCTGCGTAAATTTATATTACCATCTGTGCTGTTTCTTGCTTTCGTTTTTATTTGCATGTAAAAATTTTCCTTTTACATGCAGGCATTTTTCGCATTACCGAATACATGATCGTGTTAAAAGTTATCAACGTGTTATACATACAAAAGCACGTCGAGGAATTTATCTGCTACATTTGCCTAAAATAAAATTTCATGTCATTCGAAATAACAGGCAAACTTGTAGCAAAGTATGATACCGTGCAGCGTACCGAAACATTCAAGACAAGAGAATTCGTTATTGAAAAAACAGAAGATATAGGTGGCAGAACCATCAGCAATTATGTAAAGTTTCAGAGTGTACAGGACAGAACATCAATGCCTGATCGTTTCAATGTTGGAGATGAAGTAAAAGTGTCGTTCAACATCAAAGGAACAAAGTGGGTAAAAGATGGCAGAGAAAATTACATTACCAATCTCGATGCCTGGAGAATGGAGCACGTAAAACTTGGGCAGGATGCAGGAAACAATTCATCTCAGCCGGCATCAGTAGATTTCCCTCCCGGTGATGTGGTAGACGATCTTCCTTTTTAGTTGCGGTAATATAATAATATGTCAGGCTTTTCGTTTTAGGGTAATCATTCAATATATCCTATCTAAAAAAGCCAACAATGAGAAAAATAATTTTACTCGCTTCTCTCGTAATGGGATCAATCCCCGTTTTTTCACAAATCACTACTTTATCAGATGCAGAACTGGGGTTCGGTTTAGAAACTGCCGTTCCGTTGAAAGGTTTAAATGAAACGCAGAAGACAGGTCTTGGCGGTTCAATAAAATTTGGCTACACATTGCCAAATACGTATTATCTCGCACCAACATTCCAGGCAGGCTTTATATCTTTTTCAGGCAAAGCCATTCCGCAGGATCAAACCAATCTCCTGAAAGAAACCTACACACCTGTTTTTATGGTGCCGGTGAAAGTAGGGTTGCGTTATACCTTTGCAGGCGGCATATATGGCGAGCCACAGGTTGGCGCAACCATGAGCATGTCTGAAACAGACATGGGACAATCAAAGAATTCATTTGGATTAACATATGCATTTAATCTTGGTTTTCAAACATTACCAGGTTTAGATATCAGTGCCAGGTACGAGTCCGTTAAATATCTGAACGGCGATGCCGCTATGGCAGGGTTGAGAATAGCCTATCATTTTACCTTCAGACGACAGGAAATATATTAATAGCGTTATTTCAACCTTAAGTCAAATACCAAACCGGCATTGCCGGTTTTTTTATTTCTTTGCAGGAAATTTCCGGGTTAAATACCCGGCATTTACTATGCAGCAACAGATTACACTCCGCTTATTACCTTCAGAAGCCGGCAACCACACAACAATTAAAGAGTACATCAGGCAATCATTAAGTCTGCAGGGTGCATCAGTAACCGGTTTTTATATTCTAAAGCAATCGCTGGATGCACGTAGCAAAACCGCATGGGTCAATCTTACCGTTCGTGCATTTATCAATGAACCATTTATTGAAAGAGAAAAAGAATTATTACGATTACCTGATGTACACACAGCAAAGAAAAAAGTATTGGTTATTGGTGCCGGGCCCGCAGGTCTTTTTGCAGCGTTAAAACTGATTGAACAGGGAATAAAGCCGGTGGTGCTGGAGCGTGGTAAAGACGTACGTGCAAGAAGAAGAGACCTTGCTGTTTTAAATAAAGAAGGTATTATTAATCCTGAAAGCAATTATTGTTTTGGAGAAGGCGGTGCAGGCACATACAGTGATGGTAAATTATATACGCGCAGCAGTAAGCGTGGAGATATTAACCGCATCCTCAACATTTTTGTGGAGTTTGGTGCAGATGAAAAAATACTGTACGAAGCACACCCACATATAGGCACCAACAAACTGCCGCATATTATCACCGCCATGCGCAACAGGATAACAGCATGTGGTGGCGAAATACTGTTCGGCCAGAAAGTTTCCGGTTTTATTGTTACTGACAGTGTTTTGAAAGGCGTACAGACTGCAGGTGGAGATTCGTTATATGCTGATGCCGTTATTCTCGCAACAGGTCATTCAGCTCGGGATATATTCGAAGGCTTGCATAAACACCAGATCCTTATAGAAGCAAAGCCGTTTGCATTGGGTGTACGCGTTGAACATCCACAGTCATTGATCGACAGTGCTCAATATCATGGTGCCATACGGGATCAAAATCTGCCACCAGCCTCTTACAGCCTGATTGAGCAGGTAAATGGCAGGGGCGTTTTTAGTTTTTGCATGTGCCCGGGGGGTATTATCGCGCCTGCTTCTACCAATGAAAATGAACTGGTAGTTAATGGCTGGAGCCCCAGCAAAAGAAACAACCCCTATGCAAACAGCGGTATGGTGGTGCAGGTAGACATAAAAGATGCGCTGTATTATTTTGCAGGTACTGCCAAACCACAAAAAATGAACGAATATGACCCGCTGGTGCTGATGCATTTTCAGCATGCAATTGAAACTGCGGCATATGCAGCAGGCGGTGGAAAATTTGTGGCGCCTGCACAACGAATGGCCGATTTTGCCGGCAGTAAATTTTCTGCAACGCTGCCAGCCTGTAGTTACCTGCCCGGTTTGCAGAGTGTTAATCTCAATGAAGTATTACCGCCTTTTGTTTTTGAAACGTTACAGCGCGGCTTTAAAGCTTTTGGTAAGAAAATGCGTGGTTATTTTACCAATGATGCTGTAGTGGTAGCTACGGAGAGCAGGACTTCATCACCGGTGCGTATACCCAGAAATAATGACACCTTACAACACCCGGAAATACAGCAACTCTATCCCTGCGGAGAAGGTGCTGGCTACGCCGGCGGCATTGTTAGCGCTGCAATGGATGGTGAACGTGTTGCAACTGCTGTTGCGCTTCAGGTAGCACACAATTAAATTTGCAGGCTGGTTTGTGGGAACATTTATTCTTTGCCGGCTTTTTCCTTTGCTCTTAAGAAGCCATCTTTTATTAGTTTGTTGTGCTTAAATGAGTGTAGTTCTTTCTTCAGTTGTTCTTGTTCTGTATTGGTAAGTGCGGCATTGGGTAGGTTACTTACATCCGGCCTGCCTGCATCCACCCACGCAGTATACCAGAAATCAGCCACCATATTGGCCGAATAGATGAGCTGCTCATTAATACTGTTGCCAAGCGCTGCGGCATAGGCTTTTGCAAAATCAGTGGTATAATATTTTACTTCTTTACCATTTCGGTTTTGGATGCGGTATTTTGTTGCATCTGTAAAACGCCTGGATACCTCGAGTTCCTTTGCAAAAACATCTTTTGTCAGGGCATGCGATCTTCTTAATGCATTCCATACTGCCTGTTCTTTGTGCTTTATATATTTTGCCCGATGTTTTGTCGCAAGATTGTAGTTGTTGATTTCAATTTCCGGCACTACTGACTCCCATAAGGCATGTAATCCTTTCTGGTTGGTTAACTGACCATCGTAGTTTAAAGATGTGTGTAAAGGAACATTTGCATCTTCAATGTAGTGCCCCAGGTCTGCGGCATAGAAGAGAATACTGTCAGTGTTCATTTGCCTGAAGGCAGCAGTAAGCTTTTGCTGTATAGTTATTACCTGGTAAGGAACATATCCGTATGCCAGCAACGTATCGGCAGAATATTTTTTCACTGCATCATTCCAGTGCAAGGGCATTTTGTATGCCGCACTGTCTCCGTAAGCTTCAAAATCTATGTAGTGCTTTGCTTCTTCTGATTTGTCTGTATTGCGCCTTACGTCGGGTCTTACAGCATTGTACTGGAGGTAGTCAATGTGTTTATAAAAAAAACTGCAAAGTGGTTTAGGTAATTCATAAGTTGCAAGCTGGTGGGTAGTTTTATGTACGAGAAAGCCCCAGCTACCGTTTGTAACAATTAGCAACAATAAAATGAAAGGGGTGATGCGTTTTTGTAAACCGCTCATGATCTTATTCACTTTTTTAGAGCCGTGAAGTTATAATAACCGGAACTATCTGTGTAATAATTTAGCGTTACTTGCAACTAATAACACTGTAATTGCTTATGATGCTGCAACGGGCTGCGTTTTTATAACCCCTGAAGTGTTGAAAAGTGCCGTTGTTGCTTTCATCTTCGCGTTTGATCACCAGTGTTCCTGCAGTGGAAGAGTGCGACGCAACCGGTGCTTCATTGAAAAACTGCTGCCGGGTTCATACATAAATTAACGGGTTATACATGCTCAGAATTTTAAATAATTAAACAGTCCAATTATGGCATTACTCGAATTACAAAACCTGAAGAAGTATTATGCTACGCAAAAGGCTGTAGATGATATCAGCTTTAAAATTGAAGAGGGCTCTATTTTCGGTTTGCTTGGTCCTAATGGCGCAGGAAAAACAACCTTGCTGCGCATGATAACGGGAATTTTTTATCCTGATGAAGGCAACATCATCTTTGACGGTGGTAAGTTTAACCCGATTGAAGATGTGCAAAAGATTGGCTACATGCCTGAAGAGCGCGGGTTATACAAAAAAATGAAGATAGGAGAGCAGGCATTGTACCTGGCGCAGTTAAAGGGTTTGAGCAGAGCAGACGCCATGGAAAAGATAAAGTCATGGTTTAAGAAACTTGAAATGGAAAGCTGGTGGAATAAAAAAGTGGAAGACCTGAGTAAAGGAATGAGCCAGAAACTGCAGTTTGTAACAACTGTGATGCACGAACCGCGGTTGATTATACTGGATGAACCTTTCAGTGGTTTGGACCCCCTTAATGCCAGCCTTATAAAAGACGAGATATATGGACTGGCTAAGCGCGGCAGTACAGTTATCTTCAGTACGCACCGTATGGGAGAGGTTGAGGAAATCTGCGATCATATTGTATTGGTGAACCTTGGTAAGAAAATACTCGATAATACCGTGCAACAGATTAAGCAGGACTTCAAGGAAAATAAGTTCAACATAAAACTGCAGGAGGTAGCGGCAACTGTTAGCAGCGGTGCATTTGAGGTATTGAACGAGGCAGCAGGCAACTACACCGTAAAGATCAAAGAAGGATTTAAAAGCAATGACGTGCTGAAGTATTTTATAGACCAGCAAATAAATGTTGAATCTTTTAATGAAGTGTTACCATCACTCAATGAAATATTTATTAAACTGGTAGCAGATACACATGCAGTAACAAGGTCTTTCCAAAAAGTATCTGCATAAAAAATTATTACTCCCGATCTTAACCAAACGAATTTTTATGAACAAAATAATGCTTGTAGCCCGCAGGGAATTTCTTACCAGGGTGCAGAAGAAAACGTTTCTTTTAACCACGATCTTATTGCCGGTAATCATTTTCGGACTGTATGCGCTGATCATTTATTTCTCCGTGAAAGGCGGCAGCGATATGACCATTGCTGTGGCGGATAATGCCGGTTTTTTTGACGGCGGTATTGACAAATCTGACGAAGTGAGTTTTGATTTTGTAAAGGCCGCAACAGAAGAATCACTGAAAAAAGATGTGCTCGATGGAAAGTATAACGGCTACATTTTTATACCACAGGGTTCAAACGTACTGCAAACAGGAGAAATACAGCTGAAGACCATGAAGTCTGTCGGTCTCATGTCACGCGGCAAAATTGAGAATGTGATCAATGACAAACTTGAAGAAAAAAAGCTGCTTTCTTTAAATGTTTCCAAAGCGCAGCTGGACAGTGTGCATAAACAAACGAATATCAAATTTGCCACTGTAGAAGGCGCCGAAGATTCGGGCTCCAAAGCAGGCATCAGCTACGCGGTGGGTATGTTTTCCGGGTTTCTTATTTACATTATACTTTTTATTTATGGTACCATGGTTATGCGTGGGGTAATGGAAGAAAAAGTGAGCCGTATTGCAGAAGTAATTGTCAGCAGCGTTAAGCCTTTCCAGCTTATGATGGGTAAGATCATTGGTATTGGTGCTGTGGGTCTCATACAGTTTATTATATGGCTGGTGCTCATTGGCGGCATCAATGTTTTATTACCCATTATCTTTCCGGATGCGTTTGGGCAAATGCAGCAAATGCCTGTACAACCGGGAGGTATGGCTGCCATGCAGGCTGCACAGCAAACCAATGGCTTTTCAGAGTTCAGCAATGCACTGGCACAAATAAACCTGCCGCTGATCATTGGTTGTTTCCTGTTTTATTTCCTTGGCGGTTACCTGTTGTATTCATCTTTGTTTGCAGCGGTTGGCAGCGCGGTAAATGAAGATCCGCAGGATGCACAAAGTCTTACATTGCCTATTGTAATGCCTATCATATTTGCCATCGTTATTATGATGAAAGCTGTAAACGATCCATCCGGCGGGCTGGCTGTTTTTGGCAGTTTGTTTCCGTTAACATCGCCCATTGTAATGATGGCGCGTATAGCACATGGCGTGCCCGACACCGTTCCTTACTGGCAGCTAATTTTAAGTATGCTGCTGCTTATCGGGGGCTTTGTTGCCACCACATGGGTAGCCGGCAAAATTTACAGAACCGGCATTTTGCTCTATGGCAAAAAAGTAACACCAAAAGAAATGTGGAAATGGGCCTTTAAAAAATATTAGCATTTTATGGGCCGGGCTGTTGTAGTACTATGAGGCATCGTTGCGTCGCACTCTTGTACTGCAAAGCACCAGGCAACAACGATACTTCATTTCTAACCATGTAAAGAAAACTGTCAGCAAATCATATTTTGCCGGCAGTTTTTTATTTTAGTGTTTCAATCAATCTTGCCAACATGAACAAAACAACCTACGAATCTGTAGACGCATACATTGCATCTTTCCCGCAGGAAACACAGGCACTGCTTACAAAAATCAGGAAAGTGATCAGGCAGGCTGCGCCAAAGGCAGAGGAAGGCATTGGTTACAATATGCCGGCTTACAAACTACATGGACCGCTGGTGTATTTTGGTGCGGCAAAAACACATATCGGTTTTTACCCTACACCATCCGGTGTAGAAGCTTTTAAAGCAGAACTGCAAGATTATGTAACCTCCAAAGGCGCCATCCAGTTTCCGTTGCAGAAAGGAATACCGGTAGCGCTGGTAAAACAAATTGTACAGTTTCGTGTGGCTGAAAACGAAGAAAAAGCCATTACAAAAAAGAAAAAGTAAGGTGGTCTATAACGCTAAAGCTGTTGTAAAAAGGGTCGCTGCAGTTGCCATGAAAACAGAACGTACAAGTGAGTGACACAACAGGCGATGCACAAAGTGCTGATGCCTGCATCCGTAGTTTTCATATAACAGAAGATTTGTATTTAATGGTTGTATGAAATTAATTTTATGGAATGATTGTTAAATATTCATAAAAGCAGCATCTGCAAAGGTTACAATGTCGTTTATAAAATATTAACGAACAAAGACAATCATTATATTTATACCTGCATGCCCGGCAAACTACCCATATTAATTTCAGCGGTTATATTTCTGATTATATTTTGTGCACCACAAAAAACGCATGCTCAAAATGGTACCGGTATTTATGATACCATTAAAGTAGGCGCCTGCATAGAAGCCAATGGAGACACCATTCCATGTTCCTGGCTGGAACCCACATACGTAAGGGCTAAGCTTACCGGCAAATGGAAAAAGAAATATGCAGACTGGACTCGTTTGCGCAATGCAGTGTATGTAACCTACCCGTACGCTATACAGGCTTCGAAGGTAATGAATGAAATAAATGCACAACTTGCCGGGGTAACAGACAAAAAGAAAAGAAAAGAGATCATTAAATCGAGAGAGAAAGAATTGAAGACCAAGTTTGCTGATAAGCTAACTCAGTTATCGGTGTACCAGGGTAAAGTTTTAATGAAACTTATTTACAGGCAAACCGGCAATAATTGTTTTGAGATAATAGAAGAATACAAAGGCAGTTTCAGTGCGGGTTTCTGGCAGGCAATAGCCCTAGTATTTGGAAGCAACCTGCGCCAGAATTATGAACCCCGTGGCAAAGATGAAGTGATGGAAATGATTGTGAAAGACGTGGAAAAAATGTATGGAGTAAGAAGTTAATAATAACGCATAAAAAAGATGTTTAAGCAGCCGCATATTGCGGCTTTTGTTTTATATAGCTCTCAACTATTCCTCTTATCTTGCCAAACGAAAATTACAAAAATGAAAGTAGATATTTTAGCTTTTGGTGTTCACCCCGACGATGTTGAATTGGGTTGTTCCGGAACGCTCATAGCATCTGCTAAAGCAGGCAAAAAAGTAGCAGTGGTAGATCTTACAGGCGGAGAACTTGGCACCAGGGGAACGGTTGATACAAGAAAAACAGAAGCGGCAGATGCTGCCGGCGTCATGTTGCTTGCTGCACGCGAAAATCTTGAGATGGCAGATGGTTTTTTTCAGCATGATGAAGCCAATGTAAGGAAGGTGATAACAGTTATACGTAAATACCAGCCGGAGATTGTGCTTTGTAATGCGCCTGAAGACCGGCACCCGGATCATGGCAGAAGTTCGAAGCTGGTAGCTGATGCCGCATTTCTCTCAGGGTTACGCAAGATTGAAACAGTGTACAATAACCAGCCACAGCAGCAGTGGAGGCCGGCATATGTTTTTCATTATATACAAGACCGTTACCTGAAACCAGATTTTGTCTTTGACATTTCAGATCATTTTGAAGAGAAGATCAAATCGGTGCTGTGTTATAAAACACAGTTCAATACATTAGATGCAAGTGAACCGGCTACATACATTTCTAACCCGGATTTTCTTGAAACAATAAAAGGACGCGCTCTCATGCTTGGCAAGCGCATTGGTGTTAAATATGCAGAAGGATATCTATCTGCCAAAACACCTGGTATCAACAGTTTTGATGCATTTATTCAGCAGGTTACGTAGCATTTCCCGGGGTTATTTGTATACATTAACTAAACATAATTCGGTTAACTGCCTAAATAAGTGCACCTTTGCTACTAATATTTTCATTTTAGTTATTCTTCTCTTATCATGCAAGCTCCGAAATTCGCACACACAGCACAGTCCTTTCACGTAGTATTAAAGAACCGCATCAACGAATACTTCGAAAAAACAGGAAAACAAACAAACGGTGGTTTCAGGCTATTAAGCAAAGCCTTGTTTCTTGTTTTAAGTTTTATCTATTTATATGTTCACCTCATATTTTTTACCCCGTCTACGCCGCTGGCATTAACTTTTTGCGTTCTGCTTGGGGCATGTACGGCGGCAATTGGCTTTAATATCATGCACGATGGCGGTCACGGAAGTTTCAGTAAATATCCCTGGGTAAATAAAATAGCTGCTGTTACTGCAGAGGTGTTAGGTGCAAGTCATTTTATCTGGAACATGAAGCACAATGTAATCCACCACGCGTATACAAATGTAGATGGTGTAGACGATGACATTGATGCCAAACCGGTACTGCGTATGGCATCTACACAAAAGCGCTATAAAATGCATCGTTTTCAGCACCTGTATTTCTGGGTATTTTATTGCTTCCTGCACCTTTACTGGATTTTACTGAGCGATTATAAAAAATACTTTACCGGTAAGGTGGGAGAGATTCCATTAAAGAAAATGACCTTCAAAGACCATTTTACATTCTGGTTCTTTAAACTGTTGCATTATACCTTATTCATCATTATACCAATTATCAAATTAGGTTTTTCCAAATGGATTGTCGGTTACTTATGTTTTACGGTTGTGGCGGGCTTCGTATTAAGCATTGTGTTCCAGTTGGCGCATACGGTAGAAGACACAGAATTTCCTGTTCCTGATGTGGCAAGCAACAGGCTCGAAGATGAGTGGGCTATACACCAGCTAAAAACGACCGCGAATTTTGCTACAAGAAGCAGGTTTATCTCATGGTTTGTGGGTGGGTTGAATTTCCAGATTGAGCACCATCTCTTTCCAAAGATTTCTCATATACATTATCCTCAGATCAGCAAGATCGTAAAACAGGCATGCCAGGAGTATGGTGTTGTTTACGTAGAATATCCAAAATTGCATAATGCTGTTGCTTCGCACGTATCTTTTCTTAAGCAAATGGGCAGGGCATAGTTTATATAATTACCGTATTGTTATTTATAGGCCGCTTTTTCAAAGCGGCTTTTTTTGTGTGTAACCGGCTGTTGTATTTCATGGCATCGGCTGTTGCGTCGCACTCTTGTACGGTTGAATCTTTTTGCAACAGGCGAAAACACGACAGCAACTAAATACTGTGTCATCATCATAAGCCTACGAAAACAGTTTGCCGCAATCGTGGCCGGCCAATATTTTAACGGCTACAGAATAGCATCTTTCACCATCGTTATCTACCTTAGTTGTCTAAAACGGCAATCACACAATTATGAAAAAAAATGCAAATCATTGGCTGTATGCCTGCACAGTGGTCTTTTTGCTGCCTGCATGCAAAAGCAAAACCGACACTGCAGATGAACCAACCCGGCTACCAGCCGTATCTGCGGTAGCGGCATCAAAGGTTTCAGGTGCTATCTCCTGTGCATATGGTCTTTCGCCAAACGACAGTATAACATTTATGAAGGGCGGAGGCGCCGATTTTAAAGAAACGATAGAAAACACAACAACGCCTGATCAACAGGCGCCGCAGGGCATGAGATGGATACCTGGCGGCGAGTTTAGCATGGGCGGCGTAAACCCGGTTGGTATGAATGATGGCGGGCATGAACAAATGCAGGATGCACGACCCGTGCACCGCGTATATGTAGACGGCTATTACATGGATGAAACCGAAGTGACCAATGCACAATTTGCAGCTTTTGTAAAAGCCACCGGTTACGTTACTGTTGCAGAAAAAAAGCCAACAAAAGAAGAATTTCCCGGCGCGCCTGACGAAATGCTTATTGCCGGTTCGGCAGTTTTTACACCACCACCTCAAAAAGTTTCCCTCAACGATATGTTTCAATGGTGGCAATATAAAGAAGGTGCAGACTGGAAACATCCTTTTGGTAAAGGAAGCGATATAAAGGGGAAAGATAACTACCCTGTTGTGCATATCTGCTACGAGGATGCTGCAGCGTATGCTAAATGGGCCGGTAAGCGGCTGCCAACAGAAGCAGAATGGGAGTTTGCGGCACGCGGTGGTAAAGCCGGTAACCTGTATGCATGGGGTAATGAATTAAAGCCAGACGGCAAATGGCCAGCCAATATCTTTGAAGGTTCTTTTCCTGACAAGGATGAGGCGGCAGACGGTTTTCAAGGCATAGCGCCGGTTAAACAATATGCCCCCAACGGGTATGGATTGTATGACATTGGTGGTAATGTGTGGGAATGGTGTTACGACTGGTACAGGCCTGATTATTATGCACAGTTTACAAGTGGTACAGCAAAAAATCCGCAGGGGCCGGCTGACTCATACGATCCACAGGAGCCTGGTTTGAAAAAGCGCGTGCAAAGGGGAGGATCGTTTTTGTGCACAGACCAATATTGTACAAGGTATATGGTGGGTACACGGGGTAAAGGAGAATCAAGGTCAGCATCTAACCATGTCGGTTTTCGTTGTGTAAAGGATTATATAAAGAAATAGAAAAACAGCGTTCCTGCAGTTGATGGTGTTTGTGCGTACAAAACAGGTTAGCCTGTGCTGAGTAATGTGGGGCAGTACAAGAGTGCGACGCAAGCAAAGCTCAATAGTATAGTAAAAGCCGGGTTCAAAAATAAGAAAGCCTCATCGCAAGATGAGGCTTTCTTTTATGAAAGACGAATTGTTTTATTTTGTTTTGATGACAACAGGTTTTTCAGCTTTGGCCTTTGCATCTTCTTCCTGTACACCAAGTGGCTTGTCTTTACCAAAGTCAACCAGGATAGGCGCTGCAACAAAAATGGAAGAATAAGTACCGGTGATAACACCAATCAACATAGCAAATGCAAAACCTTTGGTAACCTCACCTCCAAAAATAAACAATATAAGGATGGTAAGAAATACGGTAAGTGACGTCATGATTGTGCGGCTAAGCGTTTGATTGATGGCCGTGTTGATGATTGTTGCTTTATCTGTACCCTTCATCAGTCGTGAATCTTCCCGAATTCTGTCATATACGATTACGGTATCGTTCATAGAGAAACCGATAACGGTTAGTACCGCTGCAATGAAGTGCTGGTCTATTTCCAGCGGGAATGGTACAAGGTTGCGCGCAAAACTGAAAACAGCAAGTGTTACAAATACGTCGTGCAGCAAGGCTACAATGGTACCCATTGAATATCTCCAGTCGCGGAAACGGATGAAGATATATAAACAGATTACGATGATCGCGATAACAGTGGCCTTTGTAGCGCCACGTTTCAGGTCTTCGGAAATTGAAGGCAAGACTTTTTGAGAACTAACCAACGTCTTCGAATCTTTAAACTGGTTCAACGAAGTATTTGGCAAGAACTTTTGCAGGCCGGTGTACAGCTTTTCTACCACTACAGAATCCACATTGCTGCCGGTTTCTTTTATCTTGTAAGACGTGGTTATATTTAACTGGTCGCTGGTGTTAACTGTTTTAATGATAGGTGATTCTTCAAATGCTTTTTCAAGTTCCGTTCTAACTTCTTCTACGTTAGGAGCGGTTGCAAATTTTACCGTATAGCTACGGCCGCCTGAAAATTCAACACCTTCATCAAAACCATTGAAGAGCGCTGCTACGCCCAGTATAAGTACAACAAAAGAAATACCATAAGCAATCTTCCTGTATTCAATAAACTTAAACTGCGTGTGTTTAAATATTTTCTTTGAAATACCGGTAAAATATTCAAGGTGTCTTTTCTTGTTGGTAAACAACTCGGTGATCATTCTTGAAACAAGGATACCGCAGAATAAAGAAAGCACGATACCAAGCATCTGAGTAGTGGCAAACCCAAGTACAGGGCCAAGACCAAATACAAAGAGTATGAAGGCAGTTAAAAATGTTGTCACGTGTGCATCGAGCACCGGTGCGTAAGAACGTTTATAACCGTCTGCCACCGCAGTCTGGTAACCTTTGCCTTTTATAAGTTCTTCCTTGATTCTCTCGAATATTATAACGTTGGTGTCTACGGCCATACCAATGGTAAGAACCAAACCGGCAATACCCGGTGCGGTTAAGGTAAATCCAAACATAGCCAGGATGCCTATTGTAAAGAGGAGGTTGAGGATAAGTGCAATGTTTGCAACCCAGCCACCTGTATTATAGTACACAAGCATCAGGATAAAAATAACCACGAAAGAAATCAGGAACGCCATGGCGCCACCGGTTACAGCAGCGTCACCCAGGGTTGGACCTACAACCTGTTCTGCAACTATTTTTGCAGGTGCAGGCAACTTGCCCGATTGAAGAATGTCTGCAAGGTCTTTTGCTTCCTGCACAGTAAAGCGCCCGGATATCTGGGAGTTACCATTTGGAATGGCATTAATCACGTTTGGAGCACTGTATACAAAATTATCCAGAACGATAGCGATTGGTTTGCCAACGTTATCGGCAGTCATTTTAGCCCATATTCTTGTACCCACACCATCCATGTTCATGCTGATAGATGGCTTGCCTTTATCGTCAAAATCCTGTTTGGAGGTGCTGATGTTGTTACCTTCCAGTTTGGCCTGGCCATTGTCCAGTGTTTTGATAGCGTAAAGCGCCAGCCTGTCCTGCACTACACCTGTTTCGCTTTCTACGTTGCCGTACATGAAAACGAGGTTTGCAGGCAATTTGCCGGTAACCACTGCAGATCTTAAATACTCACCAAGTTGCGCAGTATCTCTTTTCAACACATAGCCAACGTATGGCGGAAAACGAACGGCACCTTTTTCATCCTGTTGACCCTGTGCTATGCCCGCAAACAAAGAGAAAATGGGGTTCTCAAGTGCCCTGATCTTTGCAGAATCAGTTGCTTTACCAGTTGTAGCGGTGTTGTTATTTGTGTCAGCAGTATTACCGGAGAGCGTGGCAGTTTTTGTTGTGTCGGTATTATTCTGCACAGTTGCAGTAGTATCCGGTACCGTTGCAACGGCTGTAGCCGTGTCAACAGTAGTATTGCCTTTTAAATAATCAGACATTGCTTTGTCTGCACTTTGTAAAGATTCGGCAACCTCGTTAATATTAAACACCTCGAAGAACTGGAGGTTAGCAGTAGACTGCAAATACTTACGTACTCTTTCAGGATCTTTAATACCTGCAAGTTCTACATTAATGATACCTTTTTCCGGATCAGGATTAATGGTTGGTGATGCAAGACCAAACCTGTCGATCCTGTTGCTGAGAATGCGGAAAGTATTGTTGAATGCATTACCGGCCTGCAGGCGCAGGTACGTAATTACTTCTTCATCGCTGGGGTCCAGCTTGGCTTTTGAGTTGTCTTTGCGCATGCTCTGCACAAACAAGGGTCCAAGCTTCGCACCGTTAGATGTTTTTTTGTATTCATCTGCAAACAGGGAAATCAGGTCACTGCCTGTGTTTGCTTTTCTTGCAACCGCATTATTGATCGCCGTATTAAAGGCAGGATTTTTAGAATAGTTGGCCAGCGAGCGGATCAAACCATCCAGGCCCACTTCCATCGTTACACTCATACCACCCTGCAGGTCGAGACCCAGTTTTAGTTCCTGGTCTTTTGCATATTTGTAAGTGGTAAGTCCAAACAGTCCAATCTTACTTTCTTCTGTGCTGTCAAGCAAACGTTGCAGGCGCTCTTTTTCCAGGTTGTCCAAAGAGTCTGCATATGCTGCGGCACGCTCTGCATCACCGGGGTATTTGGCAGAAGCTGGAGGGTAGTAAGATTTAACCCAGGCAGCCGCTTTTTCTTCCTGGGCTTTCTCATGGTTGCGTACCATCCATGTAAATGATAATTGATAGAGGCAGATAATGACAAGCAAGATGGTAAAGAACCGCACCAAACCTTTAAGTTGCATATAGTACTGGGTTTACAAAATTTTTGTGAGCGGCAAAGATAATGGTTTGATATGTAAATAGCACAGCAAAAAAAAGCCCTCTCAGACGCCATTTTACTAAAGAATAAGCCGGTTTATAATTGATTTTTAAGGTAATCAGATGCATTGCCTGCGTTACCCGTCTTATTTGTTTAAACTGGCAGTGCAAAAACCTTTTTTATTGTTGGCCCGGCATTCGTCATTATGGCATCACCTGTTGCGTCGCACTCTTGTGCAGCATATCATCAGGCAGCAGCTTCGCTGCAGTCTTCGTAAACCAAAACGACAATCATTATACAAATGCTCACGTGATTGTTGGCATTAGATTTTGCTGCAACGTTTATATAAGCTGTTATACAAGATTGCTCTTCCGGCATCATATATACCTGGCTGGCAGTCAGGCTATAACCGGCTTTGACGCTTTCCCCAAAAGCCTGATCCTAAATTATTTTTATGAAAAAACTCGTAATTGGTTAAACTCCTTATTTTTGTCTCCTTCAAAAAGCCTTTATGACAACAAAAAAGGAAGAGGATTTTGAGAACAATCTTTCAGGAAATGAGGCAGCAGCATCGAACGTTCAGCATGGCGAGCCCAGACAAAAGTGGTATAAGCGCTTACGAAAAGGAATTACAACATCTACTGCAGACAAAAAAGAAACACCGGAAGGTCTTTGGAACAAATGCCCCGAGTGTAACTATATAACCACAACAACAGAATTGCAGGAAAACCTTTTTGTTTGTCCAAAATGCAATTACCACCACCGCATCAGCAGCGAAGATTATTTCGACATTCTTTTCGACAACAGGGAATATGATATTATGTATGATAATATCGTAAGTAAAGACTTTTTAGGTTTTACTGACCTAAAGCCATATCAAAAAAGACTGGACGAAATACATGCTAAAACAGATTTAAAAGATAGTATGCGCGTGGCTGTTGGTAAAGTAAACGGCCAGGAACTGGTGGTTGCCTGTATGGATTTTGAATTTATTGGCGGATCACTCGGCAGCGTTATGGGAGAGAAGTTTAGCCGTGCTGTGGACTATTGTCTTGAGCACAAACTGCCTTATCTCGTGATTAGCAAAAGCGGCGGCGCACGTATGATGGAAAGTGCTTTTAGCCTGATGCAACTTGCAAAGACAAGCGGAAAACTGGCACAACTAAGTGAAGCCCGCCTGCCGTATATTTCATTACTTACAGACCCTACTTTTGGCGGAATTTCTGCAAGTTTTGGTATGCTGGGAGATATGAATATTGCAGAGCCTGGCGCGTTGATAGGTTTTGCTGGCCCGCGTGTAATTAAAGAAACAATAAAGAAAGATCTGCCACCGGGTTTTCAAAGAAGCGAGTTTTTACTGGAGCACGGATTTCTTGATTTTATCATCGACAGAAAAAAATTGAAAGACAGGCTTTCTCAGTTGATTGTGCTGCTAAGGAATTAACTCTATATTCATCATGAACCCAACCCGTTATTTACTTACACTTACATAATGTGTAATTTTTTTTGTTGCAAATACGCTGGAAACATATGAGATAACAGATAGTGAAACTAAGGTCATCACACATGGCAAATCGGATAATTATGTTTCCCGGGGTAATGCAAACAACATTACAAAAAGAATATCTCTAAGCTTTGCTGAACGCGATAACTGTTACCACTTTCTTACCGATAGCAACTTTAAAGTACTGCGTAGATACATTTCTCTAATAACATCTTATGACAGAGGCTACGACGTAATTGCTCAAAAAAGTAATAACGATACTTTCTACAATTATTTGAGAAAACCAGGTTCTAATACTGTGTATATGATTGGGAGCGCACTTTCAAATCTTTCAAAGTTATTTCAAAAGACAAAAATACTGACCTGGAAATGGCCAGATCGAAAGCCAAATTATACCCTGGCACCGGTAACGAGTTTTATATTACACTCGATGATGCACTTAAATACACTGTATTGCTGTCTATCAATTATGAGGGTGGGTCAGCCACAACCAAAGTTTTGTATAAACAAAATTTTTATTGTAACCAGGTGGTCAATGTAAATAGCTTACAGCACAACTCCTATCTTTTTGAGGGAAAACTTTTCCAATTGACTTTTTGTCCAAATGATATGCTTATTGAAATTAAAAACGTTGCAACCGATTCTGCGCTAGTGTCTTTTCATGCATCAAAAGATTCAATTATTGCGTTTGCAAGTACAGAAATAAGTAAAAATGAAGTATCATCCAGGCCGCCAAATATTATATGGAGCTTAAAGTATAATAGTAATACCTCAAACAAGAAAGATTTACGTGCAAAAGATTTTTTCAGGGCCATCAATGCACATGAACTATCACTAACAGCGGAAAGGGTGGGAGATAAAGTTGTTTTGAAGATAGGAGAATCTCATGAAAATTCTGTTAGCAAAAGTGGATGTTATGCGCCTGGCGGGTTTAGCGGAGGCGGTGGTTTCAGCGGCAGGGTTTATGTGTTGCCATCATATTCTTTTCATGCACAATCTGAGACTTTTTTCAAGACCATAATGAAGACTCCGGAATCGCCCATTATTTTATTTCAGGATGTTATGACCCAAAATCCGATAAACTAAAAAATTTTGACAACAATGCTATTAGTGTAGCGACCGCTATAAGCATATTCAGCATGAGTAATAAGCTATATTATCTTTTTTGGTCAACAGCCGGCAATAAGCTTGCTGTTGCAGAATTTGATTGATTAATTCAGACTATTTTTGCAGGCTCACACAGACGCTATGGCAAAGGAAATGAACAACAGGCAAGCTTACTACAATTACTACATCGATGATAAATATGTGGCAGGTATGGTTTTGCTCGGTACAGAAGTAAAATCAATAAGAGATGGTAAAGTGAGTTTTAATGATGCTTATTGTATGTTTGATGATAATGAGTTATGGGTACGGGGTCTTTACATTGCGGAATATTCTCATGGTACGGTAAATAATCATATTGCAGTACATGACCGGAAGCTGCTTTTGACCAAAAGAGAACTTAAAAAACTACAGACTAAAATCAAAGAGAAGGGCTTTACAATCATTCCGCTTAAAGTATTCTTCAACGATAAAAGCCTTGTAAAGCTGGAAATTGGTCTTGGCCGCGGAAAAAAACTACATGATAAGCGCGAAACCATTAAAGAGCGCGATACACAAAAAGAAATTAAAAGATACCTGAAATAATCAGCGAAGATGGTTGATAAGAAGGGTGACCTTGCTATGATTTTTCATTCATCACATCCATCTTTGGTAGTAATGTCATGGCCTGTATAACAATGGCTGCAAGCATTAGAAGGTAAAGTCCGGCCTTTTTTTCCGGGCATTCTCCCAGTATACAACTGCCTAATAAAAGGTAATTTCTAAGCGCCCATGCAAGATTGATTGCAGCAATAAAAACGTTGGTCCGTTTAGCCCAGATTTTCGGCACCGCAAAGAAGATAAGGCATATTACAGACAATATCACATTCAGGTATCCCGGTTTACCGAAGTTTGTACCTTCTGCGCTAAAGCCGGTTACTGTTATCTGTTTGCTCGCAATAAATGTAAATGGCATAAAACAAATACCTATTAATGCCAGTACTGCGAGGATGCCTATCAGTTGAGAGTGTTTCATACAAAATAAAAGGATCATCAGCGTGATCCTTTTTGTTTTTAGAGGTCCCGAGCAGATTCGAACTGCTGTAGAAGCTTTTGCAGAGCTCTGCCTAGCCACTCGGCCACGGAACCATTTTTTTCAGGCTGCGAAAATAGGGTATTTTTGAAAACCAAGTGCAGAAATAAGTGGCTGAATATTTTTGAAAATGCTAAAACACATTATTTTCTAACGCTTTAGCGACCGATATTTTTGCAACTTAAGGCATGCAGTATCGTTGTTGCCAACAGCTATGGTGTACAAGAGTGCGACGCAACAGCAGCTTAATAATTGCACTGCCGCCGGCTTCATAAAAATAAAATGTCTGACCATGCACAAAATTGAATCGTCTGAGCTGATCATTAATAACCGGGGCGCTATTTATCACCTGGATGTAAGGCCCGAAGAGCTGGCTGAAACGGTCATTACTGTGGGAGACCCGGGGCGTGTGGAACAGGTAAGTAAACATTTTGATAAGGTGGAACACAGGCTACAGCACAGGGAATTTATAACACATACAGGCTACCTTGGCAGGAAGCGGATATCTGTTGTATCAACAGGTATAGGTCCTGATAATATTGATATTGTTATGAATGAACTGGATGCGCTGGTAAATATTGATTTCGATGAAAGAACTGTAAAAAGGGAACTGAGCACTCTTACCGTTATAAGACTTGGTACCAGTGGCGCTTTGCAGGCAGATATACCTGTTGACAGCTATGTGGCGGGTACGCATGGCCTGGGAATAGATAACCTTCTGAATTATTACAAGCACAGTAACAATGAAGAAGAGAAAATACTGCTTCAGCAATTTGCAGCACACACACAACTGGACAACAATTTTTCTCACCCATATATTGCTACGGCGTCTGCTGCAGTAATCAAACATTTTGTTGAAGGGTTTCATCATGGCATTACCGTTACGTGCCCGGGGTTTTATGGCCCGCAAGGCAGGGTTTTGCGTCTTGGGCTTACCAATCCTCAACTGGTGGACCGGCTGACGCAGTTTTATTATGGCAACCATCGTATCACCAATTTTGAAATGGAAACAAGCGCTATTTATGGCCTGGGTAAATTGCTCGGTCACCACTGCCTGAGCGCTAATGTAATTGTGGCAAACCGTGTAAGCAAGACATTTACCAAAGATGGGGCCGCTGCAGTAGAAGGTTTAATCACTAAAGCCCTTGGCATAATTGAGCACATATAAATACATTGATCTGCGTTATTCATTCATGCAGTTGTAACTTGCGCAATCAACAGAAAAGTTAATATGAAAATTGTTTTTTATAAATACCAGGGCACAGGCAATGACTTTATCATTATAGACAACAGGAATAACAGTCTTTCACTTACCACCGCACAGGTAAAAAAAATGTGCGACCGCCGTTTTGGAATAGGTGCCGATGGCCTTATGCTGCTCGATGCAGCGCCGGGCTATGATTTCAAAATGGTGTATTATAACGCCGACGGCAAGGAGAGCACCATGTGTGGTAATGGAGGTCGTTGTCTTGTAAAATTTGCACACCATAGCGGCATTAAAAAAAGTAAATATCTTTTTATAGCGGTAGACGGCGCACATGAAGCCACTGTTGAAGACAATGGATGGGTATATCTTAAAATGAAAAATGTAAAAGGCATTGAAAAGCATTTTGCAGATGCTATCTTGGATACCGGCTCACCGCATTATGTAAAAAACATAGATAACCTGGCAACCTATGATGTGGTGCGTTATGGAAAAGAAATAAGGAACAGCGAAAGCTTTAAAAAGAATGGCATCAATGTAAACTTTGTAGAGCAGCAGGACCGTTCCATTTTTGTAAGAACTTTTGAACGGGGTGTAGAAGATGAAACGCTGAGCTGTGGTACAGGGGTTACGGCAGCTGCACTTGTATATGCACACAATGACAATGGATTTAACCGCGTAGAAATAAAAACACTTGGCGGCAACCTGGCTGTAGAGTTTGATAAAAGAAGCGATGATACCTTTGAAAATGTATGGCTTTGCGGCCCGGCAGATTTTGTTTTTAAAGGAGATATAGAGGTTGCTTAGTACTGCATCGTAGTTGTAATAATAAATTGTGCTTAACTTTCTTATAATCTAAAGTCTTTCTTTCAAGCCCCTATCTTTGCCGCGCTTTGATACAGTACTTCAAAAATATCAACAACCAGACGGTAGCCATAAATAAACCTGAAAACGGTATATGGGTTAATCTTGTGCCACCATTAAAAGATGAAGAGTTTGATGAGTTAAGTGAAGTACTGGAAATACCAATCGGATTTTTGAGAGACTCGCTGGATATAGATGAGAGACCGCGCTACGAAATTGAAGACAATGTAAAATTCGTTGTCATTAAAACCCCTGCAGAGAATAACTCTTTTAACGATAGTGATGCTTATTATATCACCATACCTATCTGCATAATCTTAACGCATAACCATATTGTTACCGTTAACTCATTCGACAACGGAGCCATAAAAAAATTCCTGAATACTTTCGAAAAACGCCATCCGGATAAACGCAGCATGATGGTCTTAAAGATCTTTGAGAAAGTGGTACAGAATTTCATGGAGTTTTTAAAAGAGATCAACCATAACCGCAACCTATACGAACAAAAGCTGTACGATAGTAACCGCAATGAAGAATTGCTCAACCTCATGCGCATTCAAAAAAGCCTTGTATACTTTGTTACCGCCCTGCGCAGTAATGAACTTATGATGCTAAAAATGGAGCGCACAAATTTTCTCGGTCTTAATGAAGAAGAAAGAGAATTCTTAACCGACCTTATAGTAGACACCAGCCAGGCGCTCGAAATGGCCAACGTTTATACCAATATCCTCAGCAGCACCATGGATGCATTTGCCAGCATCATCAGCAACAACCTGAATAATGTAATGAAGCGGCTTACATCCATTACCATTGTGCTTATGCTTCCAACACTCATCACCAGTATCTATGGTATGAACGTAGACATACCTTACCAGCATACGCAGCATGCGTTTTACATTCCTGTTATTCTATCACTTTGTGTGTCTGTAATTATAGCCTGGTACTTTATGAAGAAGAAGTGGTTCTGATGCCGTTTTTTTTATCATTGTCCGGGCAATAGTACAGGTGGCATCGCCTGTTGTGTCACTCACTTTATCGTCCCTTTTTCATGGCAGCAGTGTACAACCCTCTTACTGTTTTTTATCCGCGTGTTTAATGCCATCTTTCACTCAGCTGATATAAATTGTATTTAATCTTTTTTTCCTTTTACTACATGATCAATATCAGTTTCAGATGTTGCGGTAATTAGTTTTTTTCAGTGCCTGTCTTTTGAAATTTGTGCAACAAAAATCAACTTTTATGCAGCATACAATACAGGCATTTGAAAGAGATCACAATGGTATTCCGCTTATCAATAATGCAACAACCGGTTCACGCAATGTCCTTGCACGTTTTATAAACTGGTGTGCAACACAGGACAAAAGCCGCATGCTATGGCTTGGTCTTGCATATATGGGCCTTATAGGAATGGCATTGCCTTGTACGCTGTTTGCAATCATCTTCCTTGGCGGCAATAATTTCACGCTCATTGTTGTTGCGGCAGTCATTAATGTGCCTGTATTGGCATTAAACCTGGCAGCACAAAGCACGAAGATTACCTTACCTGCTTTATTCTTTGCGCTAGTGGCAGACGTTGCTATCATACTTTATAGTGTTGTCTATTTTTTATATCATTGAGTAACTTGATGTTTTGACTAAAGCCGGTAATTCTTTACCGGCTTTTCTGTTTTCGGAAAGTATTGGAAAACCTGCTGCAATAAAAGCTGCCTGCAGAAAGCATATTTCATAGCGTAAAGTATTTACATTTATGCAACTGCATTAAAAATAACTGCTATGCAAAAAGCGTGGATAATATTTGTTGTAATGCTGCTTTTTGCTTGCAGCAACAAAAAAGACTTTACACCTGTTTTTAATGTACCGGCAGAGTTTGTGCCTGTTATAGATAGTTTTGAAGCGGCCGCAATGCAGCGTGGTTATAACATCACTGTAAACAATCTCATTATACAATACGACTCCACGCTCGAAAACAGTTATTGCGCCAATGCAAACATTACTGCTTCATCCAACGATGTACAAAAGATCATTGCTTTAAACGCAAACATAAAATGTTGGCTAAACAGCCGGCAGCTGGAAACACTTATATTTCACGAAATGGGGCATTGTATTCTCGGCAGGGAACATGATGAATCACGCCTTCCAAACGGAAATCCCAAAAGCATCATGTGCACGGGTAATATAGCTCTGTATGCACCATGCGCGTATCCCGTAAATGATTCATGCAACCAATATTATAAGCGTAACTATTATCTAGACGAGTTGTTTAATGCTTCCACACCTGTACCAGACTGGGGCAAGTAAACCCGGTTCATTCCCTGGCACTTTCACAGGTACATTAAAACAAGCAAGTGTTTGTTTTTGAGCGGTTTTCATGCAATTAAAATTCCTTAAGCTTCCGGTTAAACAACAAGGATTTTATATATTTGTTTTTAATAATCCGTCATATCCTCTCAAAGACGTAATCCGAACTTGAAAACAACTGCATCGACTATGAAAACAATCAACGTTTTCCTCCTTCTGTTATGCCTGTGCAATGTCCGGCAGGTTTATGCCCAGGCCATAATATACAAACATGATTTTGGAAATGTAAACATTACTACTCACCCCTATACAGTAGCACCATCTATATTAAATCCTAATCTAAATACTTCCTCATGGAGCAACAGCATCGGCACCTGGACTTCAGGTACCGGCGCAACGGGCAGATCTATAGTAATGTCAAACTCTACGGGTACGCCAACTGTTACGCTTACATTCAACGTCGCTTTAGGTTATGCTGTATCCATTACTTCCTTTAATTTTTGGAGAGAACGCGGCAATTCCGGCGCTACGCAGTGGACGATGAGCGTTAATGGAACTTCCGCAGGCACAGGTACTATACCGCAGGCGCCGGGATCTTATATAGGTAATAAGGCAATTGTTGGAGACCCCTTCCTGAATCTTACGGGTACCGTTACAGTAACGTTGTCGCTTTCTGGCGCAGCAGGAGTAAGTTCACCGGCCTTTTCACTGGATGATTTTACGCTTTATGGCATTGTTACAAACATTACCGCAGGTACCCAGAACCGCATTTTCAGAACAGTAGCCAGTGGTAGCTGGAAAGATCTTACCACCTGGGAATCGGCACCTACAAGCAACCCCACGAATTTTAGTCCGGCAACAACAATCCCCAGCTCTGGAGCAGCATCCATTACTATCAGGTCCGGTCATATAGTTACAACAGATATCGTGGCTTCGGCAAAAGTGCTTACAGTAGAGAACGGCGCAACACTCAATCAGAATTCGCCCTTATTTATCATACAGAATAACGTCACCCTCCCTTCTTTTGTCGTTAGCGGAACCCTTATTTTAAATGGTGCGGTTCCGGATGTGAGGGGTACCAATGCCGCGTTAAACCGTATGGAAGTAAACGGCGTAGTGAGAGTGGATGCTGTTGGCAGCGAAGGGTTAGCAAATAATAATCCCAGGGTAACCTTCAATTCGGGATCTGTGTTTCAATGGAATACACCAGAAATACCTGAAACCGCACAAACAGGATTGATGACCTATTTTCCAAATGCTACGGGATTAAAATTTCGCATATCTGCCAATCTAGACGGGTTAGGCGTTACAGGCCCGGGCATTACCCAGTTTAATGCCAAAATGGAAGTGGATAATGGCATAACGGTTAAACTGATCAGGAATGGTGATAAAATATTCAGGGATGGTTTGGGAGGTGCCGGAACCATTATACACCAAAGTTTGAACGGCGGAGCGATTTCAAACTGCGGTCCAATAAAAGTGGGTGTTTCAGGAAGCCCCGCGGTTATAGATGGAACCGTAAATATTATTGTTCAGCAAACAACCAACAATGATATAGATATGGCGGGTAATGTAACTATTTCCGGTTCGCCCACCATCACTGTAGGTCAAACGTTTTTCGGATTTCCTGACAACGCCAATTTTACTATCTCCGGTAACCTGTTGAACAATGGGAGTATTCCTGTTGATCTTACAAATGGCAGCCTTACATTTAGTGGTAACGGGAAATTAATTACCGCAAGTACAAACACCTTTAAACCCGGTGGAACTGTAACAGGCATTAAAGTACTTAGTACACTGTCCAATGCTGCTGTCGGCGTACTGAAATTTGCCAGTGGTTTTAATACCGTCAACTCAATAACGATGGGTGATAAAAGTGCACCCACCAGTACAAGTGCAAGACTTGTGTTTGGGCATGACGTGAATGTTGAA